>NZ_CAJTMN010000005.1 GCF_910577125.1 uncultured Rikenella sp.
CATTTGTGAGTGCGACACGCACCGTTTATTCCGAGAGGCAACGCAACTGAAGACCAGCCGCCCGGTATGCCGTGCTGCTTGGGTTGAACCACGTCGCGTAAAAGTCCAAATACGAGCTCCGATAATGGTCTCCCGAATCGTAGACCGTGACCGACCAGTCGTAACCTCCGTTGCCAACGAGACCTGGCGCGCCCGAGGTGTGGCTGCGGAAGCCCGGGGCGCCCACAGGGCGTTTTATGGGCCGTGCCTGCCCGAATGGGAAAAATCGTTCGAAGTCGCTGTGAATTGCAAAGAAATCCTTTCTAATAATTTGATTATAAAGGAATAGTTTGTAACTTTGCCACTCTTTACGGGCGTTCATGCTCTCTGCGGAGGCAGAGGTGCGGCACGTAACGTATTGATAAACAACGAAAAAAAAACTTTTTATTTTTTAACCATGACAGATCCGATTGCAGATCTTCTGACTCGTATCAGAAACGCGGTGAAAGCCAACCACAAAGTGGTTGAAGCTCCCGGCTCGAAAATCAAGCAAGAGATCGTACGCATCCTGCATGAACAGGGCTACATCCTCGCTTACAAATTCGGAAAAGACGAAAAAGGCTTCTCGACCATCAAGATCGCCTTGAAGTACCATCCCGAAACCAAAACTCCGGCGATCAAAGCCTTGACGCGCGTCAGCCGGCCGGGATTGCGGCAGTACTCCAATGCGGCTGAAATGCCGAGGGTCATGAACGGCCTCGGAATCGCCATCGTCTCTACCTCCAAAGGGGTGATGACCGACAAACAGGCGCGGCGGGACAATGTGGGCGGCGAAGTGCTGTGCTACGTATATTAATCTACACTCACAATCAAGACAATACGCAATGTCAAGAATCGGAAAATTACCTGTAAACCTGCCTAAAGGCGTTACCGTTACCGTGGGCGCCGATAATGTGGTCAGTGTGAAAGGCCCTCTCGGACAACTTTCCCAGAAAGTCGATCCGGACATCACCGTGAAGGTCGAGGGAGAACAAGTTCATGTGACGCGGCCGACCGATCAACCGCGCCATCGGTCGATGCACGGCCTCTACCGGGCCTTGATCGCCAATATGGTACACGGCGTCTCGACCGGATATGAAACCAAACAGGAGCTCATCGGCGTCGGTTTCAAAGCCGAAGTCAAAGGGCAGATCCTGGAACTGAGCTTGGGGTATTCGCACGACATTCATATCATGCTCCCGGCTGAAGTGAAAGCCGAAGCTTTTGCGGAAAAGAAAGGGAACCCTATTCTGACCCTCAAGAGCGCGGACAAACAACTGCTCGGCCAGGTGGCAGCCAAGATCCGCTCGCTGCGCAAGCCGGAACCGTACAAGGGTAAAGGGATCAAGTTCGTGGGCGAACAACTGCGTCGTAAGGCAGGTAAGTCGGCTAACTCCAAATAACAGCTAAGAAACAATGGCACTCACTAAAATAGCAAGACGCGCACGGATCAAGATGCGCATTCGCAAAATCGTGAACGGGACGGCCGAAACGCCCCGTCTGACGGTTTTTCGCAGTAACAAGCAAATATATGCTCAGGTGATCGACGACCGGGCCGGTAAGACACTGGCTGCCGCATCGTCGCTGGACAAAGACGTGGCTGCGGCGGCAAAAGGGATGAAAAAGACCGAAGTGGCGGCACTCGTGGGGAAAGCGGTGGCTGCTAAAGCCATTGCAGCGGGAATCTCCGGCGTCGCTTTCGACCGCAACGGATACCTCTACCACGGGCGTGTGAAACAACTCGCTGAAGCAGCGCGCGAAGGCGGCCTGAAATTCTAACTCACACAACACACCAACGGATTATTATGTCAGTAAACAACATAAAAAAAGTACGCACCAGCGACATCGAACTCAAAGATCGGCTGGTAAGTATTCAGCGCGTGACGAAAGTGACCAAAGGGGGACGGACCTTCACCTTCTCCGCTATCGTCGTCGTGGGGAACGAGAACGGCATCGTGGGCTACGGCCTGGGGAAAGCTTCCGAAGTTACTGCCGCTATTGCGAAAGGCGTGGAAGACGCCAAGAAAAACCTCATCAAAGTGCCGATCCTCAAGGGAACCATCCCGCACGAACAGGTGGCCAAGTTCAGCGGCAGTCGCGTGCTGCTGCGTCCGGCATCTCCCGGTACCGGGGTGATCGCAGGGGGTGCAATGCGTGCCGTGCTCGAAAGCGTCGGCGTGAAGAACGTGCTCGCCAAGAGCAAAGGCTCTTCCAACCCGCATAACCTCGTTAAGGCGACCGTCACCGCACTGGCCGAATTGCGCGACCCGGTGACCATTGCCGAAACCCGCGGGATTTCACTCACCAAAGTATTCAACGGGTAGTTCTCGCATCGGGCGGTTTCGGCGGCCCGTGCTCGTGTCCGCCGATCCCCGGAGATACCCCACACAACCAACAGTAACTATACAGCGAAATGGCCATAGTTAAAATCACCCAGACCAAAAGCCGCATCGGTGCGACCAAAACGCAGCGTGCCAATTTGGACGCGCTCGGGCTGCGCAAGATCCGCCAGAGCGTCGAACACAACAAATGCCCCGAAATCATGGGCATGGTCGAGAAAGTGAAACATCTCGTCCACGTTGAAGAAGTTAAATAGATTCCTTTAAACAGAGAGAAAGATCATGAACCTCAGCAATATCAAACCCGCCAAAGGCTCTACGCACAGCGAAAAACGCATCGGACGCGGACAAGGGTCGGGGTATGGCGGAACGTCGACCCGCGGGCACAAAGGCGCCCAGTCGCGTTCGGGTTACAAACACAAACGCGGTTTCCAGGGCGGTCAGATGCCGTTGCAGCGGCGCTTGCCGAAATTCGGGTTTACCAACATCAACAAAGTCGTTTTCAAGACCGTCAACCTCGGCGCGATCGAAGCCTTGGTGGCTAAGACGGGGGCGACTGCGATCGGACAGGCTGAACTCGTTGCGGCAGGTCTTGTATCGAAAAATGATGTGGTGAAAATTCTCGGTACCGGGACTTTGACCAAGAAAGTGGACGTGACGGCCAATGCCTTCTCGAAAACCGCCCAGGCCGCTATCGAGGCTCAGGGAGGAACGGCGACTAAGCTGTAAACGATTCATTTTCCATTGCCTACCTTTTTCGGCTCATGAAAAAATTAATAGACACCATTCGGAACATCTTCAAAATCGAGGAGCTGCGGAACCGCATCCTCTACACTTTGGGGTTGCTTCTGATTTATCGGTTGGGGAGTTTCGTCGTGCTGCCGGGGATCAACCCCGAAGCACTCTCCGGATCGGGACTCCAGAAACAGACCGCTGACGGGATCTTAGGGCTGCTCGACATCTTCTCCGGGGGGGCTTTCTCGAATGCCTCGATTTTTGCCTTGGGGATTATGCCGTATATCTCCGCCTCGATCGTGATTCAGCTTCTGGGGATTGCGATTCCCTACTTCCAGAAGTTGCAGAAGGAAGGGGAGAGCGGACGGAGGAAGATCAATCAGTGGACCAGATATCTCACGATCGGGATTCTGCTGATTCAGGCGCCGGCTTACCTGGCCAACCTGAACTACCAGCTGCTCCCTTCCGCATTTGTGCTGGGGCCGGGATCGTTCCTCTTCACCTTCAGCGCCACGATGGTTTTGATCGCAGGGACGATGTTCGTCATGTGGCTCGGCGAGAAGATCACCGACAAGGGGATCGGGAACGGGGTATCCTTGATCATTATGATCGGGATTATCGCCAGACTCCCGCATGCGTTCCTTGCTGAGATGAACGCCCGGTTTACGACGGCAGGCGGGGGATTCGTCATGTTGATTGTCGAACTGGTGCTGCTGTTCCTCGTGTTTGCAGGGACGATCGCACTGGTGCAGGCGGTCAGGAAGATACCCGTGCAGTATGCTAAGCGGATCGTCGGGAATAAACAGTACGGCGGCGTTCGGCAATACATTCCGCTCAAGATTAATGCTGCCGGGGTGATGCCGATCATCTTCGCACAGGCGATTATGATGCTCCCTCTGATCTTCACCAAATTCGAAGCTACGCAAGGCTTGGGGGCTGTTTTCGGTAATATCTACGGTTTTTGGTATAACCTCGTGTTCGGCCTCTTGGTGATGGCCTTCACCTACTTCTATACCGCCATTACCGTCAACACCAACCAGATGGCCGACGATATGAAGCGGAACGGAGGATTCATTCCGGGTATCAAACCGGGGAAGCAGACCGCGAGCTATTTGGACACCATTATGACGCGGATCACCTTGCCGGGCTCGATCTGCCTCGCGATCGTGGCGATCCTGCCGGTCTTCGCCCGGATGATCGGCGTCGACGGACAGTTCGCTTTATTCTACGGGGGGACGTCGCTGCTGATCCTCGTGGGAGTGGTGCTGGATACCTTGCAGCAGATCGAATCGCACCTGCTCTTGAGACACTACGACGGTCTGATGAAGAGCGGGCGGATGAAAGGACGCTTGAACTAATCTCTCGGGGATGGGGGCGGATGGTCATCTATGATTATTCGCACCCTTGATCCGAACCGAATCGTTCGAGCGACCGGTAGAACCGGATTTTTTAAGTAAAAAGGTTCTTCTATTATATATAAATGATATACCTGAAAACCAAAGAGGAGATCGAACTGCTGCGCCAGAGCAACCAGCTCGTCAGCCGTACATTAGCCCTCGTGGGGCGTAACATCCGTCCGGGAGTTACCACCCGGGAGCTGGACGCCTTGGCTGAGGAGTACATTCGCTCGCAGGGCGCGGTACCGAACTTCAAAGGTTACGGAGGATTTCCCGCAACGCTCTGCATGTCGGTCAACGAACAGATCGTGCACGGGATTCCGTCGGGTTATGCTTTGCAGGAAGGCGACATCCTGTCGGTAGACTGCGGCGCATTTATGAACGGTTTTCATGGCGACTCCGCCTACACATTCGCCGTAGGAGGTATGGACAGCTTGGCGCCTCGTGTGCGCGAGCTGCTGGACGTCACCAAGGAAGCCCTTTATAGAGGTGTCGCGCAGGCGCATGTCGGAAATCGCATCGGCGATATTTCCCACGCCGTACAGGAATATGCCCAGGGACACGGAATGACCGTCGTACGCGAGATGGTCGGCCACGGACTCGGACGCCACCTGCACGAGGAGCCGCAGGTTCCCAACTACGGGAAACGCGGCAGCGGGCCCCGGCTGAAAGCCGGGATGGTGATCTGCATCGAGCCCATGATCAACCTCGGCACCCGGAACGTCATCTTCGAACGGGACGGTTGGACTGTCAGAACCGCCGACCGGAAACCCTCTGCGCACTTCGAATTCGCCGTCGCGATTACGGAGCAGGGGCCGGATGTCCTCACCACCTTCGAGTATATCGAAAAAGGGCTGCCGATCGACTGAGAGGCCGGCGGCTCGCCCACAGGCAATGCTTTAACCAATCAACCGAATGGCCAAACAAGCAGCGATCGAAAAGGACGGTACCATTATCGAAGCCCTGTCCAACGCCATGTTCCGCGTGGAGCTCGACAACGGTCACATAATCACCGCCCACATCTCCGGAAAGATGAGGATGCACTACATCAAGATTCTCCCCGGGGATAAAGTAAAGGTCGAAATGTCCCCCTACGATTTGTCGAAAGGACGCATTTCGTTCCGCTACAAGTAATTTTGCAGGCCGGCCCTCTCCGGGTCGGAACCACTGAAAGAAAACAACTCAAAACGATGAAAGTCAGAGCATCCATCAAAAAACGCAGCGAAGACTGCAAAATCGTACGCCGCAAAGGGCGCGTGTACGTCATTTGCAAGAAAAACCCCAAACTCAAGATGCGTCAGGGGTGATTGGCTACTCCTTTCGGGACATCTCTCTATGTCGATGCCCCGAGGGGAGAGCGAGTCGAAACTGAGTTTTAAAAATTTCTAAAGAAAAAGACAAAACACACATATGGCACGTATTGTCGGAGTCGATTTACCGAAAAACAAACGAGGCGTAATCGGTCTCACCTACATCTACGGCATCGGGCGAAGCACCGCCGCCGTTATTCTGGAGAAGGCCGGTATCGACCAGGATACCAAAGTGAAAGACTGGACAGACGAACAGGTCGGCGCCATCCGTAACGTGATTGCCAGCGAAGGGCTGCGCGTCGAAGGGGAACTGCGCTCGACCATCCAGCTCAATATCAAACGCCTGATGGACATCGGTTGCTACCGTGGGATCCGGCACCGTCTGGGGCTCCCCGTGCGCGGGCAGAGCACCAAAAACAATGCCCGCACCCGGAAAGGACGCAAGAAAACCGTTGCCAACAAGAAAAAGGCAACCAAGTAGTTAATCGGTTATCCTAACTCCAATTAGGCAGAGAAAATTATGGCAAAGAAAACATCAGTCAAAAAGAAAGTCGTGAAGGTCGATGCCCTCGGTCAGGCACACATCCACTCGACATTCAATAACGTCATCATCACCCTCACCAACGGCGAAGGACAGGTTATCAGCTGGAGCTCCGCCGGGAAGATGGGCTTCCGGGGCTCGAAGAAAAACACCCCGTATGCCGCGCAGACCGCAGCGCAGGATTGCGCCAAGGTCGCCTATGACCTCGGGCTGCGCAAAGTGAAAGTGTATGTCAAAGGGCCCGGCTCGGGACGCGAATCCGCCATCCGGACCATCAACGGAGCCGGGATCGAAGTGATCGAAATCATCGACGTCACCCCGCTGCCTCATAACGGTTGCCGTCCGCCGGCACGTCGTCGTGTCTGATCTTCGGTTGTCGTCGCAGACCTGTGCTTCACAGCGATGCCCGTAAAACACCGGAAGATCGCATAAAGCGGATCATTTTACCATACCTTTCCAACAAAGACAAAAAAGTAAAAACACAAAATGGCACGTTATACAGGACCCAGAACCAAAATCGCCCGTAAATTCGGCGAACCTATTTTCGGCTCCGACTCTTCGTTCGAGAAGAAAAACTATCCCCCGGGACAGCACGGCCTTAACCGGCGGCGGAAGAAAGTTTCCGAATACGGCGTACAGCTCAAGGAAAAACAGAAGGTAAAGGCACTCTACGGGATGCTCGAAAAGCAGTTCCGGCGCACCTTCGAAGCAGCGGAACGGGCCGGCGGCGTGACCGGTGAAGTGCTGCTCCAGCTCCTCGAATCGAGACTGGATAATGTCGTTTACCGGATGGGGATCGCACCGACGCGCGCCGCAGCGCGGCAACTGGTGTCGCACCGGCATATCACCGTGGACGGAAATGTGGTGAACATCCCGTCGTACCAGCTGAAACCCGGCCAGATCGTTGCCGTTCGGGAAAAATCCAAAGCACTGGAAGTGATCCAGAACGCTCTGGGTTCGAACCAGCGCAGCCGCTTCTCGTGGCTCGAATGGGACGCCGCGTCGATGTCCGGCAAATTCATGCAGAAACCCGAACGCGCCGAAATTCCCGAAAACATCAACGAACAGTTGATCGTCGAACTCTACTCTAAATAGTAATTAATCGAGGAGTACACACAACTATGGCTATATTAGCATTCCAGAAGCCCGACAAGGTGATCATGCTCGACTCCACGGCCTCGTTCGGACGGTTCGAATTCCGTCCCCTGGAGCCGGGATACGGCATCACCGTGGGCAATGCACTCCGTCGAATACTCCTGTCGTCGCTCGAAGGTTACGCCTTTACCACCGTACGGATACCCGGCGTAGATCACGAGTTTGCTTCCATCCCCGGAGTGATGGAAGAGATGATAGAAATCATTCTGAACCTCAAACAGGTACGCCTTGTGCGGACCGTCGAGAACGTCGAATCGGAAAAAGTGGTGGTGAACGTGGCCGGAGTGACCGAACTTACTGCAGGCTACCTCTCCAACTTCATGACCGGCTTCAAAGTGCTCAATCCGGACTTGCTGATTTGCCGCCTCGAACCCGACGTGAAGTTCCAGATCGAACTCACCATCGGCAAAGGCCGCGGGTATGTGCCGGCCGAAGAGAACCGGCCCGCCGATGCCCCGTTCGGACTCCTTCCGATCGACTCGATCCACACGCCGATCAAGAACGTGAAGTACGCGGTCGAAAACTACCGCGTCGAACAGAAGACCGACTACGAAAAACTCACCATCGAGATTACCACCGACGGATCCATCCATCCCAAGGAGGCACTCAAGGAGGCGGCCAAGATTCTGATCTTCCACTTCATGCTCTTCTCCGACGAAAAGATCACCCTCGAGACCGAAGAGAAGGCGACCACCGAAGAGTTCGACGAAGATATCCTCCACATGCGGCAACTGCTCAAGACCAAGCTGACGGAACAGGATCTGTCGGTGCGGGCCCTGAACTGCCTGAAAGCCGCAGAGGTGGAGACCTTGGGGGAACTCGTGCGTTTCCAGCGCAGCGACCTCTTGAAATTCAGAAACTTCGGGAAGAAATCCTTGTCCGAACTCGACGAACTCCTCGCCAACCTGAACCTCCACTTCGGGATGGACGTCGCTAAGTACAAACTTGACAAAGACTAAACACAACCATGAGACATAACAAAACCGTAAACCACCTCGGGCGGCAGGCTTCGCACCGCAAAGCCTTGATGGCGAATATGGCCGTGTCGTTGATCCTCCACAAACGCATCAACACCACCCTCGCTAAGGCCAAGGCCCTCAGGACTTACGTGGAACCGATCATTACCAAGTCGAAAGACGACTCGACCCACTCGCGGCGTATGGTCTTCGCTTACCTGAAAAGCAAGGAAGCCGTGACCGAACTCTTCCGCGAAGTCGCTCCCAAGATTGCGGAACGGCCGGGCGGCTACTGCCGTATCCTGAAAACCGGCTTCCGGCAGGGGGACGGGGCGGAAACCTGCTTCATCGAACTCGTCGACTTCGACACCGAATACACCCAGAACGGCGGCGCAGCTAAGAAAGGCGCTGCGAAGGGACGGACTCGGCGTGCCGGCGGGGCCAAGAAAACGACTGCTGCGACGGACAATGCGGCTCCGGCTGCGGAAACTCCGGCTGCCGAAGCGGCTGCGGTCGAAGCGGTGGCTACCGAAGTCGAATAATTTGCATAGTCAGAAACAAAGTACTACTTTTGAGGGGTGTTTACCGACCTGCGGTAAACACCCCTCGATTCTTTCCGGAATCGGGTGGAACGAAGTGCAAAAACCTAAAAATCAACAATAAAAATGGGACAAATCATCAGCGTACATGCCCGCGAAATCCTCGACTCGCGCGGTAATCCGACCATCGAAGTGGAAGTACTCACCGCCAGCGGCGCTTTCGGACGCGCAGCTGTGCCGAGCGGCGCATCGACTGGCGAAAACGAAGCCCTCGAACTCCGCGACGGTGATAAAGGACGTTACCTCGGGAAAGGGGTGCTCAAGGCAGTGCAGAACGTCAACGACGTGATCGCCAAGGAGATCGTCGGCATGATGGTGACCGACCAGGTGGGGATCGACAAGACCATGATCGCACTCGACGGGACTCCGACCAAGTCGAACCTCGGGGCGAATGCTATTTTGGGGGTATCGCTGGCTTGTGCCAAGGCTGCTGCCAATCTCCTCAACATGCCGTTGTATCGCTACATCGGCGGTTCGAATGCCAAGACCCTGCCCGTGCCGATGATGAACATCATCAACGGCGGTTCGCACTCCGACGCCCCGATCGCATTCCAGGAATTCATGATCCGTCCGGTGGGCGCCGCTTCGTTCCGCGAAGGGTTGCGCATGGGGGCTGAGGTTTTCCATGCCTTGAAAAAGGTGTTGCATGACCGTGGCCTTTCGACCGCAGTGGGCGACGAGGGTGGTTTCGCACCGACCTTGAAAGGTACCGAAGACGCCATCGAATCGATCATCGAAGCCATTAAGAAAGCCGGTTACAAACCGGGTCGGAAGTGCGAGGGAGGTGATGTGGCTATCGGGATGGACTGCGCATCGTCGGAATTCTACAAGAACGGCGTTTACGACTACACCATCTTCGAAGGCGACAAGGGAGCTAAGTTGACTTCCGACCAGCAGGTGGAATACCTGAAAGGGTTGGTGGCTAAGTACCCGATCGACTCCATCGAAGACGGTATGAGCGAAAACGACTGGGAAGGGTGGCAGAAACTCACCGCAGCGATCGGCGACAAGTGCCAGCTGGTCGGCGACGACCTCTTCGTGACCAACGTCGAATTCCTGAAGAAGGGGATCGAAATGGGCTGCGGGAACTCGATCCTGATCAAAGTGAACCAGATCGGCTCGCTGACCGAAACGTTGGATGCCATCGAAATGGCGCACCGCGCGGGCTATACCAGCGTGACCTCGCACCGTTCGGGCGAAACCGAGGATGCTACCATCGCCGATATCGCCGTGGCTACCAACTCGGGCCAGATCAAGACCGGTTCGATGAGCCGTTCCGACCGGATGGCCAAATACAACCAGCTCCTCCGCATCGAAGAGGAACTCGGGGATGAGGCTATCTACGGCTATACCAAGATCTACCGTCAGAAGTAGTCCGGTCGGCTTCGTTTTTGAAGCGGATCTTTTAACGAAAAGGCTTGCTCCGGAAGGGGCAGGCCTTTTTTATACGGCATATCCTCCAAAAATTCCCCCTTTTGTGCGGATTATCCGTTGCAAGAATCACTATCTTTGTGTAATCATCCGAAAAAGCGCCGAATGAAACAGATGGAAAATCATATGCCGATCGACCGGGAAGCGGTATGCGCTCGCGTACGCGAGATTGCGCGGGCGGCCGGGGATTATATTGCCGCCGAACGGAAACGGTTTACCGTCGACCGTGTCGAGGTCAAGGGCGTGCACAACTTCGTCTCGTACGTCGACAAGGGAGCCGAGCGGATGGTCGTCGAAGCCCTCGGGGCGTTGGTGCCCGAAGCCGGATTCATTGCCGAGGAGGGGTCGGGACGGGTCGATCCCGCGGCGCCGTACCAGTGGATCGTCGACCCGCTGGACGGGACGACCAACTTCGTGCACGGACTGCCGCCCTATGCCGTCAGCATTGCGCTGTGGGACACGCAGGCCAAAGAGGCGGTTGTCGGGGTGGTGTATGAAGTCACGTTGCAGGAGAACTTTTATACCTGGAAAGGAGCTCCGGGGGCTTTCTGTAACGGGGAGCCGATCCGCGTCTCCGACGTGGCGCGCGTGGACGACGCACTGGTGCTGACCGGGCTGGCCTACGGGCTGGATGCGAAAGTCGTGGAGCACTTCGAACGGAGCTTCGCCTACTTCAATCGCAACAGCCACGGAGCGAGGCGGTTGGGTTCGGCGGCGACCGATCTGGTCTATGTGGCCGCCGGACGGGCCGACGCCTTTTATCACATCAACCTCTCGCCGTGGGACGTGGCTGCCGGAGCGTTCATCGTGCGTCAGGCGGGCGGAGTCGTGACCGATTTCGCCGGAGGGGCGGACTATACTTTCGGGCGGAGCGTCGTGGCGACCAATCCGTCCGTGCGGGACGAAGTCTTTCGGCTCGTTGCCGGCAAAGAGTTTATCAAATGATCTTCATGTGCCGATGCTGACCTACTATTTTGTCTATCCTTTCGCCTGGGCACTCGGGAAATTGCCGTATAAAATGCAGTTTCTCTTCTCCGATCTCGTGCGGTGGGTGCTGTACAGCGTCGTGCGCTACAGGCGGGGAGTCGTGCGCGCCAACCTGCGCGCCTCGTTTCCCGAGAAGAGCGAAGAGGAGCGACGGAGAATCGAACGTGCCTTCTATGCCCATCTGGCGGACGTCTTTATCGAGACCCTCTCGCTGACCTCGGCCACGGAAAAACAGGTGAGGCAGCGGATGAAATACCTGAACCTCGACGAGGTGGCGGCCTGGACGGGCGGAAAGTCCTGGATATCGGCCATGGCCCATTACGGCTCGTGGGAGTACACCACGAATTTCGGCCTCTATAGTGCGCCGAGCACCACGCTGGCCGTCTATCGGCCCTTGAGCAACCGGGGTGCCGACCGCTTCTACCGGAAGATCCGGAGCCGGTTCGGGGTGGTGCCCGTGCCGATGCACGAGGTGGGGCGCGAGATGGTGCGCCGGCATCGGGCCGGCGGGACGGTGGCCCTGGCGTTGATTGCCGATCAGACCCCGGCGTGGCCGGAGATTCAGAACTGGACGATGTTTCTCGGCCGGTGGACGCCGTTCTTCGTCGGGACGGAGAAGCTGGCTTTGCGGAGCGGGATGCCGGTGCTGTTCCTCGACATGCGGAAAGTGCGGCGGGGATACTATGAGGCGCGGTTCGAACTGCTCTATGACGGGGTGGAGCGGGTCGAACCGGGCGAGATCACCCGGCGGTATGCCGAGCGGCTGGAGCGGATGATCCGTACGCGGCCGGAGTTGTGGATGTGGTCGCACCGGCGGTGGAAACACAATCGGGAGGCTTGGATGGCGGCTCACGGGCGTCAGGTTGCGGAGAATGAAACGGGCGGGGGCGACGGGCGATGAGGTTGGCGGTGGTGATCCTGAACTGGAACGGCGAAGCGTTTCTGAGGCGGTTTCTGCCGGGAGTGATCGCCTGTTCGACCGGGACGGGGGCGCCGGAGGGGTGCCAGGTGACGGTCGTGGTGGCCGACAATGCTTCGACTGACAACTCTTTGCGCTGGTTGTCGGATACTTATGGCGAGGGCGGCGATTCGCGGGTGAGACTCTTGGCTTTTGACGAGAACTACGGTTTTACGGGCGGTTATAATCGGGCATTGGCGCACGAAGCATTGGCTTCGTTCGACGCCTATCTGCTGCTCAACTCCGACGTCGAGGTGACGCCGGGGTGGCTGGAGCCTTTGGTGGCTCTGTTCGAGGCGGAACCTACCGTCGGCGCGGCGATGCCGAAACTCAGGAGCTATGACCGGCAGGCGTATTTCGAATATGCGGGGGCGGCCGGCGGATTTATCGATCGGCTGGGCTATCCGTTCTGCCGGGGGCGGATTTTCGGGACGGTGGAACGCGATGAGGGACAGTACGATACGGTGCGCGATATTTTCTGGGCGACGGGGGCGGCTTTGTTGATACGGGCCGAAGTGTGGCGGCAGGCGGGAGGATTCGAGGAGACCTTTTTCGCCCACATGGAGGAGATCGACCTCTGTTGGCGGCTCCACCGGATGGGGTGGCGCGTGGCGGTGGCTCCGCAGTCGGTGGTTTATCATGTCGGGGGAGGCGCTTTGCCGGCCTCTTCGCCGCGAAAAATCTACCTGAATTTTCGGAACAATCTGGCGATGCTTTATCGTAATTTGTCGCTCGGACATTTTGCGGTGCTCTATTTTATCCGCTTCTGGCTCGACGGAGGGCAGGCGGCGGCCTATCTTTGCACCGGTCGGCGTGCATTCGCCGGGGCGGTGGTGCGGGGACACCGGGACTTCTGGTGCCGGATGCGGAGCGGGTTGCGGCGCGAACGGTGGAACGGCTTTGCGCTGCCGTCGCCGAGGGTGATGTATCGGGGGAGTGTCGCGCTGCGGTATCTGTTCGGATGGCGTCGGTTCGGAAAAATGATGCGGAAATGAAAAAAATCTTTGTAATCGGTTCGATTCTTCTCGGGACAATGGCCTGCGGCTCGTCGGCGGGGAGGGGTGAAAACGGAGCGTCGTCCCGCTCTTCGGCGGCTGTCGTGCCGGAGCCGAAGGTGGTGGTGCCGGAGATCGTGGCTGAGTACCCGCACGACGCGCGGGCGTATACCCAGGGGCTGTTGTGGGCCGATGGCGGTCTGTATGAGAGCACGGGCGAGTACGGCTCCTCTTCGTTGCGGCGTGTGGATTTGGGGACGGGGCGTGTGGAACGGATGGTGCAGCTGCCCGAGCGGTTTTTCGGCGAGGGGCTGGCGCTGGTCGGGGACTCGGTATGCTACCTGCTCACCTGGCGCGAACAGCGCTGCTTCGTCTATCGCCGTTCGGATTTTCGGCAGGTCGGCGTTTTTTCCTACTCGGGCGAAGGTTGGGGGCTTACGGGGAATGCGGTCGGGGATTCGCTCTATATGAGCGACGGTTCGGAGTGGATACGGGTGTTGAATCCGGCCGATTTCAAACAGTTGCGGCGGTTTCGGGTACGGGATCATCGCGGGCCGGTGGCAGCCGTCAACGAGTTGGAGTGGGTGGGCGATCGGTTGTGGGCCAATCTTTACCTGACGGATCGTATCGCGGTGATCGACCCGGCGACAGGCTTCGTGACCCATTACATCGACTGTTCGGCGTTGGAAACCCGTATCGCGCATCGTCGGGAGACGGATGTCTTCAACGGCATCGCCTGCGATCCGGCGACGGGACGAATCTTCGTCACGGGGAAAAACTGGGATAAACTCTTCGAAATCAAGGTCGAATTATGAAAATAGCGCTCATACAGCAGAACAACAAGGTGGGTGATGTGACGGGCAACGCGGCCCGGATGCAGGCGGAGATTGCCCGCGTCGCGGGGGAATACGGGGCCGAAGTGGCGGTCTTCGGTGCGGATGCGGTGACGGGTACGCCGCTGTTGGGACTGGGCGATTCGGCATTGTTCAGAGAGCGGGCTGCGGCTGCGGTGGCGGAGGTCGAGGCTTTTGCGCGGGAGCGAGGGGTGCGGCTGGTGCTGGCGGACGGAGAGTGCGGGGGAGTGGATTTCTGTTGCGCGGCAGACCATTTCCGGCATGGGGCACCGACGGAGAGCCGCGAACGGCTGCTTCGCGAGGCACGCCGGTCGGGACGGCCGGTGGTGTGGGTGAATGCGGTGGGGGCGCAGACCGATACGATCTATTATGGCGGTTCGGGGGTGGCTCTGCCGTCGGGCGAGGTCTCGATGCTGCCGCTTTTCGAAGAGGCGACCGCGGTGATCGACACGGAGGCGGGTGTGTTGCCCGAAGGGGCGGTGTGGGGCGACCGGTTGGACCAGCTGCACGGGGCGCTGGTGCTCGGCGTGCGCGACTATCTGGCCAAGACGGGGGTTCGGGAGGCGTGTGTGGCGATGTCGGGAGGGATCGACTCGGCGTTGGTGCTGGCCCTGGCGGTGGAGGCCTTGGGGGCGGAGCGCGTGAAGACGGTTATGCTGCCGTCTCAGTACTCGACCGACCATTCGGTGGCGGACTCCGAGGAGATGATACGGCGGGTGGGGATTCCGGCGGGACACGCCTGGCTGGTGCCGATCGCCGGGACGTTTGACGCGGCGCGGGCGGCGTTGCAGCCGGTGTTGCAGTCGGCCCGCGACGAGAAGAGCCGTGGACTGGCCGAGGAGAACATGCAGGCGCGGATCCGGCTGATGATGACCATGGCGTTGTCGAACAGCCACGGCGCGCTGATGCTGAATACCTCGAACAAGAGCGAGGCGGCGGTGGGATACGGGACGTTGTACGGCGATACGAGCGGTGCGCTGGCGGTGATCGGCGACCTTTACAAAGGGGAGGTGTATGCCTTGTCGCGGCGGATCAACGAGCGGGCGGAGGAGCAGGGCAGGGTGGCGCCGATTCCGGAGCATATCCTCACGAAAGCACCGTCGGCGGAGTTGCGGCCGGGGCAGCAGGATTCGGACTCGCTGCCGGACTATCCGACGCTGGATGTGATTCTGGTGCGGCTGGTCGAGGGGGGGATGTCGTCGGCGGAGGTGGTTGCCGAAGGGTTCGATGCGGCGACGGTGGAACGGGTCTGCCGGTTGTTGTTGGGGGGGGATTTCAAACGGTATCAGCTGCCGCCGGCGCTGCGGGTGTCGGGATGCACGTTCGGCGTCGAGCGCCGCTGGCCGATTACGGCGACGAAGGTGTTGTAGACGGTTGATTTCGAAAAAAAACGTCAGCCTTGAAAAATCTTACCAGATTTTTCAAGGCTGACGCATGTATACCTTTCCAGGTGCAGCCTACTTTGCCATGATCTTTTCGACCTCGGCGACCGTAATCGGAGGCCGGTGACGGCTCAACAGCCGGTTGCCGTTCTGCGTAATCAGGAGGTTGTCCTCCAGCCGGATCCCGCCGAAATCGAAATAGTCGTGCAGTTTCGGGAAATTGATGTAAGACGCATGGATGCGCTCCCGCTCCCACTTTTCGATCAGCGCCGGAATGAAATAGATGCCCGGTTCGTCGGTCACCACATGACCCGCTTTCAGCGCCTTGCCCATCCGCAAGGCACCCAGCCCGAACATCGGGCTCCGGGTGGTCGCATCGTCGTATCCCACATATTTCTCTCCCAGTTCCTCCATGTCGTGCACGTCGAGCCCCATCTGATGTCCCAGCCCGTGCGGCATGAAGAGTGCTGCGGCACCCGCTTCGACCGCCTCCGCCGGATCGCCCTTCATCAGGCCTAATGCCTGCAATCCCTCGGCAATCACCCGCATCGCGGCCAGGTGAACCGACTGATAGGTCACTCCCGGCCGTGCCAGCTCCTGTGCCTTGGCGTTCGCAGCCAGCACGATTTCGTAGATCTCCTGCTGTTTTTGCGAGAATTTGCCGCCGACCGGAATCGTCCGCGTGTGGTCGCTCGCATAGCTCATCGCCGTTTCTGCCCCCGCGTCGATGAGCAGCAGGCGGCCCGTCTGGAGCCGTCCGTCGTAGCTCAGGTTGTGCAGCGTCTCGCCGTGCTGCGACACGATGCTGCGGAACGAGAGACCTCCTCCCGCCTGATCGGCGATTCGTTTCAGTTCGGCGGCAATGTCCCGTTCGCCGACCCCTTCGCGACACATCGTCATGGCCGTCGTGTGCATCTTGTAGCCGGTCATCGCGGCCTCTTCCAGCTGGGCGATCTCTTCCGGCCCTTTGATCTCGCGCATCGAGACCACGGCCCGGATCAGGTCGCGCGACACGTGGTCTTTGAGCCGTTCCGCCGCGATGCCGAGCCAGGCCGACAACTGCAGCTTTGTCTCGCCCCGGTACGGCGGCAGGTAGTGCACCTTGCGGCCCTTTTTGATGGCGCTGTTCAGCGTCGCCGCCAGCTCCTGCAAGCTCCCGGCCGAACCGACTCCGGCCTGTGCGGCCTGTTCGCGCACGGTGGGCTGGGGGCCCATCCAGATCAGGTCGTCCATCGTCCACTCGTCGGCGTAGAGGCAGTCCGTGTCGCGGTCCACGTCGATCACGCCGACGAATCCCGGCTGGGCGAGACCGAAGTAGTAGAGGAAGTTGCTGTCCTGTCGGAAGTCATAGGTGTTGGCCGGGTAGTTGACCGGCGAGTCGAGGTTGCCGGGCAGGAGAATCACGCCGCTCTTGAGTTTCTTACGCAGGGCCGCCCGGCGGGCCGTATAAATTTCGGGAGAAAACATATTCGTTTGAGAGTTAGTGGTTTGGGTTCGTCTGACGAGGAACGTCGGTCACAGCGTTCCGTCTCTGTAAAATTACGGTTTTTTCGGATTCGATTCAAACGAAATCGTTCCCTCGGCGCGTGTCGGACGAAGATTCGGGAACGATGTGCACCGGGGGAACGGAAAATTCGTGCGGGAGGAGGGAATCAATGACCGAAGTTTTCCGGAATTTCGAACAGGAAGGGGAAGGGGGCGGTTTTGCGGAACTCCTTGAGCGCATTTCCGGCATACTCTTCGCCTCCGGTGAGGGTCAGCTTGCGCACCGGAGCGCCGGGCCGCAGGTCGGCTTCGTCGAGCGGTACCCACAGGATGGCCGGAGCGAGGGTCGTTTCGAAGTAGTAGATCCGGTTTTTCTGGTCGCTGACCGACCGCCAGCGGGTCGAGGAGTTGTTCGGGTGTCCGGGGGCCGAGAATCCCAGCGGCACCGACACGGAGCGCATGACGCTGAAGACGGCGGCGACGGCTTTTTTCGGATCGCCGCTCTGTTCGACGGCGTTGATGTAGAAGCTGGCGCGGACGAACCGGTCGGAGGATTTGTTCGTCCCGGGCAGCATGTTGAGGCCGCCGATCGGGGCCCAGTAGTCGCGGACGGCCAGCTGCTGGTCGTAGCTGGGCGAGTTGGTCAGCACCTGGTACTGCCGTCCCTCGTGGATGGAGATTCGTCCGTCGAGGTATTCGATTACGGCGCTGTTGCCGGTGCTGTCCGAGATGGCCATGTGCATCGTGGAGGCCTGGCCGCCGGGCATGGCGGGCGCGTCGATCCGGAAGCTGTCCCGTTTCAGTTCGGCGACGGCTTCCGAGACGGTGGCGAAGTTGTCGAGCACGTACTGGCACCAGATGCTCATCCCCATCACGGGCCGGTCGTCGGGCCCGGGTCGGTCGTAGCGGCTCTCGGTCAGGTAGAGCAGCTGGGCGACGAGCCCTTTTTCGTTCATCCCTTCGGAGGTGCCGATGTCGTAGGAGGCGGCGATGACGCTGCCGTATTTCGAGGTCCAGGTCAGATGGGGGCCGCGGTCGTAGCTGATGCGTTCGATGCCGCGGGGCATGAGCCACAGGTTGGTGGGCATCTCTTCGCGCCAGTCCATGGTGCGTCCGGTGACGGTCATGCCGTTTGGGCCGAGGTAGACGGCGCGGGTGCAGGCCTCGCTCGGCGCGAGGGTGCCGAGGGTCAGCAGGCCGCCGAGGCAGGCGGCGGTGAGGATGTGCGTTTTCATGGGCGTTTCGTGTTTTCCCGGGGTACAATGCAAATAGCGTGCAAAAGAGGGCGGCGGTTTATTCAAACCGCCGCCCTCTGGCAAATAGAAATCGCCCTGCGCCCGCGCGCCTTACCGCCTACTTGGCGTAGCTGATCGACCTCGTTTCCCGGATGACGGTGATTTTCACCTGTCCCGGGTAGGTCATCTCGTCCTGAATCTTCTTGGCGATGTCGTGCGACAAGGTCTCTGCCTGCTGGTCGCTGATCTTTTCGCTCCCGACGATCACGCGCAGCTCGCGCCCGGCCTGAATGGCATAAGTCTTCAGTACCCCCTGATGCGCCATGGCGATGTCCTCCATCTCTTTCAAGCGTTTGATGTAGCTTTCCACCACTTCACGCCGTGCCCCCGGCCGTGCGCCCGAGATGGCATCGCACACCTGTACGATCGGTGCGATCAGAGTGGTCATCTCGATCTCGTCGTGGTGTGCCCCGATGGCATTGACCACCTCCGGTTTTTCCTTGAATTTCTCGGCGAGCTTCATCCCGATCATGGCGTGCGGCAGTTCCGGTTCGTCGTCCGGCACCTTCCCGATGTCGTGCAACAGTCCGGCCCGCCTTGCCAGCTGGGGATTCAACCCCAACTCTGCCGCCATAATCCCGCTCAGGTTGGCCACCTCGCGCGAGTGTTGCAGGAGGTTCTGCCCGTACGACGAGCGGTATTTCATCTTCCCGATCAAGCGGATGAGTTCGGAATTCAAACCGTGAATTCCGAGGTCGATCGCCGTCCGTTTCCCGACTTCGACGATCTCCTCTTCGATCTGCTTCTGCACTTTGGCCACCACCTCTTCGATGCGCGCCGGGTGGATACGCCCGTCGGTCACCAATTGGTGCAACGCGAGCCGCGCAATTTCCCGCCGCACCGGATCGAATCCCGACAAAATAATCGCCTCCGGAGTATCATCGACGATGATTTCCACACCCGTCGCCGCCTCCAAAGCCCGGATATTCCGCCCTTCGCGGCCGATAATCCGCCCCTTGACTTCATCCGAGTCGATGTTGAAAACCGTCACCGAGTTCTCGATAGCCGCTTCGGTAGCCACCCGCTGGATGCTCTGCACGACGATCTTCTTGGCCTCCTTGCTGGCGGTCATCTTGGCTTCGTCGATGATGTCGTTGATATAAGCGGCCGCTTCGCTCTTGGCTTCGCTTTTGAGCTGTTCGATGAGCTGCGCCTTGGCCTCTTCGATCGAGAGGCCGCTGATCTGTTCGAGCTTGACGATCTGTTCTTTGGTCAGCCGGTCGAGCTCCTCTTTCCGTCCGGCGAGCGACTGGAGCTCGTTTTCGACTCTGGATCGGGTGCTTTCGAACTCTTTGATGCGTTTGTTGAGCTGTTCGCCCTCTTGGTTGAGCTGGGTCTCGCGCTGTTTGATCTTGGTTTCGATCTGCTGCAGCCGGGTGTTCCGTTCGGCGACCTGTTTCTCGTGTTCGGCTTTCATCTGGAGGAATTTCTCTTTGGCTTGCAGAATTTTCTCCTTCTTGAGCATCTCGCTGTCCTGCTCGGCTTCGCGCAGGATGGCGGTGCGCCGCTTTTCGGTCGATTTGTAGGTGAACATGTAGGTGGCGTATCCTACCACGGCTGCGGCGACTACGGCACTTACAATTATGATCAGTATATCCATTCGTGTGTTTGATTAGGTTATTTTGTTGTTTTGGTTTCGTAGGGGTACAAAAAAAGCATGGCTTCCTTTGATGGTTTGACGAATAACTCCGGTCAAATCATGGGTGGAGCTGCCTGTGGATTTGGGACTTCCAACGTTCTGCCGCCGCGCTCGGGCGGCGTTTGGGATACAGAAACCCGCCGAAACGGGGTAAGGCCTGTCCTACGTCCATAGAGTTGTTGTGCTCCAAGTAGTTAGTGTTGAGTATCGCAAAGCAAAAGGAAACCATGCGGGCATTTTCGGTTTCTTCTGGTATGTACCGGAAAAAGGGGAGACGGCTGGGACGGAGGGGAAATGCCGGAGGCCTATCGTTTCGAGGGGATATGCCTCCGACAATCCGGCCGCTCCCCCGATTGTCTGCCAGCCGCGCGAGGTGCGGCGTGGGTGGATGGGAGCGTGCGACCCGGGAAGCTCTCGTGCGAGGGGCTTCCGGGTTCCGTAAATTTTCGTCTCTTTTCCCGAAAGAACGTTCGGTGTCCGGTTCCGCCGAAAAACGGTGGGCGGAGGCCCGGAGGTCGGGCGAACTGTCGCGCCCCGAAAGGCGCTGTTCGCCGAAGTGTCTGTGTGTCTCGTGCGCCGGTCAGGAGTCCGAGTCGGTCCGGTTTTTCCGGGGCCGTCCCCGTCTGCCTTTGGGCTTGACGATCGGTGCCGGAGTATGTACGATCCGGTCTCCCGGTTCGTCGCTGTCACTCTCTTCGCCGGCCCATCGGTCGAGTTCCGAGGCGAGGTCTCGCAGCCGCAAAGCTTCCGGACTCATCCGCAGGCGCTCTTTGTTCTCTTCGTTTTCGATCGAAATCCGCATGGCGGCCATCGCGAGGTATTCGGTCAGCGAGGCTTCGTATTTGCGTTTCAGGGATTCGATCTGGTCGCGTATCTGTCTGGCGGCGCGTCTCACCCGTTCCTCTTCGTCGGCAGATATGGTCAGTTGGTACGGTCGTTCGGCGATCTCTACGCGTATCTTCAACATCTTCCGTTCCATACCTCTTGTCTTTATCTGCTGCAATATCCGTGCCGTTTTCGTCGCCCGCCCGGCGGTTCGGTACCGTGTTGTCCGAAAATGCGTGCCGCCGGAATAATCTTTCGTTTATAACGAATCCGGTGCCCGGATATTATTTGTTCATCAGTGCGATGCAACGATCCACATCTTTCAGCAAGCGGTTGATACGCAGTTTGGCTGCCCGCACCCCTCCGGCCACTTCGGTGACCGATTTGCGCAGCAGGAGCCGGTCCAGATCCACCCGCAACCGGGCGATCTCTTCGTTCTGCGCTGCGGTCAGTTCCGAGAGCCGTTCGTTTTCCGCCCCCAATGCCGCATTGGCTTCCCGCAGTTCAGCGTTCTGTGCCAGCAGGCGTTGAATGTTGCGTTCGACGCGTTCGATGAGGCTCTGTTCCGACATCTCTGCCATAGGGGTATCCGTCCGCTTGTCCGTACCGCAAAGCTACGGTTTTTCGGCGGGATTTACAAATGCGCTCTTCACCTGCCGGCTCCGATGAGTTCGCCGCGCAGGTCGTAGTCGTCGGCGGCGGTGATCCGCACGTCGGTCAGGGTGCCGGCGGCGAGCGGCACGGAGGAGGCGATCAGCACCTCCTGATCCACCTCCGGCGAGTCGTACTGGGTGCGTCCGACCCAGAAGTCGCCTTCGCGCCGGTCGATGATCACCCGGCGCACTTGTCCCACGAGTCGTTCGTTGGCTTCGCGGGCAATCTCCTGCTGCAGGGTCATGATGCGTTCGACGCGCTCCGCTTTGACCTCCTCGGGTACGTCGTCGGTGAGCTCCGTGGCGGAGTAGGTGCCCTCCTCTTCGGAGTAGGGGAAGACGCCGAGTCGGTCGAACCGGGTCTGGCGGACGAAGTCGAGCAGTTCGGCGAAGTCCTCTTCGGTCTCGCCCGGGTAGCCCACGAGCAGGGTCGTCCGCAAGGCGATGTCCGGAATCTCGCGCCGCAGCCGCCCGATGAGGTCGATGGTCTCGGCTTTCGACAGTCCGCGCCGCATGGAGCGGAGCATCCGGTCGGAGATGTGTTGCAGCGGGATGTCGAGGTATTTGCAGATTTTCGGCTCGTCGCGCATCGTTTCGATCACTTCCTGCGGGAAGTGGGTCGGGTAGGCGTAGTGCAGCCGCACCCACTCGATGCCGTCGATGCGGCACAGGGCGCGCAGCAGCTCTCCGAGCCTCCGCCGTCCGTAGAGGTCGATGCCGTAGTAGGTGGTGTCCTGGGCGATGACGATGAGTTCGCGCACGCCTTTCCGGGCGAGTGTTGTCGCCTCGTCGATCAGCTCTTCGAAGGGTACCGAGACGTGCCGTCCCCGGATGAGCGGGATGGCGCAGTAGCCGCATCCCCAGTTGCACCCCTCTGAAATCTTGAGGTAGGCGTAGTGGGGCGGTGTGGTCAGCTGCCGTTCGCTGCGCAGCTCGTCGCGGTAGGTCGTCCCCACGGCGCGCAGGATGTCGCTCAGGTCTTTGACGCCGAAAAAGTCGTCCACTTCGGGCAGCTCGTCCCGCAGTTCGTCGCGGTACCGCTCGCTGAGGCACCCCATGACGAAGAGCCGGTCGATCTCCCCGGCTTCTTTGGCGGCGGCGAACCGCAGGATGGTGTTGACGGACTCCTCTTTGGCGTCGCCGATAAAGCCGCAGGTGTTGATCACCACCACCCGGGCGTCGGTCGCGTCGCTGTCGTAGACCACCTCCCAGCCGGCCGCGTCGAGCTGGCCGGCCAGGTGTTCCGAATCGACGAGGTTCTTGGCGCACCCGAGGGTGACGATGTGTATTTTTTTCTTCTTCATAGGGGTTATCGGTTCTGTATTTCCGCCGCGGCCGGTGCTGCACCGACTTCGAAAAGACGGGGATCGGTCAGCGTGACGCCTCCGTTGGGCCATTCGACCGTTATCTGCGTGACGGCCAGGGTCTCGGGCCGGCCGAAACGACGCAGCGGAGAGCGGGTGTAGCGGATGTCGCTCCGGGTCCACCACGTCTCGTCGTTCAGGTTGACGATGTGCGACTGCACGCGGCGGATCAGCCGGTCGTCGATGCCGATCCGGACGATGAACTGCATGGAGTAGGCGTGGCGGTAGTAGCCCAGCTGCGGGAAGGCGACGCGAAAGATGTGGCAGGAGTCTTCCCGCCCGAGGTAGCTGTAACGGGCGTTCCGGTTCGCTGCATTCACCGTGCTGATCGTTGCGACCGGCTGGACGAGGCCCATGTGCAGCAGTTTCTCCAGGTTCTCGCTGCCCATGCCTGTGGTGTCGTCCTGCGTGGCGATCTCTTTCTCCGGATAGTAGTGGTATTGCCGGCGACGGGTCTGGGTCGCCGCCACGGTTCCGGTCACGCTGTTGGGCCGGTCGGTGACGGAGAAGCGGCCGCACAAGGTGTGCCGGTAGTAGATGACCGGCACTCGTTTCAGGCTCCGGTCGAAAAAGTCGGCGAGGTCGGCGTGGACGGTCACCTCTTCCGAGGTCAGGGAGTGCCGGATCGTCTCGACCAGAGCGACGTTCCACACGCCGCGCTGCTGCATCGCCGCGTCATAGACGGCCCGTTGCGGCTCCGTTCCCACGTAGCTGACGCTGACCGTCTCCCCGACGGCGAGCTTCGCCGCAGGAATCGTTCCCACGCCCAGCGAGTCGGTCACGGCGATGGCTTTCCGCCCCACATACAGATAGGCGTACGGCAACGCTTCGCCTGCATCGTTCCGCACCACGACTTTCAGCCCGTCGGCTGCCGCATGGGCCGCACTGAACCACAGCACGAGCACGAGCCCGAGCATCGTTTTTCGCCACATAGCTCTCTGGTATTTCGTTCGACAAAAGTAATCAAACGGCGGAAAAAACGAATTTCCGTCCGGGAGGACAGCTCTCATGAGCCTCTCCCGCACGGAAATTCAGCGAAAAATCAACAGACTACTCCTCCTTGTCGGTATCGGAGTATGCCTTGAGCAGTTTTTCCTGCACCTCGGCCGGCACCTGTTCGTACCCGTCGAAAGTCATGGTGTAGGTCGCCCGTCCGCCTGTCAGCGAGCTGAGCGACGTCGAGTAGCGGTTCATCTCGGCCAGCGGAACCCGGGCCGTCAAGGTCTCGAATCCCTTTTCGCTGGTCATCCCCTCGATCATCGCGCGGCGGTTCTGGAGGTCGCTCATCACATCCCCCAGCTTGTCGCTCGGCGCCAGCACTTCGACCCGATAGATCGGCTCCATGATCTTCGCCCCCGCGTTCCGGAACGCCTCTTTGAAAGCGTTCCGCCCGGCGAGCTTGAACGAGATTTCATTGGAGTCCACCGGGTGCATCTTCCCGTCGTATACCACCACCCGGATGTCCCGCGCATACGAGCCCGTCAGCGGCCCCTCCTCCATCTTCTCCATGATCCCCTTCATGATGGCCGGCAGGAACCGCGCGTCGATCGCGCCGCCCACAATGGCGCTGCAGAAGACCAGCTTCCCGCCCCACTCCAGGTCGACCTCCTCGGTCGATTTGACGTTCATCACCTGTTCCCGTCCGTCGATCTTGTATTTCGACGGCGCCGGCATCCCTTCCGTGTACGGTTCGATCACCAGCGAGACTTCGCCGAACTGGCCTGCGCCGCCCGACTGCTTCTTGTGCCGGTAATTGGCCGCCGCCTGTTTCGTGATCGTCTCGCGGTACGGCACTTTCGGTGCCAGATATTCCACTTCGATCTTATGCGTCCCCGCCAGCTGGGTCTTGAGGATGTTGAGGTGGTGTTCTCCCTGTCCCGAAAGAATGGTCTGCTTCAGCTCCTTGGAGTACTCGACTCCGATCGACGGGTCTTCATACGTAGCCCGGATCAGCAGTTCGCCTAACTTTTCGTCCTCCGCACTGTTCTTGGCCTTGACAGCCGTCCGGAAACGCGGTTTCGGGAAGCCGATCAGGTTGATCTGCCACTCAGCCCCCGGCCCGTTCAGCGTGTGGTTCACGCGGGTCGCCTTGAGCTTCACCGTACACCCGATATCCCCGGCGCACAGCTCCGTCACTTTCACCCGGTTCCGCCCCGCGCTGACGAATATCTGGCCGATCTTCTCCTTGTTCCCCGTGGCCATGTTGGTGAGCTCCATCCCTTCGGTCAGCGTCCCGCTGATCACCCGGAAAAAGGCCACTTCGCCCAAATGCGGCTCGACGGCCGTCTTGAAGACGAAAATCGACACCGGCCCAGCTGCATCCGCCTGCACGTCGCCGCCGCCGATCAGTCTGAAATTCGGCGCCTTGAGCGGCCCCGGAGCTACATTGATAATAAATTCCATGAGCCGTTTCACGCCGATATCCCGTTTCCCCGAGAGGCAGAAGACCGGCACCAGGTCCCGCTTGGCAAGGCCTAATTTGATCCCCGACCGCATCTCGTCCTGCGTCAGCGTCCCTTTCTCGAAGTAGAGCTCCATCAGCGCCTCGTCGTTCTCGGCCGCCGCTTCGACCAGCGCTTTGTTCAGTTCCCGGGCGCGCTCCATCTCGCCGTCCGGAATGGGCAGCTCTTCGCGTTCGCCCGAATCTCCTTTGAAGCGGTACATCTTCATCATCAGCACGTCGACAAAGGCATCGAACCCGGGCCCCGGATTGACCGGATATTGCACCACGACGATCGGCGCTTCGGAGTTGGCGCGCAGCTCTTCGATGGTCTGCTCCCAGTTGGCCTTCTCTGCATCCAGCTGGTTGACGGCCGCAATGACCGGCTTCTCGTGCCGCCGTGCATATCTCGCCTGTATCTCCGTCCCCACCTCGAACCCGTTCTGGGCGTTGAGCAGCATCACCCCCACGTCGGCCACCTTGAACGACGAGAAGAGGGCGCCGCAAAAGTCATCCGCCCCCGGCGTGTCCAGAATGTTGAGTTTGTAGCCGTTGAACTCGGTATATAAGACCGTCGAGAAGATCGACCGTTTGTACTGGTGTTCGATGTCGGTGTAGTCCGAGAGGGTGTTCTCCCCCTCGACGGTGCCGCGCCGTTCGACGACTTTGCCTTCGTAGGCCATCGCTTCGGCCAGGGTGGTCTTCCCGGCACCCGAAGCACCGAGCAGGACGATGTTCTTGATCTCGTTGGTGGGGTATTTTTTCATAACGAACGGGTTTTGTGGGTTAGTATCGGAAATCGAAGCCGAAATCCGCCTATAAATATAAGAAAAATCCGTTCTGTTTGTTTGGCGTGGGTCGAAAAATTCTTTGGAGGCCTCCCGAAAGGAGGGGGTCGAAAAAGAACCGCCCGCCCCGCCGGGTAGAGGCGGGACGGGCGGTGCGGGGCAGGATGCGCTGCGGGGCGCAGCCATGCGGAGAGGTCAGAACAGATCCAGATCGTTCATCGACGGACGGGCTTCGGGAGCCGTCCCGTCCAGGTCGATCCGTACGTAGCGCGTCGAGTAGGGCGTTCCGAAGTAGTGGTAACGTTTGGTCGGATCGTTGATCAGGTTGCCGAACTCGAACCGTCCGGCCGTTTTCCAGTGCCGACCGTCATCGCTGATCCGTACCGCGCCTTGGACGATCCCTGCCGGTTTCGTGCGGCTCGCCTGCGGGTCGTAGGCCACGCCGTGCAGCTGCTGTATGCCGCCCAGGTCGATCTCGACGGGCGATGTCTCCCGGAGGATCGTCCAGCCGCGGCGATCGAGTCCTAAGCGCTCGGTCGCCGTCGCTCCTTTCGCGCCGTTCAGCACGGCGACTGCTTTCAGCTCGCAGGCCGACAATTCGATCGGCCCGTCGTACGGGGTCGAGTGTTCGTCCGGCTCGGAACCGTCCGTCGTATAGTATATCCGGTAGCCGGCGTTGAGGTTGTCGACTGCGTTCCGACCGTGCGGTTTCCATCCGAACTCCTGTTGCCGCGGAGCGATCGTTACGCGTCCTTCCGCATCGTGGCCGATGGTCAGTTGCGGCGGCCGGGAGGCGTAACGGTGTGCCGACACGCGGCAGATGGCCGGTGTCAGGCGCGATTCTAGGAGGCGGAAGCGCAGTTTGTCAGTCGTTACGTCCGGAAAGCGGAGGATGCGTTTGTAGCCGATATTCGTCGCCGAGGCGATTTCGTGCCATCCGCCGTCGATCCAGGCGTCCACGGCGTGTCGTTCGACCCGTTCGCCGTGGGTGGCGATCGCCTCCTGCAACACGATCCGGTTGAGGGTCGCCGGGGCCGGCAGCTCGATCGTAAATTCGCCGGTTCCGTCTCCCCACAGCAGATAGGTCTCTTCCCGGCCGTCCAACACCGCTTTCGGCCCGTCGGCTCCGGCCAGCAGGTCGGTTCCGTAGGTCTCGCGGATGCGCCGGCCGGTCTCTTTCAGGGCTTCGACGTCGGCCGGCGAGAACCGCCCCTCCCGGTTCGGCGGGATGTTCAGCAGGAAGGTGGAGTTTCCGCCCACGGCCCGTTCGTAGATGTCGAAAATGTCGTCCGCGCTGCGTACTTTCTGGTGGGTGTCGTCGCGGTAGAACCATCCTTCGCGGATCGAGGTGTTGGTCTCGGCCTGCTGGTAGTGGAGGTAGCGTGCGTCGCGGAGGTTTTCACGGCCGCCCAACAGGGGGGCGGTCATGTCCGGAAAGTGCGAGGCCGTATCCGGATCTTCCGGATACGGAATCACGTTCCATTCCGTATCCCGGGTGTCGCCGGCTTCGTTGCCGCACCACCGCACATCTTCGCGGCCGAAAATCACGGCCTGGGGGGCCAGACGGTGGATCATCTCTTTCCAGGCGGCGTAGTTGTAGGTCTGTCCGCCTTTTCGCTTGGGGTGCGCGCCGTCGAACCACACTTCGTGGATGGGGCCGTATTCGGTCAGCAGCTCGAACAATTGGTTCAGGAAATATTCGTTGTAGTCGTCGACCACGAATTCGAAGCGGGTCGTATCGGCGAACGGCCGTCCCTCGACTTCGCGGGGAATGGTGCGGCGGGTCTGCGGGCTGAGGTTCCCGTACAGCCCGTCGGGGCTCTCGATCTGGTAGAGGTCGGCCGGCGAAAGGTAGATTCCTAATTTCAGCCCGTATTTCCGGCACGATTCGGAGAGGTCTCGCAGGATATCTCCCTTGCCGTCCCGGAAACCGGTGGACATGATTCCGTGGTCGGTATAACGGCTCTGCCACAGGACGAATCCGTCGTGGTGTTTGGCGGTCAGGATCACCATTTTGATCCCGGCGGCCTGCATCGCTTCGCACCATTGGTCGGTGTCGAGCTCTTTCAGACCGAAAATTCGGGGGTCTTCCATCCCGTTACCCCATTCTCGACGGGTGAAGGTGTTGGGGCCGAGGTGGATAAAGGCGATGAATTCGTTTTTCAGGGCGGCCAGCTGGTTCGGGGTCGGCACCACGTGGGCGGCTTTTTCGACGATGCGGGACAGGCTGTCGCCGGCTTCGACGGGAATCGTGTTCCGGACTGCCATCGTGTGCTCGGGCAGGTGGGAGCAGGCGCTGAGCAGCAGACTGCCTGCAAGGGATAAAAGGGTTCTTTTCATTAGTTGTTTTTGGGTTCGGTTGAGTTTTTTGAGCGGGGGCTGTTCGTCGGCCCCGGTTTTTCAAGGGTGGCGGTTTGTCGAACTTCGGCGGCAGGGTCTCGGCTCCCGCCGCATCGAACCGGACGGGCGCTGTCGTTCGGGAATCCTCCGGGGACGGTCAGCCTTGTCCGCGATTCCGGTATGCTGTCGGCGACATCCCCGTCTCTTTGCGGAACAGGCGCGAAAAATAAAAGCAATCGCTGATTCCGACCTTATGGCAAATCCGGTTGATCTTCATGTCTGTCGAATCCAGGAGCAGACAAGCCTGCCGGATCCTGAGTCGGTTGAAAGCGGCGATCGGGGTCAGCCCGGTTCGGGCCTGGAACAACGCGGTCAGATGGGAGACCGAGTAACCCACATACGAGGCCAGCTCGTTGACGGAGAGTTTTTTCTCGATATTGTCCTGCATGAAAAGGAGGGCCGTGTCCACGATGTCTGTCCGGGCGGACTGATCCCGCCGGCCTCGGAACTGGGGGACGAACCGGAACGAAGCCAGCAGGTGGTGCAGCACCGAGGTGGCGTAGAGCAGATTTTCGTTGCTGTACCCCCATTCCAGCGTCCGGTAAATCGTTTCGAACAGCACGATCCGTTCTCCCAGCCGGGCGTTGGCCTGCGGAGCCAGTTCCTGCGGCTCATACAGGCCGCTGCTGTAGAGAGGTGCCATCGTGCCGCCGAAATGGAGCCAGTAGATCGTCCACGGATTTCCGTTGTCCGCCCCGTAGCGATGCGGAACGCCCGGCGGAAGGATGAAAAACTGATTCCCTGTCACGCGGTACTCTTTGTCGCAGATCGAAAAATAACCGCTCCCCTCCATGCAGTAAATCAGGATGTGCTCTCCGATCGGTTCGTCCCGCTGGCGATAGTGGTTCCGGGCGCGGGGGTAATGCCCGATGTCCGTTAGGTAGAGGGCCGCAAACCACGGGTTCTTCCGGAGTTCCCGGATACGGGACTCCGGAAGAACCAGACTCCGTTCTCCGGTAAAACCGTCTTTTTGTTTTCGCATGACAGACGAAAAATAACAAATTTACAGAAAAAACGGTTTCCCCTCTGCAGAGAAACGGTTGCCGCGAAATGATCCGGGGGCGAGTTCCCCGGCTCCGTCGCTTACTGTCCCGCAAGGAGGCTCAGGTCTATCTGTCGGACGGGGGCAAACCGTTCCGAGGCCATATACTCCACGAGGCTCTGTCGGAACTGGGCCGCGGCCGGTCGTCGGTCGAGGTCGTTCTGCAGGTCGGCGCTGCATACCAGCAGCTTCCCGTTCCCCACGCGCGCCTCGTAAACGAGTCCCAGCTTCCGGTTGGTAAACCAGTCGTCGATGAGGTAGACGATCGGGCGGAAATCCTCCGGATAATCGTCCAGGATCATCGCGTCGCAGCGACTCGTCAGATCCCACCACTGATAGTCGCTCACCCCTTCGTTGGGAAAAGCCGCCAGCGCCGGGTGGCCGGCCTCGCAACAGATTCCGAGCGTGTGCGGAGCCTGCCCGCGCGTCCACGCCGTGTTCCAGAAAATGCTCGAAAATCCCGTCGGAATATCCCCGCCCCGCTCCGGCGCGACCGTTCCGTAGGTCAGCAGCAGTACCGAGCCGCCCTTTTCCAGTTCCGTCCGCGCCGCAGCGTCCAGCCGGGTCGCGATATACGGCTGCGCCGCCACCTCCGGTTTGACCGCCGGATAGACCCAGATGTTCCACCGGTTGCGAATCTCCGTCCCGGGAATCTCGACCGTGACGACCAGCTGCGAAGGCTCTTTCACCCCCGACAGACCGTACCGGATCTCGCCCGCCGGAATGCAGCTCCCCAGCGGCAGGTCTCGGACGGAATCACCCGAGGCCAACTCCCGGCCCTCTGTCGTGGCGATGCTCCACCGGACTGTCGCTCCCGTCAGCGGCCGCTCGCCGAAATGGGCCATCTCGACCGGAACTTCCAGCACCTCGTCGTTGAGCCAGACCAGCTTCGGGAACCGCGCCAGCGGCACCGTCCGGTTGCAGAACATGCGGTACTCGCGGCCGTCCACATACCCTTTCTCCTCCCAGAACGCGTCCAGCGCCCCGACCAGCGCCGTCCCCTGTCCCGGGAAGTCGTTCAGGCCGAGCAGCTGGAACCCGGCAAAGCCCGGCGTCCGCAGCGCCGCCTCGATATCCGCTTTGTAGCACAGCGTTTGCAGCCGCCCCGAAGCGTACAGGAACTTTTCCGCCATATCCGCCAGGCCGTTCCCGGCCAGCGTCTCCCGGAATATCTCCAGATTCTTTGCCTTCAGCACCCCCTTATACTTGGAGATTTCGCCGAAATTCGGGTAGACGCACCACTGTCCGATCTCGTGGCTGACCGTCGGCATATTCTTCCGGATGATCTCCGCGAAATCGTAATCCGTCCGCGGCGCCTCGCGGTTGATGAGGCTGTTGGTTCCCGCTCCCCACGCCTGTATGCGCGGGTCGGGCGTATTCCAGTAGTCCGCATTTTCCAGGTACGGCCATCCCGCCGCCCCCGTGTAGACCCGCCGCGCGTCCTTCCCGCGCCAGTATTCGATCAGCTCCGACAGGTAGCGCCCCTGGCCTCCGCCCGCCGGCTCGTTCCCGTACGCCATCAGACAGAACGACGGGTGGTTTCCGTACTCTTTCAGGATCCGGTCGCCCTCCATCCGGAACCATTCGTCCTGCGGGCCGCCGCTGCCGATCTCGGCCCATCCGCCGCACTCCACCTGCAAGTACATCCCCATGCTGTCGGCCGCATGGAAAGCGGCCTCCGGCGGGCACCACGAGTGGAACCGAACATGGTTCAGGCCGAACTCCCGGCATTTGCCGAAGATCTTCGCCCAGGCATCCGGATCCGTCGCCGGGTAGCCCGTCAGCGGGAAGACGCAGCACTCCAGCGTCCCCCGCAGGAACACCGGCTGCCCGTTGACCTCGAAACGCGTGCCGTTCGCCCGGAACTCGCGCAGGCCGAAATCCGAGCGGAACGCGTCGGTTCCCCCCGCCGAGCGCAGCTCGGCATGCATCGTGTAGACCGTCGGCGTGAACTCCGACCACAGCTCCGCCTTTTCGCCCAAAACGACCGTAGCCGCAGCCGTCGTATCCCCCGGATGTATCTTCACCGTTGCCGCCTTGCCGACCGGCGCTCCGTCCGCCGTTTCGGCCTGTAAAATCAGCTCGGAGGCCGTATCGGTCCGACCCGCCAGCGAGACCGCCACCCGGACCTGCTTCGTCCGGATATCCGGATCGATCCGCATCGATTCGACATACGCCGCCGGACGCGCCTCCAGGTTTATCTCTCCGACAATGCCGTTCCAGTTGCTCTGCGTGTGGTCCGAAACGCTGTGCGCATTGATCCCCACATCCACCCCAAGGCGATTGTCCACCCGCAGGGTCAGCGTATGCTCGCCCGCCGCGAGCCCGTTCAGCACGTAGCGGTGCGGCGTCTGGAGGGTGTTCTGGGCTCCGATCGGCTCGCCGTCCAGATAAAGCGTCGTCTGCCAGTGGGGACGCTCCAGCTTCAGGATGACCGTCCGCTCGCCCCATTCGGCCGGGATCCGGATCGTCTTTTGATACCAGGCCGCCCCGACGTAGTGTTTGTCCGGATTGAGCCAGAACGGCACCTTGATATTCCCGGGCCGACGGTATTCGGCATATTCCGGCGCCTTGTACCACGCGCTGTCCACGATCTGCCCCGTCCACTGCGTTTCCATGCCGATTTCGTTTCCCCGCCCCTGCTCCTGCAACGAGCCGGGCAGTCGGAGTTCATCCTCCAGCGTCCGTTTCTGCCACTCTTGTGCCATGCCGGTGTCTTCCGGGTCGAGTGCGAACCGCCAGCTGCCTGCCAGTGACAGCTCGGTCGGAGCTTGCCTGCACGAAAAAAACAAAAACGAAATGACAGACAGACAGGCTGTCCTCGCAATGATCTGTTTCATATCCAAATGGTTATTGGACAAAAGTAAACAGGTATTGCCGCTCGGGGAATGGACGAAAAATAAATTTGCATGGATAATATGCCGATTCGGTGCTGCGTGTTAGTTGTCCTGCAGGCTCCTCGATTCCTGTACAACTGTGTCGAAGTCGTCTTGTTTGGGAATCGAATGCGGATTGATGTCCGGGGCGGGGGGTACCGGTATTTGGGGTAGAGGTTGTCCTTATGGGGTAGGCCCGGCCAACGTTGGGGTAGAGTCTGCCTGTTAGGGTAGACCCGGCCATTTGTGAGTGCGACACGCACTTCCGAGAGGCAACGCAACTGAAAACCGTGGGCGCGGTGGTCCGAGTAGCTGGTGTTGAGGTGCTGCGAATGGAAAAGCAAGTCCAGGCCGTAGATGCCGCTCGTGGCGGAAGACCAGCTGAACCCGCTGTTGCCGACGTCGTTCAGCGCGCCCGAGGTGCTGTTGCGGAAGCCCGGGGCGGGGTAGTGATGCGGGTCGCCACCAGCGAAAGCGTAATAAGCTCTGCCCGATTCTCCGCCTTATTCGGCCTGTCGCCCCCCCCGAAGCCGTTACACGGCTTGGGCGACAAGGCCGGCGATTCTGCGAATCGCGTTACGCTCTCAAAGTACACCGTAACGCCAGCGGCAGTTCGGCGCCAGCGGAGAGCGCAACGAACTCCGTCGAGTTGCAGCCCTCCGCCTGCCGGGGCGTCGGACTGCGCGACCCTGCGGGTCGCAAGAGCACGGCCTATGTTTCCGCCCCAAGCACCGCCCCGTGTCCGCCTCACTGCGGCTCCGTTGCTTTTTCCCGCGCGCCGGAGTTTCAGTCGCCCGCGGCAATTCTCGTTGGTTGGCCGAGTGCCAACCAACGAGAATATGCCCTTTTAAGCGTGCGGGCGACTATTGAGCTCCGAACCGGATAGAACTGCCCTGCGCGGGCGGTGGCCGGGTGACCCCGGCGGGACGGAGCGAAACTGCGTATCGCTTACTGGCTTGCTACACCCAATGCACTGTCCGCGCGCCTTAGGGAAATCCTGTCAAAACGTGCATGCACATTTTGACGATTTCGCTCCTAAGATGTGGCGCACGGGTTACTTTGCAACTAATAACGGCTGCCCGCCGTGACGCAGATGCGTCCGCCGGGCAGGCGGTGCGTGCCGCACTCCCAATTGGCCGCCTCAGCCCAATTCTCTGTCCGCGTGGCTGGGGAAAACCGTTACAACACCTGCAGCTTGGCGAACTTCAGCAGCAGGGTCTTGACTCCCGCCGCGTCGAACCGGACGGTCACTTTCGTATCCGTTGCCGTCTGTTCGAACGCCGTCACCGTGCCGACCCCGAACCGAGCATGGACGACCCGCGCTCCGACGGTCAGGTCGCCGGCGCTCTCCAGCGGCTTGCCCTGCGGAGCGGCTGCGGATGAAGCGGGGCGGGATTCCACCTTGCGGAATCCCGCCGGGGGCTGAGATGCGGTCGTGTTGCTGCCTCCATTCCCCGCCGCCGTCTTGCGCTGGTAGCGCTGGAACGCCGGACGCGGATCGCCCTCCACGCCCTTGGAACGACCCGTCGCCACCCCTCCCGCGGCGTTCCACCGGTTCCGCAGCGAGGCGTTCTCATCCTCGGGCTCTCCGAAGACATCCGTGTCGAGGGTCGGCATGTCGAGGTATTTCGGGTCGATCTCCTTGATAAACCGGCTCGCCTGGGACGGCACGACGCTCCCCCAGCGGAACCGCGAGAGGGCGAAACTCAGTGTCGCCCGCTTCTCGGCCCGCGTCAGGGCGACATAAAACAGCCGTCGCTCCTCTTCGACATCCTGCGCCGAAGCGACACCCCGCTGGCTGGGGAACAGATTCTCCTCCAACCCCATAATATAGGTGTACTTGAACTCCAGCCCTTTCGAGGCGTGCACCGTCAGGAGCGTCACCCGAGGGGTGTCGTCCTCCTTGCTGTCGTCCATGTCGGTCAGCAGGGCGATCTCCTGCAACCACCGGTCGAGCGTAACCGCTTTGCCTCCGGCCTCTTCTTCGGTCGTTTCTGCCGGCAGGTCCGGATTCTCGCTATCGACGGTCGTCTCTGCGTCCTCCTCTGCAATCGCCTGTGCATCGACGAATTCCTTGATGGAGTTGATCAACTCTTCGACGTTCTGCAACCGCGATTCGTCTTCGATCGAGGGGCTGTTCCGGTAATGTGCCACCAGCCCCGACCGGGCCATCACCTCCATGGCCAGCTCGTAGGCGTCCATTTGTCCCGATTGTTTGAACAGGTCGGTGAAATTGTTCACAAACGCTGTCAGGCTCTTCACCGCCGCGCCGCGCACCCCCAACTCTTCCGGCGTATGGCGCAGGAGCGCCTCCCACATCGAGAGGCCCTCGGCCTGGGCAGCGGCGACGATCCGGCTGACCGACGTGTCGCCTATGCCCCGGGCCGGGAAGTTGATGATCCGTTTCAGCGACTCGTCGTCCCGCGGGTTGATCGCCAGCCGCAGGTAGGCGATGGCGTCCTTGATTTCGGCCCGCTGGTAGAACGATTGGCCGCCGTAGATGCGATACGGGATATTATTCCCCCGGAGGTACTCTTCGATGACGCGCGACTGGGCGTTGGTGCGGTAGAGCACGGCGAACTCGTCGGCCGTGGCGCGGTCGCGGTAGAGGGTGGTGTGGATGTCTCCGGCGACGCGCTGGGCCTCCTCCTTGTCGGTGAGGGCGCAGATCACCCGGATCGGATCCCCCTGCTCGTTTTCGGAAAAGAGGTGTTTGGGCAGCTTCCGGCTGTTCTTTTCGATCACGCTGTTGGCCGCCTCGACGATGGTGCGGGTCGAGCGGTAGTTCTGTTCGAGCTTGAAGATCCGGGCCTCGGGATAGTCCTGCTGGAACCGCAGGATGTTCTCGATCCGGGCGCCGCGGAACGAGTAGATGCTCTGGGAGTCGTCCCCCACGACGCAGATGTTCCGGTGGGCGTCCGCCAGCTTCTTGACGATCAGGTACTGGGCGTAGTTGGTGTCCTGATACTCGTCGACCAGAATGTATTGGAACCGTTCGCCGTATTTCCGTGCGGTTTCCGGGTGGTCGCGCAGCAGGATGTTCATATAGAGCAGCAGGTCGTCGAAGTCCATGGCGCCGTTCTGCCGGCACTGGCGCATGTAGAGGGCGTATATCTCGGCCAGTCTGGGCCGTTTGGCGCGGGCGTCCTCTTCGGTGAGCACGGCGTTGGCGGCGTAGGCTTCGGGCAGCACGAGGTTGTTCTTGGCGAGCGAGATCCGGGCGAAGACGTCGTTGGGTTTGTACTGTTCGTCGGGCAGTTCGAGCTGACGGATGATGGCTTTGACGACGTTCCGGCTGTCGGCGGTGTCGTAGATGGTGAAGGCTTCGGGGAAGCCCAGCACCTGTGCTTCGGCGCGCAGGATGCGGCTGAAGAGCGAGTGGAAGGTACCCATCCAGAGTCCCCGCACGGCTTCGTATGGCAGGATCTTGGTCACGCGGTCGCGCATCTCGCGGGCGGCCTTGTTGGTGAAGGTGAGGGCCATGATGTGGTAGGGCGAGACACCTCGCTGCAACATATGGGCGATCCGCATGGTGAGCACGCGGGTCTTCCCTGAACCTGCGCCGGCGATAATCAGCGAGGGGCCGTCGTAGTTCTCGACGGCGCTCCGCTGGGGCGGGTTGAGCCCGGCCAGGTAGTCGGTCTGTATCAAGTCGTTTTCCATGAGAGTCGAATCGCTGTCCTTATACAAAGAGTCTTGCGGGGAGTCGTGTGCGGGGGCTCGTTTTCCGGCATCTCCGCGTATTGTGCGGCGCCTGAGCCGGGGAGTGCGTCTATTGCAGGACGATGTCCAGCTCGCCGCCCGAGACGATGTCCCGCCACGTGAGGAACGGGGTGCTCAGCAGGTGCCCGTTGAGCGTCATCTTTTCGATCCGGTAGCGTTTCGGCGAGACGCCCGGAGCGCGGACCGTAAAGGTCTTGCCGTTCGGTAGCCGGATGACCGCCTCCTCGAAAAGCGGCGTCCCGATCGCATAGTTCAGGCTCACCGGATCCACCGGGTAGAAGCCCAGGGCGCTGAAAACGTACCACGCCGACATCTGGCCGCAGTCTTCGTTGCCGCATATGCCGTCCGGACGGTTGGCGTATTGTGTCCGCATGATTTCCGAGACGTATCGCTGCGTCTTTTCCGGCTTGCCGATGTAGTCGTACAGGTAGGCCACATGGTGCGACGGCTCGTTGCCGTGGGCATACTGACCGATCATTCCCGTGCTGAAAATCGGCAGCGAGTCCGTCGCCTCGGGGTCGAGCGTGAACATCTCGTCCAGCCGTTTTTCGAACTGCTCCGGCCCCCGCATCAGGCGGATCAGCCCCTCGACGTCCTGCTGCACCGCCCAGAGGTATTGCCAGCCGTTACTCTCGGTGATGTGTTCCGTGTAGGCCTTCGGGTCGAAGCCCGGAAGCCATTCGTTGGTCGAGAGCCGCGGCTGCATGAAGCCCGAAGCCGGCTGGTAGAGGTTCATGTAGCTCTTCGACCGCAGGATGAACTCGTTGTAGAGCGAGTCGCGTCCCATCCGTCGTGCCAGCTGGGCGATGCAGTGGTCGTCGTAGGCGTACTCCAGCGTCTTCGAGAGCGACTCTTTTTCCAAGTCCGCCGGCACGTAGCCCAGCATTTTGTAGAGCCCGATTCCCCGGTAGTCGTCCCGGTCGGCCGTCGCCACACAGGCCGCCAACACCCGGTCGAGCGTCGAATCCGGCAGAATGCCTTTCAGCGCCGCCTCGACCAGCACCGGCACCGAGTGGTAGCCGATCATCATGTCCGTCTCGTTGCCCCACAGCGGCCACACGGGCAGCATCCCGTGCTGGTCGTAAAAGTCGAGCATCGAGGCCGCCATCTCCCGCACTCGCGCCGGGTGCATGAATGTATATAACGGATGGGCGGCCCGATAAGTATCCCAGAGCGAGAAAGTCGAGTAGTTGTGCCCTCCCTCGCCCGGCACGCTGCCGGCGTGTATCTGTCCGTCCGGCCCGAAGTAGCGGCCGTCCGTGTCGTCGAAGAGGGTCGGGGCGAGCATCGTCCGGTAGAGGGCCGTGTAGAACGACACCCGTTCGTCGTGCGTCCCGCCGCGGACTTCGATTTTCGAGAGCTCGGCGTTCCATGCGGCCCGTTGGGCGGCCCGCACGCTGTCGAAGTCGAACGAAGGCATCTCGGCGGCCAGATTGCGCCGCGCCCCCTCGATGTCCACCGCCGAAATGGCTGTCCGCACCGTCACCGAACGGTTCTCTTTCGTGGTGCGGAACACGAACCGGCCGATGTGGCTCCGGATGCCGTTATAGGTGCTGTCGCGGTGCACCGAGACCACGGTGTCGATCGTGTACGAGACGAACGGTTGCGAGAACTGGGCCGTGAAGTAGACCCGTTGATCCGGCGCCCACCCTTCCGAGAAGCGGTACCCTTCGATCGTCCGGTCGTCCACCACGCGCAGGTAGGAGCCCATGGTGTAGTCCCAGTTCATCGCTTTGGAGAGGTTGACGAAGACGGTCGCCCGGTCGGTCGCCGGGAAGGTGTATCGCTGCATGCCGCACCGCTCGGTCGCCGCCAGTTCGACCCGGGTGTCGTAGTCTCTCAGCAGGACGCTGTAATACCCGGCCTGTGCCTGTTCGTCCTGGTGGCGGAAGGTGGAGTAGATCCCCAGCTCGCCTTTCCCGGTTTTGAACGGCGGTACGGCGGGCATAAAGCTGATGTCGTACAGATCCCCTGCTCCGGTTCCGCTCAGGTGGGTGTGCGAGAAGCCGGCGATCGTGGTGTCGGGCCAGAAGTAGCCGGCGATCCGATCCCAGCCGCTGGTGCCGTTATCGGGCGAGAGCTGCACCATGCCGAACGGGGCGCTGACGCCGGGATAGACGTTCCCCGGGCCGTCCGTCCCGATAAAGGGGTTGACCAGCGAGGCGGGATCGTTGCCGGTGTCCGGGGTGCGGCCGCACGACGGGGCGAGGAGGGTCGCGGCGAGCAGGCCGAAGAGGCGGAGGGTGCGGTTTTTCATGGGTCGTTCGGGTTGGGCCGCGAAACGGTATGCGGTGTGCGCGGCGGAGGGTTATAAAAAGACAAAGATAGTGCCTTTATCCGAATCAGGAGTGGAAGATGGCCTGTACGGGATCCATCCGCGAGGCGCTCCAGGCGGGGAACAGGCCGGCCACGGCTCCCACGACCGAAGCGATGGTCAGCCCGAGCAGGATGTTCCCGAAGGTCAGCATCAGCGTGAAGTTGGAAAAGTGGTTGACCAGCAGGGTGCCGACGTAGACCATGGCGAGTCCGATCGCGCCCCCCACGACGGAGAGGATCATCGCTTCGAAAAGAAACTGACAGAGAATAAAGTAAGGGCGTGCTCCGAGTGCTTTCTGGATGCCGATCTGCGCGGTGCGTTCGCGCACGGTGACGAACATGATGTTGGCGACGCCAAAACCGCCCACGAGGATGGAAAAGATACCGATGATGCCGCCCGCGAGGTTGATCTTGCCGTACATCTCGTCGAACATGTTGTTCAGGGTGCTGACTTCGTTGAGGGCGAAGTTGTCTTCGGTCTGTGGGCTGAGCCGCCTGAGGCGGCGCATGATGGAGCCGACCTCGGCCTTGAGGTCTTCCATGTCGGTTCCGTCGGGGCCGAGAATCATCATGTCGGTCGGGGCCCACCGCAGGTTGATGAAGCTGCCGGCCAGCGACAACGGGATCAGGATGCTCCGGTCGAGGCTGTTGAAGGCCACGCTGTTGCCGGCTTTGGTCAGGAGGCCGATCACGTGCAGTTTGACGCCGTCGATGCGGATGGTTTTGCCTACGGGGTCGCTCCCGTCGAAGAGCTGTTCGGCGATTTCCGGCCCGAGGATCGCGACGCGACTGCCGTGTGCCGATTCGAAGGGGGTGAAGTAACGTCCCTGCTCGATCTCGGTGGTCTGTATCCGGTCGTAGTTGTGGCTGATGCTCAGCACGGTCGCGTTGTCGACATAGAGGCTCCCGTTCCGGGCCGTACGGTTGAAACTGGTCGTGAAAGCGACTTCGGCCTGGGGCAGCAGGGCCTGGGTCTCGTGGTATTCGTCGAGGCTGACCTGCGGCCGGTTGCTGTATTTCCACCACTCTCCGCCCCCTTCCCACGGCCATTTGCTGACGTAGAGGGTGTTGCTGCCGAGCGATTCGATTCCCCGGCGGATGTGGATGGCCATCGAGTCGACGAGGGTGAAGACGGTGATGATGGCGAAGATGCCGATGGTGACGCCGCCCAGCGAGAGGGCGGTGCGCAGCTTGTTGATGACGACGCTTTCGAGGGCGGCGAGCCAGCTTTGGTGGATTTGCCCGAGGGTGAAGAAGAGTTTTTTGAACATAAGGGGAGTGGGAGCGACGGCAACGGCTCAAATTTAGGGATTTTTTGCGATTCCCTGTACTTTTCCTAATTTTGCGGATAGGGGTGTTTCCGTTTATTCCGAGAGGCAACGCAGCTGAAGACCGTGACCGCGGTAGTCCGAGTTGTCGGTGCTGAGACTCTGTGCATAGAGATTCAGGTCTCTGCCGTTGCTGTTGTTTGTGGTGGACGACCAGCTGGAACCGTTGTATCCGGCACTCATCAGATCTCCCATGCGTCCTCGGTTTCCCGCGTCGCGGAAACCCGGGGCGGGTGAAACGAAGTGGGGTTTGGTTGGATGGAAATGTTATTGAAACGGATTCGATTATGGTTTGGATAATCTGTCTATTGTTGATCGGCGGGTACCTGCTGGGGTCGATTCCCAGCGCGGTGTGGATTGGGCGGTGGTTCTATCGCACCGATGTGCGGGAGTACGGAAGTCACAATGCGGGGGCGACCAATACGCTCCGGGTGTTGGGACGCCGGGCGGCGCTGCCGGTCTTCGTGATCGACGCGGCGAAGGGCTATGCGGCGGTGATGCTGGCCCATTTTACGGATTTGCAGGGCGACGGACTCTTTTTTCTGAAGATCGGTCTGACGGCGGCGGCGATTCTGGGGCATATCTTTCCGCTGTTCGCTGGTTTCAAAGGGGGGAAAGGGGTGGCCACGATGGCGGGCTGTATGCTGGCCATTGCGCCGATACCGATGCTGCTGGGGCTGGCGACGTTTGTGATCGTGCTGGCGGTGAGCCACTATGTCTCGTTGGGATCGATGACGGGAGGCGTGCTTTTCCCGTTTTATATCTTGTTGGTCGACGGGTTCCAGCCGTATAAACTCCTTTTCGGTGTTTTGGTCGCGGTGGTGTTGTTGATTACCCACCGGAAGAACATCAAACGGCTGCGCGAGGGGATGGAGAATAAGACCTATTTGTTTATCAGGCGGCCGAAATCGTGAGATTTACGAAGTCTGCGTCTTGCGGACGTGGGGCGTGCGGTCAAAGAATGAGGTAAAGGCTGCCGCAGAAATGCGGAGCATTTCCCGTCCCCGCACCCGTTGGGTGTTTTGTTAGGGTTGTCTCTGCCTTATTATGGGGCCCGCGCGGCCGACGCGTTCGCGCCACGGCGGCCGGCCTTTATTATTTCCAACCAACCCGTGCCGCCGCCAAAAGAGACGATTCAACTGTTTCGGCGGTAAGCCGAAACAGTTGAATCGCCCCGGCGCGCGAACAAAGAACGGTGCAAGATTTGGGCCGACACAGCCAATTGCCCACCGCGGGCACGCGGGGCCTGCGCGGCCCGAGCGCAGTACCCTCAAACCACCGCGCGCCGTCGCCTTAATAGGGAAATCGTCAAAATGTGCTGGCACATTTTGACTGGATTTCCCAAAGGCGCGCGACAAAGGATGAGGTAAATAAAACCCGCGCGCGGCTGCTGGAGAAGGAAATCATTCAAACGCGTGATTCGCGTTTGAATAAGATTTCCGCCAGCGCGCTTAGGGTAGAGGCGGCCTATTCCGGAGTGCCCGGAGGCACCGGCGGAGCGACAGCGGAGCCGCAGTGAGGCTGACACGGGGCGATGCCTTGGGTAAAGCTTTTGCGACCCGTAGGGTCGCGCAGTCCGCCGCCCCGGCAGGCGGAGGACTGCAACTCGACGGAGCTCGTTGCGTCTCCGCTGGTGTCGAACTGCGGCGGACCGAGAGCGAGTAGCGCGATTCCTGCGGAATCGCCGGGCTTGCGCGCTGGGCCGTTCGGCCCACCCGGGGAGCGCGCAGCCCGAACTGCAATAGACTTGGAGAGAACTTTTGCGACCCTTTGAGGTCGCCGGCCTTGTCGCCCAGGCGCGAAGCGGCTTCGGGGGGATGGGCGACAGGCCGAATGGGGTAGAGGATTAGGTGGAGAATGGGGCTGAACTGTTGCTATGGGTTGGCGAAGTATTCGGCTGTGAATTGGGAGCAGTTGGAGCGGGCCGGCGCCCGGGAGCGACCGCAATTCTCGACGCGCGAGCGGCGTGTTGCGGGCCTCCGCGTGGGGAGGCTTTCGGCCCGGGCGGCTCGAAGAGCCGCAGGATTCCGAGACAAGGGAAGAGACCCGCAATCTTTTCAGAATAAGTCGGGGGATTTTCAAGGGGGATATAAGTCCCCTTGAATGAGCTCTTTGCTTACTTTCTACCACATAGTAGAAAGTAGGGGCCCCCGCGGCCTAAGTGGAACAGAGAAAAGAGATTGATATAGAACCCAAAGACGGCCGGCCACCTGACGTTTATCGGGTAAACGAGCTTTGTCCGCGCGCCTTACGCGATTCATTCTATTTCGGCTGCCGCCAAAATAGTTGAATCGCTTCTTAAGGCGTGGCGCGCGGTGCCTTCGGGCACTCCGAAATGACAGCCTCTACCCCAACAGGATAGAACTGCCCTACGCGGGCGGTGGCCGGACAATAAAACCCTAATAAAACGCCCGATGGGCGCCCCGGCGGGACGGAGCGAAACGTAGTTTCGCTAAGGCCGTCTCTGTCTTCTGTTTATTCCGAGAGGCAACGCAACTGAAGACCGAGGCCACGGTTGCCCACGCTGCTGGGATAGAGGTTCTGCGTGCCGAAGTCCAAGAACACGCCGCCAGTCCCGCTGACAGCGGACGACCAACTGTACCCGCCGTAGCCGACGTTCATCAGATCGCCTAATCGCCCATGGTTGCCTGCGTCGCGGAAGCCCGGGGCGGGCATCGATTTTTGAAATGCGAAAAGACCGCGGAGGGCTATTCCGCCGACTCGGCCAGATAGAGCAAGGTCGAGCTGTTCTCGCGGCGGAACAGACGGCGCGATACCTCCTGAATCTCCTGCGCCGTCACCGAGTTGTGCTCCGCGACCTCCGTGTCGATCAGGGCCGCGTCGCCCAACATCTCGAAATAGGCTAAGTTCATCGCCTTGTTCAGCACATTCAGCTCGCTGAAAATCTGAGTCGCCTCGAACTTGTTCTTGACCTTCTCCAGCTCGTAATCCCCGACCGGTTCCGATTGCAGGAGCTCCAGCTCATGCCATAACGCCGACTCGGCCTCCGCCACCGGAACACCCTCCATCACATACCCCGTCACCACGAACAAACCCGGATCGATCTCCCCCGAGACATAGGCATTGACCTGCGAAAAGAGATTCGCCTCCTGAACCAGCCGCTGATAGAGCCGGCTCGACGTCCCGTTGCTCAGGATGTCCGACGCCACGTCGCACACCGTATATTCCCGGCTCAGCCGCCCCGCCATGTGGAAGACGATGTAGATCACCGAAGCCGGCACCGGCCGCCGCACCTCCAGCCGCCGCGGAGCGGTCTGCTCCGGTTCGGCCGGCAGCGGATCCGGTGCGAATCCTCCGGCCGGAATCTCGCCGAACCATTTCTCGGCCAACTCGAAAACCCGTTCGGCCGGCAAATCCCCCGCCACCGACAGGATGGCGTTGTCCGGCCGGTAGTACCGGTCGAAAAAGGCCCGCACCTCCTCCATTGTCGCCCGTCGGATGTGGTCGATCTCCCGCCCGATCGTCGCCCACCGGTACGGATGCCGCTCGTAGGCCAACGGCCTCAACAACAGCCAGATGTCGCCGTACGGCTGATTCAGATACCGTTGTGCGAACTCCTCGACCACCACCTTGCGCTGCACGTCGAGGCTCCGCTCGTTGAAGGCCAGCGAGAGCATCCGGTCCGACTCCAGCCACAGCGCCGTCTCGATATTCTCCTTAGGCAAGGCCAGGTAGTAGTTCGTGTAGTCGTTGTTCGTAAACGCGTTGTTTTCGCCGCCCGCCAGTTGCACCGGTTCGTCGTAGTTCGGCACGTGGATCGACCCGCCGAACATCAGGTGCTCGAACAGATGGGCGAACCCCGTCCGGTCGTAGGCTTCGTTGCGCGAGCCCACTTTGTAGAGCACATTGACGGCCGCCATCGGGGTCGAGCGATCCTCGTGGGCGATGACGGTCAGCCCGTTGGGCAGCGTTCTTTTCTGAAATTCGATCATAACCTTCGGATAAGCGCCGGTCAATAGCCCAGAATGCGCATCATCGCGCGGTAGCTCTGCTCCTTGGCGAAAAGGCGGGTGTAGTATTCGTTGTCGTCCTTGTCGCGGTCGATGATGATGTGCTTGGGCGCCGGAATCAGACAGTGCTGAATCCCCCCGTAGCCGCCCAGCGACTCCTGATAAGCCCCCGTGTGGAAAAATCCGATGTACTGCGTATCCCCCGGACAGAGTTTCGGCAGGAAGATCGCGTTCTGGTGCGCCTCGGCGTTGTAATAGTCCTCGCTGTCGCACGTGAGGCCGCCGAGGAAGACCCGCTGGTACTCCTTGTCCCAGTTGTTGATCGGCAGCATCATGTAGCGCTGGTTGATCCCCCACGTGTCCGGCAGGGTGGTCATGAACGACGAGTCGATCATGTACCACAGCTCGCGGTCGTTCTGCTGCTTCTGGTTGATGATGGAGTAGAGGGTCGCGCCGCTTTCGCCCACGGTGAACGATCCGAATTCGGTGAAGATGTTCGGCTCGTCGATTCCGTTGAGGTTGCAGTAGTTCTTGATCTGGGCCACGATCTCCTCCGCCATGTACTCGTAGTCGTAGTCGAAGGCGAGCGAGTTCTTGATCGGAAATCCTCCCCCGATGTTCAGCGAGTCGAGCTCCGGGCAGACCTTTTTTAGCTCGCAGTAGACGGCCAGGCACTTCGACAGCTCGTTCCAGTAGTAAGCCGTGTCGCGGATCCCGGTGTTGATGAAGAAGTGCAGCATCTTGAGCCGGAACTTCTTGTTGGGCTTGATCTTCTCGAGGTAGTAGTTCTTGATCTCGCGGTACCGGATGCCGAGGCGCGAGGTGTAGAAATCGAACTTCGGCTCCTCCTCCGATGCGATCCGGATGCCGACGTGGCACGGTTTATGAATCGCAGCATCCAGCAGCTCGTGTTCGTCCTTGTTGTCGATCACCGGGATGGTGTTGACGAACCCGGCGTGGATGAGTCCGGCGATGTTCTCGACATACTGCGGCCGTTTGTAGCCGTTGCAGACGATAAAGGTGTCTTTGTCGAGCATTCCGCTGTCGTACAGCGCGTTGATGATGTGGATGTCGTAGGCCGAAGAGGTCTCAAGGTTGATTTTGTTCTTCAGCGCCTCCTCCAGCACGAACGAAAAGTGCGAGCTCTTCGTGCAGTAGCAGTAGTTGTAGGTGCCCTTGTAGTCCACCTTCGCCATCGCCACGTTGAAGAGCTTCTTGGCCTTCTGGATCTGCGCGCTGATCTTCGGCAGGTAGCTGATCTTCAGCGGCGTTCCGTACTGTTTGATGATATCCATCAATGGTACGTCGTGGAAGTTGAGGTTGTTGTCTACGACGCTGAATTCGTCCTGAGGAAACTCAAAGGTTTGCTCGATGAGGTCGATGTACTTGTTTTTCATCTTCGCCGGATGGGGCTCTAAGGTGGATAAGCGGCTCGGTTACTTCGGGCCGGTGCGGACGATCCGCGCGGCCCGGATTTTGCTGTTTCGGGAAACAAAGTGCAAAGATGCGATAATTTTCCGGACTTCCGTCGGTCGGAGGTCATTAATTTCGAGTTCTTTCCGCCGGCCCCGCGCCGGTGTCGGGCACCCTCCGGCCAGGGGGTGTCGGGCGTTCGAAGAATGACACTCCGCCGGTAAAATAGTGTCGAAAATTGGTCGGGTGATTTTTTTTTCGTAATATTGGGACAAATTAGAGAGAGTTTTCGATGGACAACAACCTACTCAAGCAACTCATCGCACAGCACCGCCGGGTGGTGATTCCCGATTTCGGCGCCTTTCTGAAAAAGGAGGGGCCGAGGGGTGAGCAGCTGGTATTCAGTCCGTTCCTGCGCAAGGACGACGGGATGGTCACCGAGGCCCTGATCCGCGAATACGGGGTCGAATCGGAGGACGCCCGCGGGATGATCGCCGAATTCGTCGTTTATCTGCGGCAGTCGCTGGCTTCGTCCGGACGTTATTATATCGAGGGGGTCGGGATGCTGGCGGCGGATGCCAACGGCTCGATTACGCTCAAAGAGGGGGTGATGCCGGAGCGGAGCAGGGCGGAGGTCGAGAGCGAGCGGATGGCCCGGCAGGCGCCGCAGCAGCCGCAGCCGGCGATGGAACAGATCGTGGAGGCCGAACCGGTGCCCGTGCAGCCGGTGATGACCAAACCGCCGGTGATGACCCGGCCGCAGACGATACAGGTGCAGCCTTCGATGGGGCAGCCGATGCAGCCCCAGCAGGGACAGCAACAACAGTCCTCGTTGTTCGGAACCTATCCGGGCATCCAGCAGCAGCCGGTGAGACCGCAGCAGCCGCAGATACCGCCTCAACAACCGATGCGGCCGCAGCCGCAACAACCGCAGATGCCGCCCCAGCAGCCGATGCGGACACAGCCGGCGGTGCCGCCTCAACCGATGCAGCAGCCCATGCAGCAGCCGGTACAGCCGGGGCAAAGGCCGCAGCAACCGCAGATGCCGCATCCCTCCATGCAGCCGCAACAGGGGGTTCGGGGGGGGCAGCAGCCGGGAATGGTTCCGCCCGTTCCGCAACCGGGACGGCCGGGGCAACCCCAGGGACAGCAGCCCGGACAGACGATGCAGCCGGGGATGATTCCTCCGTCGCAGCGCCAGCCGCAACAACAGCCCGGACAACCGGGGCGGCCGATGCCGCGAGACCCTCAGGCGCAATCGCGACCGCAGAGACCGGGACAGACACCTTCTCGTCCGGGACAGCCGTATCCGGGGGGACGGAGACCGCCGGTGCGCCGGCGTCCGCAGCAGCGGACAAAGGCCGATGTGTGGCTGATCGTCGCCATTATTGCGGCGCTGGTCGTGATCGCGATCATGATCTACAGCTTCATCGTTTCGGGCGGGGGCCAGGATATGGACATGGAGATGCTGAACGAAGCGATGGCTCCGATGCAGGACGCTTCGAGTTCGGCAGGGGGAGGAGACGGATTGTAGGATACTACTAATAATAGGATAAGGAAAAACGAATCCGGCCGCAGAGTTTTCAATGCTCTCGCCGGATTCGCTTCTATATATAGAATGAGTTACAGCGGCCGCTCCAGCATGATCATGTCCCGGCACAGCGTGCCATCCTCGTCGATGACCGGAGCCGGATAGTGGTCGGTGAAGAAATTCGGAATCGTGTGAGAGTAATGGAATCCGCACCGCTCGTAGAATCCCCGTCCGCCGTTGCTCGTACCCACTTTCAGGCTCGTGAACCGACCCCGATAGTGCGCGCAGAGGTCATCCAGCATGCCTCGTCCCTGACCCGAACCGCGGCAGGATGCGGCTACGGCTAAGTTTTTGATCTCGCCGGCCGCCACGTCCACCACCGCCTCGCCGACCACCCGGCTCTCCCCGTCCTGCCAGACCCACATCTCTCCCTCGGCCAGATAGCGCTCCACCATCCTTTCCGACGGGTCGGCCTCCAGCAAAAGCGCCCGGAACGACCGTTTTTCGGACAGTGCGACGATCTTTTCCATCCGTCCCGAAATTTTTACGCCCCAACGATCACCGTGCTGAACGCTGCCGGATCGAGCCACTGCCGGGCCAGCTCCCGAACCCGTTCCGGCGTGATGCTCCGCACCTCGTCGAAAAACATCGATACCGCCTCGTTCGTCATCCCGCACTGGACGTTTTCGATCGTCACGTCCGCCACCCCGAACGGCCCGTCCAGAATCCGCATCATCTCGCCCACGATGATGTTCCGCACCATCTCCAGCTCCGCCGCCGGCACCTCTTCCGTCCGCAGTCGCTCCACCTCGCGCAGGATTTCGGCCACCGCCTCGTCCGTCGCCGCAGCCGTGACATCCGTTGCCACGGCGAAATAGCCCGTGTGCTGGAGATTCACCATCGCCGAGTAGATGCCGTACGTGTACCCCTTCTCCTCGCGCAGATTCTTCACTAACCGTGAGCCGAAGTAGCCTCCCAGAATCGTGGCGACCACCTGCATCCCGTTGAAATCGGGGTGCTCCTTCGGAAAGAGCGTCCGGCCCAGACGGATCGACGACTGCAAAGCTCCCTCCCGCCGTTCGCGGATCAGGTCTGTCGGCTCCGTCGGCGGCACGCCCGGGTCGACGACCGGCCGGCCCGTTTGGAAGCGGCTCAGGAATCGCTCCATCTCGCTGCGTATCTCCGGCGCGATCCGGCCCGAAGCCACCGCAAAGAGATTCCCGGCCCGGTAGTGCGTCTCGTAGAATCCGCGCAACAGGCTCGTATTCAGCTCGTCATAGGCCTCGGTCGCCGAGCTGCGGCCGTAGGGATGCTCGCTGCCGAACAAGGCCCGCGAGAAGAGCTCCCGGGCCTGATACGACGGTTTCTCGCGTTCGATGGTCAGTTGCTGTTTCCGTTTCGCGGCGTAAATCTCCAGCTCGTGTTCCGGGAACTGCGGCTCGAACAGAATCTCGCTCAGCAGCTCCAGTGTCTGCGGCAGAAAGCGGTTCAGACAGCTCACCGTCACGATCGCATAGTCGCGGTCGATCGAGGTGTCGTAGTAGATGCCGTAGAAGTCGAACCGCTCGGCGATCTGTGCCGCCGAGTAGCGCGCCGTCCCCTCGCTCATCAGGTTGAGGGCGGCCGACGCCGTGAACGGCGCCGGCTGGTAGCGCGTCCCGGCGCCGAAGACGAGGCTCAGGCGGCACAGCGGCTGTGTCCCCGCGTCGATCGTCCAGAACCGGATGCCGTTCGGCAGGGTGGAGTGGAGCGTTTCGGGAATCGTCAGCCGGTCGGGCAGCTGGAAAGGAGGTTGTTGTGTGCGGTCTAACATCGGAGTCGGTTCCATGGAGAGGGACAAAAATAGTGATTTTGTACGACTCCGGCTGCGCCGGGCCCGCAAAACGGGCGGGTGCGGCGAGCGGGGAAATTCATTACATTTGCATCGTACCGAATTTCTCGATCGGGAGGTCTCGCGGATGAACAAACAACAACAGATACGCCAATGGCTGTATGTCGTGGTCGGTTCGGTGCTGATCGCCACGGCTTACGTACTCTTTATCACCCCCTATCGGATCGTCCCGGGAGGTGTCTACGGGATGGGGGTCGTTCTCAACTATCTCTTTCCGAAGATTCAGGTCGGCACCTACGGGCTGTCGATGGATATTCCGCTGCTGCTGATCGGGTTCCGGCTCTTCGGGGCGCGGTTCGGAGCAAAAACCGTCGTGGCGGCCGTCCTGACGCCGGTGATTATGGACGGCATGACGTGGGTGGTCGGTTCCGATCCGGCCACGATGCTCGGCGGCAAGATCGACCTGGCGGGCGATGTGCTCCTGAGCTGCATCTTCGGCGGGACGCTGCTGGGGGCCGGCGTGGGGCTGATTCTCAAGACCCACGCCACGTCGGGCGGGACGGACATTATCGCGATGATCGTCTCCCGCTACCTGCACCTGCCGATTAGCCGGTCGGTGCTCTATGTCGACTCGCTGGTGGTGCTCTTCGGGCTGGCGGTGCTGGGAGACTGGCGGCTGCCGCTCTATTCGCTGGTGACGATCTTCGTCTCGTCGCGCGTGATCGACTACATCGTGGACGGCGGGTCGGGCGACAAGCTGCTCTTCATCCTTTCGAAACAGCACACCGACATCCGCGATTTCATCCTCGACGGACTGGATCGGGGCGGGACGTATATCAAAGCCAGCGGGATGTACACCGGGGCGGATAAGGAGATGATTTTCGTGGTGGTTTCGCGGCGCGAAGTGTCGCTGATCCGCGACCGGATCCGGCAGGTCGATCCGGAGGCTTTCATGATTGTGGTCGATGCGCACGAGACGCTCGGCGAGGGATTTAAAACGTTCGAAAAACCATGATGTTACGTAAGATAGGTCTGATGCTGGGCGTTTCGCTGCTCATCACGCTGATGATGCCGCGGCGGGCCGCCATGAACTTCAACTTCGCCCCCGGCGAGACGTGGGACGAGGAGACGCTGGTGGCGCCGTTCGACGTGCCGGTCTATAAAGAAGCCGAACAATTGAACGCCGAGCGGAAAGCGCTGATGGAGGAGTTCCAACCGGTTTTCCGGCTCGACCCAGTGGTGGGCGAGACCCAGCTGCGCACCCTGCGGGCCGATCTGGCGGCCAACACCTCGCTGTCGGATAATCGGCGCGAGGCGATCTGGCGCGCTTTCCGGCAGGTGTACGCCCGCGGAGTGGTGAGTGAGGCCGACCGGGCGGCCTATACCGACCGGATGGTGCGGATCGACAGCGCCCATGTCCTGTCGGGCCGGTTCGCGGCCGATATGTTCACGCCCAATACGGCGATGGACTACCTGCAGCAGACCGAGGGGATCGATCCGCAGCAGGCGGCGCGCTACCTGACACCGTCGCTCGTCTACGACCGGTCGCTCAATGCCCGGCTGCGCGAGGAGCTCCTCGCACGGCTGTCGCGTACCGAGGGGATTGTGCGCACGGGCGAGGTGATCGTTCAAAAGGGCCAGCTGATCGACCGCCACACGGCGACGGTGCTGACCTCCTATCGGCGGGAGTATGAGAACCGGCTGGGACGGGGGATCAGCGGGGCGGTGCTGTTTCTGAGCCGCTTCCTGATCATGGCGGCATTGATGACCCTGAGCTACGTCTTTTTCACCTACTTCTCGCAGAACCATTTTACGGCCTGGCGACCGATGCTGTTCGTCTTTTCGCTCTATGTGGTGATGGCGGGCCTAATGGCTCTGGTGGTGCGGACGCAGTTCCTGAGCCCGTATGTGGTGCCGTTGCCGGTGGTGGCGGTTCTGTTGCTGGCTTTTTTCGATACGCGGGTGGCGATTTTCGGCAATATTTCGGTAGTGTTGATCGCTTCGCTGTTCGTGCGGTTCAGCTTCGAATTCTTTACGGTCGAGTTTCTGGGGGGGATTACGGCGATTTTCGTGATCCGGCATGCCTATCAGCGTCACCGGGTCTTTCGCGCGGTGGGGGCGGTGCTGCTGGTGCAGGAGCTGATCTATGTGGCTCTGCTTTGGATGAAGCAGGGGACGCTGTTCGTCGATTATTCGGGCATGTTGTGGTTCGTGGCGAGCGCTTTCCTGATGCTGGCGTTCTACCAGCTGATCTATATCTTCGAGCGGGTTTTCGGCTTCGTGTCGGACATCACGCTGCTGGAGTTGTCGGATACGAACCAGCCGCTGCTGTTGCAGCTGGCTGAAAAGGCGCCGGGGACGTTTCAGCATTCGGTGCAGGTGGCGTCGCTGGCCGAGAGCGCGGCCAAGGAGATCGGGGCCAATCCGCTGCTGGCGCGGGCCGGGGCGCTGTATCACGATGTGGGGAAGATGGAGAATCCGTTCTATTTCGTGGAAAATCAAACGGGCAACTTCAATCCGCATTCGATGCTGAGTCCGTCTCAGAGTGCGGCGATCGTGCGGTCGCATGTGACCGAGGGGATTACGCTGGCGCGGAAACATCGTCTGCCGGCGGTGATTCAGGAGTTCATCTCGCGGCACCACGGGACGTCGAAGATGTACTATTTTTATGTAGAGGAGGAGCGGCTGCACGGCAAGGTGGAGCATCCGGAAGAGTTCGTCTATCCGGGGCCGAAGCCGGTGCGGCGCGAGGTGGCGATCTGTATGATGGCGGATTCGGTCGAGGCGGCGTCGCGCTCGCTGGCGAACTACGACCGCGAGACGATCGACGAGCTGGTGGATCGCATCATCGACCGTCAGATCGCCGAGCATCAGTTGAGTCAGGCCGATCTCTCGTTTGCCGAGGTGACGCGCATCAAAGAGCTTTTCAAGACCCGGCTGAATAATATTTATCATGGTCGGATCTCTTACCCGACCTCGCCGTCCGAGACCCCCTCTCCGGCTGCGGTGTGAGAGGGTTGCTTTCGCGGCTGGCACGCGAACGAAGAACGGGGCGTAGCAAGCCAGTAAGCGAAACGTAGTTTCGCTCCGTCCCGCCGAGGTCACTCGGCCGCCGCCCGCGCAGGGCAGTTCCGTCCTGTTCAAAGCTCGACCGCGCGCCGCCGCCTAAAGAAGCGATTTTTTATTTTGACGGTGAGTCAAAATAGATAATCGCGTAAGGCGCGCGAACAGAGAACAGTTCGAAGATTTGGGCCGACACAGCCAATTGGGAGTGCGGCACGCACCGCCCGCCCGGCGTAAGGGCAGTTCCATCCGGCTCAAAACTTTCCCGTCGCCCGCCCGCTTAAAGAGGGATTTCACTCGTTTTGCGATGAGCAAAATCGAGATGAAATCCCAGCGGGCGACGGTAGAGGTGGCGGAGCGATAGCGGAGCCACATGGGCTGACACGGGGCCGAGAGCGAGTAGCGCGATTCCGCAGGAATCGCCGGGCTCGGTTTTGGGGTAGAGGCTGCTATTTCGGAGTGCCCGAAGGCACCGGCGCGAGGGGGGCGCGCCGAGGACGAATAGACAGAAATTTGGGCGGTGAATTGGGCTAAATTTGGAGCGGGTCGGAGCCAGCGAGGCCGGAAACAAGCATCGCGCAGTTGCAGGCCTCCGCCGGGGGTGGCTCCGGCCCGCGCGACCCTGCGGGTCGCAGGGTTTCGGCC
>NZ_CAJTMN010000006.1 GCF_910577125.1 uncultured Rikenella sp.
GTAGGGCCGCAACTTCGCGGTGCTCGTTTCGGCCACGCTGGCTCCGACCCGCTAAACCCCGCCCCGGGCTACCGCGACGCAGGCAACTACGGACGGTTAGGCGATCCGATGTACGTCGGCGACGGCGGGTACAACTGGGTTTCTACGGACAACGGTATCTTCGGCATGTTCTTGGGTTTCCATGCAACATGGTTCAATCCCAGCCACGCGGACAGCCGCGCCTACGGTTTTCAGTTGCGTTGCCTCTCGGAATAAACGGGGCGTGCCGCACTCCGAAATGGCAGCCTCTACCCTACGGCGGCCCCGCCCCGGGCTTCCGCGATGCGGGAGATTATGGAAATCCAGGGAAGTTAATGAGTGTCGGTTATGACGGATACAACTGGTCGTCTTCGGTCAGCGGCTGCTTAGGAATATATCTGTATTTTTACATGCAGGGGTTGGATACGCATGCTGTCTATAATCGAGCCCACGGTTTTCCGTTGCGTTGCCTCTCGGAATAAACAGAAGCCGCCCCGGGCTACCGCTACGCAGGCTCGGGCACACCGGCGAGCGTCGGTAACAACGGGTATAGCTGGTCTTCGACGGTCAGCAGTACAAATGGTATGTATTTGGGATTCAACGTGACATTGCTTAATCCTAACAACGCGCTCCACCATGCCTACGGTTTTCAGTTGCGTTGCCTCTCGGAATAAACGGAACAGGGGAAATAAAAAACACATGCCAGATACATATATGTCGATGGAAGCGAAACAGTTACGGATAGTTTATATGGGTACGCCCGATTTTGCGGTGGAACCTCTGCGGCGGTTGGTCGAAGGAGGATATCGTATTGTCGGAGTGGTGACGGTGCCGGACAAACCGGCCGGACGGGGGTGGAAAATGCAGCAGTCGGCCGTCAAACAGTATGCGACGGAGGCTTTGCCGGGAGTGCCGTTGTTGCAGCCGGTGAAGTTGAAAGACCCGGAGTTTGTGGCGGCGTTCGAGGCGCTACGGGTGGATTTGGCGATTGTCGTGGCGTTTCGGATGCTGCCCGAGGTGATCTGGGCGATGCCGAGGCTCGGGACGTTTAACCTGCACGCCTCTTTGTTGCCGCAGTACCGGGGAGCGGCGCCGATCAATTGGGCGGTGATGAACGGAGAGCGAAAGACCGGTGTGACCACTTTTTTGCTGGATCACGAGATCGATACGGGGGCGATTCTGATGCAGAGCGAGTTGCCGATTTCCGACACGGATACGGCGGGGACGGTGCACGACGGGTTGATGGAGCTGGGGGCCGGGCTGGTGGTGGAGACGGTCAAGGGTTTGGCGGCGGGGACGGTGCGGCCGACGGTGCAGCCTCAGGTTCCGGAGGATGGACTGAAGCCGGCGCCGAAGATTTTCAGGGAGGACTGTCGGCTGGTGGCCGAGGGGAAACGGTGGGAGGACTACTCCACCCGCTCGCTGTACGATAAGGTGCGCGGGTTGAGTCCGTATCCGGGGGCTTGGTGCGATTTTCCGGGCGAGACGACAGCCAAGATTTTAGAGGCACACTATGAACCGTTCGATGCTGTGTTGCCGGAGGCCGCTGAGCAGGGGTTCGACACGGACGGCAAGCGTTGGTTGCGGGTGGCGTGCAAGGATGGGTGGCTGTATGTCGACCGGTTGCAGGTGGCGGGGAAACGGGCCATGGAGGTCGAAGAATTTTTGAGGGGATACCATTTTGCAAATGAAAAAACGGTATGAACGGGATGTGGAAAATCGTGAACGGCCGGGTGGTGACGCCGGGCGGGATTTTGCCGCAGGGACAGGTCGTCGTTGCGGAGGGAAGAATCGCCGAGGTGACGGAACGGAATGTCGAACTGCCGGCCGGGGCTGAAGTGTTCGATGCGGAGGGGTGTTATGTGGCTCCGGGATGCATCGACGCGCATGTGCATGGGGCGGCGGGACATGATTTTTCGGAGGCGACGCCGGAGGCTTTCCGGGCGATTGCCCGGGCACATGCCCTGCATGGGACGACGGCGCTTTATCCGACGATTGCCGCCGATGCGGTGGAGGTTTTTCGGCGGTCGATCCGGACATGCGAACAGGTGATGGCCAAGCCGGATGGCGGCGGGGCGTGCATCATGGGGCTGCACCTGGAGGGGAACTATCTGAATCCGGTGATGAAGGGGGCTCAGCATCCGGATCACATCTATCCGCCCAAGCCGGAAGAGTATCGCGAACTGTTGGAGGGGACGACGTGCATCAAGCGCTGGAGTGCGGCTCCGGAGCTGCCGGGGGCGTTGGAGTTCGGGCGGTATGCTTCGGCGCGGGGCGTGGTGGTCTCGGTGGCCCATACGACGGCCGACTATCCGGCGGTGAGACGGGCGTGGGAAGCGGGTTTCACCCATGCGACGCACTTTTACAATGCGATGACGGCGGTTCACAAAGAGGGCATCTACAAACGCGGCGGGACGGTCGAGGGGATTTATCTGACCGAAGGGATGACGGTCGAGGTGATTGCCGACGGGATCCATGTGCCGGCGGATATTTTACGGCTCGTCTATCGGATCAAGGGGCCGGAGCGGGTGGTTCTGGTGACGGACGCGCTGTCGGAAGCGTGCCGCGAGGGAGAGGCGGAGGGGATTTGCCGGCGCGATCCGAGGCTGATGATCGAGGAGGGTGTCTGTAAACTGGCGGACGGTTCGGCCATTGCGGGGAGCATTGCGACGGGGATTCGGCTGATCCGGACGATGGTGCGGGAGGCGGGTTGTCCGTTGTCGGATGCGGTGCGGATGGCGGCCGGGACGCCGGCGCGGATCATGGGTATTTCGGAACGGAAAGGGGAGATTCGCCAGGGGCTGGATGCCGACCTCATCGTGTTCGACGACGACTTCGCGCTGCGGCGGACGATGGTCGGAGGAGGATGGATTCGGAAATAACCTCGGGGCTACTTTTCGTCGATCAGGTAGATCACCTCGCCCGGGCGGTGCATCAGGAAGTTCTCGCGGGCGAAGCGCTCCAGAAAGGCGCTGTCTTTCAGCCCGGCGATCACGGCGCTGTCCTCCGCGATCTTGTGGATATAGAATACCTTTTCCTGTTCGAGCTCCCGGATTTTCTGATTGAGCTGTCGGCTGTCGAGGTAGTTGTTGCGGTCGAAAAAGACGATCCACGCGACGAATACCAAGGTCGCGCAGATGAAGATGTTCCGGTTGGAGAAAAGTCGCTCGAATTTCATGGCCTGCCGGACAAAGATACGGTAAATTTCGGGCGAAGTCAGCGGTTTCGGTCGAAAAACGGTTCCACCGGGCCGTGCCCCGAACCGATCGACCGGTCGCGGGCGGCGGCGATCGCGGCGTGGATGAAATCGGTCGCCTGCTCCGCCGCTTCGGCCAGGGGCTGGCCCAGCGCCAGAAAGGTCGCCAGCGCACTGGAGAGCGTGCAGCCCGTACCGTGCGTATTCCGCGTCTCGATCCGGTCGTGGGTATAGGCATGCGCCGTCGGATCGCCGGTGGAAAAGAGCGTATCGGTGAGCCGGTCGCCGGTCAGGTGGCCGCCTTTGAGCAGGACGGCCTGCGCCCCCATCCCTCGAAATCGCTCCCAGGCAGCTTCGTAGTCGTCCGGCGAGGCGATGGAGAGTCCGGTCAGCTGTTCCGCCTCGGGAATGTTCGGCGTCACGACCGTGGCCAGCGGTAGCAGGCTGTCTTTGATGGCATCGGTGGCGCTCCCGCCGGTCAGCACGTCGCCCGAGGTGGCGACCAGCACCGGGTCGAGCACGATGACCGGCGGACGGTACTCTTCCAATAATTTCGCAACCCGTTCGACTACCTTCCTCGTTCCCAGCATGCCGATCTTCACGGCGTCCGTTCCGATGTCGTCCAGCACGGCACGGAGCTGTTTCTCAACGATATCCGGCGAGAGAAACTCTACATCCGCTACCCCTCTCGTATTCTGTGCCGTCACGGCTGTCAGGACGCTCGATGCGTAGCCGCCCAAGGCCGAGATGGTCTTGATGTCGGTCTGTATGCCTGCGCCGCCGCCGCTGTCCGAACCGGCTATGGTCAGTATGCGTTTCATGGTCAGAAGTGTTTGAATCCGCTGAAATCCAGCGGTTTCCCATCGTATCGAATTTCCGCAGGGCCGGCGACGCAGCGCCCGATCGTAGCCAAAGGCCGACCGAACCGTTCGGTGAACCGTGCCTGCAGCTCTTCGAACCGTGCCGGAGCCACTGTACCCAGCAAAACATAGTCTTCGCCGCCGGTCAAAGCCAGTTCGATGGCATTCCAGCCTTGCTCCGTGGCAACTCGCTGCAATCGGTCGGAGATGGGGAGAGACGCCGTGTCGATCTCCGCGCCGACCCCCGATGCCCGCAGGATGTGTCTCAAATCCGAAGCCACACCGTCTGAAACGTCCATCAGGGCGTGCACGTCGCTCTCTCGCCCCAGCCACTCCCCTTCGGCCAGATGCGGCCTCGGGCGGTGGTGGGCCTCGATCAGGGCGGCGATTTCCGGCGTGGTCGGCAAATCCGCCAGCAAGGCCTGCAATCCGGCTGCCGAATCGCCCAACGGCCCGGTCACGACGATCAGGTCGCCCGCCTCTGCCCCGCTCCGCCGCTTGATCCGGTCGCTCTCCGCCATGCCTAAAACCGTGATATTGATGACGATACCTTGCGGCGCAGCGGTCGTGTCGCCTCCTAAGAGCGGCACGCCGAACGAGCGGTAACCCTCGAAAAAACGGTCGCACCACTCTACCCCGACTCCGTCGGTCGGCAGACCTAGGCTCAGGAAGGTGGCCGTCGGCGTGGCTCCCATTGCCGCCACGTCGCTCAGATTGACAGCTAAGGCCTTGTATCCCAAATCGTAGGCCGAAATCCGGTCGCGCAGGAAATGGACATCTTCGACCAGCAGGTCGGTGGTGACGACCAGCGACCTGCTGTCGTCCCACGGAATCACGGCGCAGTCGTCGCCGATCCCCTCCCAGCCTGCCGGTACGAGCGGCCGGAAAGCGGCGGCGATGCGGCCGATCAGACCGAACTCTCCGATTTCTTCGATTTTCATCGCTCTATGCCTTTTCCGACTCGGTTTTCCATCGGCTGACCCGCTCTACGGCGGCGTCGAATTCGGTCGTCAGCCGCTGCATGATCTCCGCCACCGGCTCCACCTCGCGAATCAACGAGGCGATCTGACCGATCTCCAGCTCCCCTTCCGTCAGGTCGCCTTCGAAGATGCCTCGTTTCGAGCGCTTTGCGCCTAACAGTTCCCGCAACTCTTCAACTGAAGCCCCTCTTGCCTCGGCCTCGGCGACCCGTTGGTAAAATTCGTTCTTGACCAGCCGAACCGGACTCAACTTCTTGAGGGCGAGCATCGTGTCTCCCTCGCCGAGGGTCACGCACAACTGTTTGAAAGCCTCGTGGGCCGACGACTCCGCGGCCAGCGCAAAGCGTGTTCCCAGCTGCACCCCGTCCGCTCCCAGCGTCATGGCGGCCAGCATGCCCGCTCCGGTCGCAATCCCGCCTGCGGCCAGCAGCGGCAGTCCGGTCGCCGCCCGAACCTGCGGAATCAGGGCCATGGTCGTAATCTCCTCCCGTCCGTTGTGTCCGCCCGCTTCGAACCCCTCGGCCACGATGGCGTCTACCCCCGCCGCTTCCGCTTTCCGGGCGAACCGGGCGGAGGCGACCACATGGGCCACCGTGATTCCCGCCTCCTTGAGGCGTCCGGTGTAGAGGGCCGGGTTGCCGCCCGAGGTGAAGACGATCGGTACGCGTTCGTCGATCAGCAGTTGAATCACCCGTTCGATCTCCGGGTAGAAAAGCGGCACATTCACGCCGAACGGCCGGCCGGTATCGGCCAGTGCGGCGCGCGTCTTGGCGATATGTTCGGCCAGCGTCTCGGGGTGCATGGAGCCGGCGCCCAGCAGTCCCAGACCTCCGGCGGCCGATACGGCCGAGGCCAGCCGCCAGCCGCTGCACCAGACCATGCCGCCCGAAACGATGGGGTGTTCTATCTTAAAAAGCTCTGTAATAGGAGTTTTCATTCCGAGGTGAGTTTTTGGATATTTATTGGATAAAGATAAAGCAAAAAATCCATAAATTTGTAGAGTGCAATACCGTTGTCGGAGGGCAGCGGAAAGGCTGAAATTCAGATCGAAACGCGAAATGTCGAAAAAAAAGATCGTTGCTGTCATCGCCGGAGGGGACTCCTCCGAGGATGTGATTTCATATAAGAGTGGGGCGCAGGTGTGGGGCTGTCTGGATCGGAATCTTTATGAACCTTATCTGGTCGTGCTGCGGCACGGGGTCTGGCGGGTCAATCCGGTGGACGCGACGCCTGAGGGGGCGACGGTGCCGGTGGATTTGAACGATTTCAGCTTTGTCGATCCGGCACAATCGGGGGCGGGCTGCCGAAAAAAGTTCGACTATGCGCTGATCGAGATTCACGGGACGCCGGGCGAGAACGGGATTTTGCAGGGGTATTTCGAGCTGATGGGAATCCCCTACTCGACTTGTACGCCGGAGGTTTCGGCGCTGACGTTCAATAAATCGCTCTGCAAAGCGGCTTTGAGGGGGCGGCCGGGGATCAACCTGGCGCGGGAAATCTTGCTGCATCGCGGGGAACCGATTCCGGAGGCGGATACTATTATAAAGGAACTGGGGCTGCCGTTTTTCGTCAAACCGAATGCCAGCGGGAGCAGTTTCGGAGTGACGAAAATCAAGTCGGCTGATCCTGCGGCGATAAAAGCGGCCATCGAAGCGGCTTTCGCGGAGAGCGATGCGGTGCTGCTGGAGCAGTTCGTCGACGGGCGCGAGGTGAGCTGCGGGATGATGGTGATCGACGGATGGGAGTGGATTCTGCCGGTGACGGAGTTGATTACGGAAAACGAGTTTTTCGATTTTGAGGCGAAATATACGGCGGGGGCGTGTCGCGAGGTGACGCCGGCGGAGTTGCCGGAGGATGTGGTACGTCGGCTCAACGAGGCGACGGCGACGGCTTACCGTACTTTGGGATGCCGGGGGGTGGTGCGGGTCGATTTCATCATCGACCGACGGACGGGAGAACCGTACTTTATCGAGGTCAACACCACGCCGGGGATGAGCGCGGCCAGTATCGTGCCCCAGCAGTGGCGCGAGGCGGGCCTGACCATGGGCGAGGCCTTCGGAATGATTATCAACGAAACATCAAAACAATAAAACCGTTATGAGTACCAATTACAAGCTTAAGACCGAAGGAGGACTGAAAGCAGGGGCCGAACCGATGGAGATCGTCACCCGGTTCGAACGCATTCCCACCTACATCGCGGCGACGGCGGAAGAGGGGGCGATTCGTGTAGCCGATGAGATCGCAGCGGCTATTCAGGCTAAGACTGCGGCGGGTGAACGGTGCGTGCTGGCGTTGACGGCCGGAAAGTCGCCGATCGGAGTCTATCGCGAACTCGTCCGGAAACATAAAAGCGAGGGGCTGAGCTTCAAGAATGTCGTGATTTTCACCTTGTTCGAGTTCTACCCCATTCAGGCCAGCGAACAACAGAGCTATACCTACTCGCTGTACGAAGAGCTGATCAATCAGGTGGACATTCCGGCCGAACAAGTGCATACGCTGGACGGGACGGTGCCGGCGGAACGGGTCAGCGAATACTGCAAGGAGTACGAAGCGAAAATTGTGGCGGCAGGCGGAATCGATATCTTGCTGCTCGGGATGGGCGATCAGGGACAGGTGGCGCTGAACGAGGCGGGGACTTATCAGAATACCCGCACGCGGATCGTGGCGTTGAGCAATGCGTCGCGGAAGCTGGTGGCATCGTCGTTCTACGGGATCGAGAACGTGCCGACCCGGGCTTTGACGGTCGGGATTGCCACCCTCATGCAGGCCAAACGCATCATCCTGATCGGATGGGGCGAGGACAAGTCGGAGGTGGCGGCCAAGGTGATCGAGGGAGCTGTGGATGCGGCTGTGCCGGCTTCCTACCTGCAGAACCATACCAATGTCGAAGTGGTGCTGGACGAGGATGCGGCTTCGCAGCTGACGCGCGTGGCGACGCCGTGGCTCGTGGGGACGTGCGTGTGGACGAACCGGTTTATCCGGAAAGCGGTCTTGTGGCTTTGTCAGAAAGTCAACAAACCGATTCTGAAGGTGACCTATCAGGACTATATCGACAACAGCCTCGGGCAGCTGATCGAAGATACCGGAATGACCTATGACAAGATCAATATTCAGGTCTTCAACGATTTGCAGCATACCATCTCGGGATGGCCGGGCGGAAAGCCGAACGCGGACGACTCGACGCGGCCGGCGCGCTCGTTCCCGTTCCCGAAACGGGTGGTGATCTTCAGCCCGCACCCGGACGACGACGTGATTTCGATGGGGGGGACATTTATCCGCTTGGCGGATCAGGGACACGACGTGCATGTCGCTTACCAGACCTCCGGGAATATCGCCGTGCATGACGATGTGGTGCTCCAGACTTTGGATACGGCGCGCGAATGCGGGTTCGAGGACAAGTACGAACATTTCAAGCAGCTGATCCAGAGCAAGGTCAAGGGACAGCCGGAGCCGCTCGAACTGCGGAAATTCAAGGGGGCGATCCGGCGCGGAGAGGCCAGAGCGGCTGACCGGAGCTTCGGCTTGAACGACGATACCAATGTACATTTCCTCAATCTGCCGTTCTACGAAACCGGTTCGGTGAAGAAAGGGGCGATCAGTCAGGCGGATATCGATATCGTGGTCGCGCTGCTGCGGAAGATTCAGCCGCACCAGATCTATGCGGCGGGCGACCTGTCGGATCCGCACGGGACGCACCGCGTTTGTATCGAAATCGTGCTGGCGGCGGTGAACCAGATCAAGGAGGCGGGGGATGCGTGGTTGAAGGATTGCGTGATGTGGCTCTACCGCGGGGCTTGGCAGGAGTGGGATCTGGATATGGTTGACATGGCGGTGCCGCTGAGCCCGGACGAGGTGATCAAGAAACGCCATGCCATTTACCGGCACTTGTCTCAGAAGGATATCGTGCCGTTCCCGGGAGACGACAAACGCGAGTTCTGGGAACGTGCCGAAGACCGGACGCAGGCTACCGCACAACTGTATGACAAGCTCGGGATGGCTGAGTATCAGGCGATCGAGGTATTTGTGAAGTACCCGATTTTCTAACCGCTTTTCCGACTGCTTTCGAAACGAGGCCTCCGGGCGTGAGTCTCTGCAAAAAGAGATCTCACCGCCCGGAGGCCTTGCATTTACCGGAGGGCGGTTGTCAAAAAATTAGACACTGACTGTCTAATTTTTTGACAACCGCAGGAATGGTATGGTTTGGTAAAATATTGATTTCCACCTTGATACTTGGTTTGGTTCGATTTTGGCATACGACAAGACGGATTAAAAATACATTCGAAACTATGAGAATGATTTTACGAAATTTGCTGACTGTCTTGCGGCGTTTCCGGCTGGCCTCGGCGCTCAATATCGTGGGGTTGTCGATTGCCTTCGCCGCCTTCATGATCATTCTGATGCAGGTGCATTACGATCGCTCGTTCGACCGGTTCCACCCGAAGAGCGACCGGATCTACCGGGTCGAGGTGAGCGAGGACAGCACCACTTATAATGCGCTGGTGGGACGGAAATGGGCCGAACTGATCGAAGACCGGCTGCCGCAGATCGAGATGACCGGCTTGCGGATGGATTTTGCGACCATCGGGAATCTGGCCAAAGTCGAACGCAACGGCGCGGTGCAGGGCTATCGGGTCGATGTGCACTTGATCCATCCCGATTTTGCGGAGATTTTCGATTTCGATATGGTCGAGGGGCGGCGCGAAGCGTTGGCCGAGCCGGGACAGGTCGTGATTCCGCAGAGTATGGCCCGTAAGTTCTTCGGCGACGAGAGCGCCTGCGGGAGGCGGATCATCTTCACCTCGACCGCCGATACGGTGATGACTGTCGGCGGCGTCTATCGCGATTTTCCGCGCAATACGCTGGTGCAGAATGTGGCCTATTACGGTATCAATCCGACGGTCTGGAAGCCGTGGGATGGCTGGCATTTCAATTATCAGCTGTATGTTACCCTCTCGGCGGGGGCCGATCCGGCGGAGGTCGAACGGCAGTTGTTGGACGAGGTGCTCCACTCGCCGGATATTCCGGGGTGGATTCGGGATTACAAGGCCGTGCGGCTCCATCCGCTGGCCGACCTGCACTATGCCGCAAATGTGCAGTACGATGCCGTGCCGAAAGGGAGTCGGGCCACGACCTCAGTGCTGCTGGCCATCGCGTTGCTGGTGATCGGCATCGCGGCGGTGAATTTCGTGAATTTCGCCACGTCGCTCGTGCCGCTCCGGATCAAAAGCATCAATACGCAGAAGGTGTTCGGTTCGTCGGTCGGGATGCTGCGCACGGTGCTGGTCGGCGAGGCGGTGGGAATCGCGCTGCTGGCTTTTCTCGCCTCGTTGTTCTGGGTCTATGCGGTCGGGCGGACCGGGTTTACGGCGTTTTTAGACGTCGATCTGAATCTGACGACCGCTCCGGGTATCGTCGGGATCGGGCTGGCGGTCGCTCTCGGCGTGGGGCTACTGGCGGGACTCTATCCGGCGTTCTTCGCTACCCGGTTTCCGCCGGCGCTGGTGCTCAAAGGGTCGTTCGGACTCTCGTCCCGGGGGCGCGCCCTGCGGATGGCGCTGGTCGGGACGCAATATGTTATCTCGACGGGCCTGATTATCGCAGCTTTCTTCATGCAGCTCCAGAACGGCTATCTCCGCACCCGCGATACGGGATATGATACCGAACAGGTGGCGGTGCTCGAACTCAACGATGCGCTGACCATGGAGCATCGGGAGCTGCTGGTGAACCGGCTCAAGGAGAGTCCGCAGATCGAACACGTCGCTTTCTCTCAGTTTCTGTTCGGTACGGGCGGAGCGCAGGTTAACGAGACGGAGGTCGGAGGCGAGACGGTTCGGTTTGCCTATTTACCGGTATCGTCCGAGTTTCTGGACGTGATGAAGATTCCGGTGGTGGAGGGGCGGAATTTCCAGGAGAATGATAACAGGGCCGACAAAATGCGTTTCATCATGAACGAAGCGACCCGGCGGATGTATTCGACCGTGGAGCTGGGGCTCGATCTCGAATACGGCGAGGTGGTCGGTTTCATACCGGATATTAATTACCAGCCGTTGCAACTTGCCAGCTCGGGGGCATTTTGTCTGAGCGTCGAACCGCCGGCGGGACTGTACCGTTCGTCGCTGCCGTGGACGTATGTCCGGATCAACGGCGATGTGGAGCGGGCGGTGGAACATATCCGCCGGACGGTGGCCGAGTTCGATCCGACTTATCCGGTGTCGGTGCAGTTCTACGACGAGGTCTTCAACAGCGTCTACCGGAAGGAGCGGAAGACGACGGCACTGATTACGACTTTTTCGCTGTTGGCAGTGGTGATTTCGTTGGTGGGAGTTTTCGGGCTGGTGGTTTTCGAGACGCAGTACCGGCGCAAGGAGATCGGGGTACGGAAAGTGATGGGAGCTACGGTGGCGGAGATTCTGGGGATGTTCAACCGCTCGTTTGTGCGGATGGTGTTGATCTGTTTTTCGGTGGCGGTTCCGCTGGCGTGGTATGGGGTGACGCGCTGGCTGGAGGGGTTCGCCTACCGGACGCCGGTCTACTGGTGGGTTTTCGTGGTGTCGCTGCTGATCGTGCTGGCGATTACGCTGACTACGGTGACGATCCAGAGTTGGCGGGCGGCGACGGACAATCCGGTGGATGCGCTCAAGGCGGAATAGGTGCGGCGGATGGCGGATGCGCTCAAAAAAAGCAGGGAGCACTCCGATAGAGAGTGCTCCCTGCTGCGTTCAATAAGAAGGTGGTGAAAAATTACCGCAGAATGGATTTCCCGTACCAAGCCTCCGGCACATCGAGCCGCAACAGATCCGCGATGGTCGGCGCGTTGTCGTATTTCATCACGATGCGGTCGATTTTCTGCCCGGCCGGAATTCCGCGACCGACGATGATATAAGGTGCGCGCATCTCATTCATGGTCTTTCCGCCGTGAGCAGTCCCTTTGCCGCCGTGATCCGCCGTAAAGATGACGGCAGTCGATTTCATGTCCATATTCTCCCGCACGCAGTCGTAGATCACTCCCACCAGCGAATCGACTTTTTCGCAGGCCCGGATGTATTCGGGGGTCATCCATCCGATCGAGTGGCCGGCGTGATCCGGTTCGCCGATATGGATGAAGGCGAGCGTAGGCTGGTTGGTCTTCAGAAAGTCGCAGAAGAGGCGGGTCGCTTCGTCGTCGTTGTCCCGGGTGGTCGTGTCGAGGTCTACCGCCTCTTTTTCGAACAGGTAACCTACCCCGTCCCACGAATAGACTACGCCGGTCACCGCTTCCGGCCGCTGGTCGCGCACGAGGCCGAAAATTCCCGGAAACATCCCGTATTTCGTGGTGCAGATCGGTTCCACTTCCGGGGTCTTGCTCCCCCACTCTGTGAAGCCGTGCATCTCGGAGCCGGCTCCCATCAGCAGGGTGGCCCAGTTGATGGCGCTCGACGAAGGAAGTACGCTCCGCGCTTCGGTGGTATAAGAACCCTCTTTCATCATCCGTTCCAGATTCGGGAAACGGCCCGGATTTTTGGTCAGCACCTCCGCGCTGAAACCGTCGCTGCCGATCATGACCACATGTTTCATCTTCGGTGCCCGTGCCGCAGCCGGTTCTGGCACGAGAGCTGCGCCGCCGATGAAAGCAGCTGTCAAGAAGAGAGCGATTGTTTTGTTTGTCATATGAAGTTAAATTTTGGGTTAGTCGTTGTGTTTGCAGAGAACGGAGCGGATTACAGCCCCCGTTTCCGCACCGCTTCGGCGAGCTGGTTCAGGGCGCGTTCGAGCACCGACCGCGGGGTACCGATATTGAGCCGTTCGAAACCGGTTCCCTCGACTCCGTAAATGGATCCGTCGCCGAGGCCCAGCCCTGCCTCGTGTACGAGGAAGCGGTTGAGTTCCTCCTGGGTCATCCCCCACGCGCGGAAGTCGAGCCACATCAGGAAGGTCGATTCCGGTTTGTAGCACCCCACCGAGGGCAACTCCCGCCGGATGAAGTCATGGACGAAGTCGACATTGCCCTGCAGGTATTCCAGCAGTTGGCTCATCCACTCGTCCCCCTGTTCGTAAGCGGTCTGCAAGGCCACGGCACCGAAGATATTGCCGTTTTCGATGTGGATTTTGTCCACTTCGGCCTGATAGGCGGCGCGGCGTTCGGCATTCGGAATCACGGCTGCCGCCGTGGAGAATCCGGCCACGTTGAAACTCTTGCTCGGAGCGATGAGGGTCACCGTCCGGTTCGCCAGGTCGTCGTTCAGCGCGGCGATGTGCAGGTGCTGATAGGGCCGGAAGATGAAGTCGCAGTGGATTTCGTCCGAGATGATCGTGACGTCGTGCTTACGGCACAACTCGCCGATTTTCAGCAGTTCCCCTTTCGTAAAGACGCGGCCGGTCGGGTTGTGCGGGTTGCACAGAATCATCGCGCGCGCCTGCGAGAGCTTGGTGTCCAGGTCTTCGAAGTCGATCCGGTAGCCGCCGCAGCCGCTCTCTCCTTCCGGATCCTGAACCAGCGGGTTGGTCAGCACCGTTCGTCCGTTGTTCCGGATGGTGTTGGCGAACGGGTGGTAGACCGGCGGCTGAATGACGACGCCGTCGCCCGGCTCGGTGCAGCTGAGCATGGCGAAGGTCACCCCTGCCACCACCCCCGGCGAAAAGGCGAGCCATGAAGGGTCTATTTCCCATCCGCTGTGTCGTGCCACCCAGCCGCAGATCGCTTCGTGGTAGCATCGGGGACGGAAGGTGTAGCCGAAAATCGGGTGCTGCATCCGTTGCCGCATCGCTTCGATGATGAAGTCGGCTGTCGCGAAGTCCATGTCGGCGATCCAGAGCGGAATCACTTGGTCGGTTCCGAAAACGGTCATCAGGTCTTCGTATTTTTCACAGTCGGTGCCGTGGCGGTCGATGCAGGTGTCGAAATCGTATCTTTTCATGGTTCGTTGAAAATGCGTACAAATTTAGAGAATAAGGGGTATCTTTGCAACGTTTTCAGAATCGATTTAAGAGTACATTATGGATCAGCAGCATACGAATAAGAAGCGTCCGTTCGGCGGACGCGACGGCCGGAGCGGCCGTTCGTTTTTCCGGACGCGGCGCGAAGAGGCGCTGCGTAGCGAGGAGGAGACCGAAGAGCGCGGAGGCGAACGGACGGAGGGGCCGGTGTTCAAGGATTTCCGGAACGACTTCAGGAAGAAGGGGCCGAAAAAGGAGTTCAAACAGAAGGAGTTCGGCGCGCGGCGGGATTCGTCGCGAAACGACGGAGAGCGTCCGGAGGGGATGAAAAAACGGGTCTATGACTCGGATAAACGGCAGGCCTATTCCAAGAACAAAAAGCAGGCGTATTCCGATAAGCGCTTCGATGAGGGGCGGGAGCGCAAGCGGCGCTATGAGGAGGCGGCGCAGGCGATGCCGGAGGAGATGCGGCTCAACCGCTTTATTGCGATGTCGGGTGTCTGCTCGCGGCGCGAGGCGGATCAGCTGATCGAGGCGGGCGAGGTGACGGTGAACGGCGTCCGGGTCGATCAGCTCGGTTCGAAGATACGGCCGGGCAAGGACGAGGTGCGGCTCAACGGAGAACTGCTCAAGGGGGAAAAGAAGGTCTACATCATCCTGAACAAACCGAAGGGGTATGTGACGACGGTGGACGATCCGCATGCGGACCGGACGGTAATCGACCTGTTGAAGGGCGAGTGCAAGGAGCGGGTCTATCCGGTGGGGCGGCTGGACAAGAATACGACGGGGGTGCTGTTACTGACCAACGACGGCAATCTGACCAAGGAGCTGACCCATCCGAGCTACAATAAAAAGAAGATCTACCACGTTTTTCTCGATAAACCGTGCAGCGAGGAGGATTTGGAGAAACTGACCGCGGGGATCGAGCTGGAGGACGGGCCGATCCGGGCCGATGAGGTGAGCTGGGTGGAGGGGAATATGCGCGAGGTGGGGGTGGAGCTCCATTCGGGTCGCAACCGGATCGTGCGGCGGATGTTCGAAGCGCTGGGATACGAGGTGGTGAAGCTGGATCGGGTCTATTTTGCCGGTCTGACGAAGATGGGGCTACGGAGAGGGTTCTGGCGCTATCTGACGCCGAGAGAGGTGGGGATTCTGAAGTCGAACGCTTACGATTGACGTTTTTCTTGTGGCAGATAGGAAAATCCCGCGGACACATCATGATCAAAGTGTCGTCCGCGGGATTTTTCGTTTTCAGGCGGTTCGGGCTCCTTACAGCCACTCGCGCAAAGCCGACCAGGCCGCGAGTTTCCGCTCGTACGACCACGAGGCGTTGGCCGGGCTGGTGGACGGCAGGGTCAACAGGGCTCTCCCCTCGCCTATCGCGTCGAGACCGATGTGCTTCTTGAAGAGCCGGAAAGCGGGGCCGCCGTTGAAAGCTACCGCCCGGATCGAGGGGTGGGCCGTCAGCAAAGCGGCGATGTCGTTCGGGGCTTCGTCTACGATGTTACTGTCCAGACTTCCCGCCCGGCGGCAGCTGTGGCACACGTCCCACAGGGCGATGCCGGTGCGGCGGAGCAGCTCTAACTTGTCGGCATAGCGCTCCGGTACGCTGTCCGCTCCGCCCAATGCGGCCATGATGCGCCAGAAAGCGTTGTGCGGAAAACCGTAATACTCCTGTTTGGCGAGCGATGCGGCGCCCGGCATCGTGCCGAGGACTAAAACCCGGCTTGTCGGTGTGACGACCGGGGCGAAACTGTGCAGGATTTCCATTATTTTTGTATCGGGGCCTTGGTGGAGCTCCCGTTGGACGAAATTATGAAAAATCGAGTGAAAAAGACCGTTCCGGTCTTGGAAATGAGTTGTGCTGTCTGTGCGGCGAGCGTGGAGAGCACGGTGCGGGCGTTGCCGGGGGTGTATGAGGCGTCGGTGAATTTCGCCGCGGCGACGCTGACGGTGGAGTTCGATCCGGAGGAGGTGACGCTCGGCCGGATGCGGGAGGCGGTGCAGGCGATCGGCTATGATCTGATTATCGACGAAGAAAATGCCGTTGAGGCGCAGGAGCGGGAGCAGCGGAGACACTATCGGGCTTTGCTGCGGCGGACGCTTGGGGCCTGGGCGTTGTGCATTCCGCTGATGGTCGTGGGGATGGGATGGATGCACGCGGAGTGGTCGCCGTGGGTGCAGCTGGGACTGACGATTCCCGTGCTTTTTGTCTTCGGACGCGGATTCTACGTCACGGGGTGGAGGCAGGCCAGGCACGGGAAGGCCAATATGGATACGCTGGTGGCGCTGAGCACCGGTATCGCCTTTTTGTTCAGCCTTTTCAACACGCTCTTTCCGGAGGTGTGGCGGGCACGCGGGCTGGAACCGCATGTCTATTACGAAGCGGCGGCGATGATCGTGGCTTTCGTCTCGGTGGGCAAGCTGCTCGAAGAGCGGGCCAAGGGGAGCACCTCGTCGGCGATCCGGAAGCTGATGGGGTTGCAGCCCAAGACGGCTCGGCTGGTCGAGGCGGACGGAACGGAACGGGAGGTGCCGATTGCGCAGCTCAGGCCGGGCGACCGGATCGCGGTGCGTCCGGGCGAGCGGATTCCGGTGGACGGCCGGGTGGCCGAGGGGGCATCGTATGTGGACGAAAGTATGATCAGCGGCGAGCCGCTGCCGGTGTCGAAAAAGCCGGGCGATCGGGTGTGGACGGGGACGATCAACCAGCGCGGGGCTTTCGTGCTGGAGGCACAGGCGGTGGGGGCCGGGACGGTGCTGGCGCGGATTGTCGAGATGGTCCAGCTGGCGCAGGGAAGCAAGGCGCCGGTGCAGCGGACGGTCGATCGGGTGAGTGCGGTCTTCGTGCCGACGGTGATCGGTATCTCGGTCGTGACTTTTGTGGTGTGGATCGCTTGCGGAGGCTGGGCGAATCTGACTTATGCCTTGCTGGCGGCGGTCTCGGTGCTGGTGATCGCCTGTCCGTGCGCGCTGGGGCTGGCTACGCCGACGGCGCTGATGGTGGGCATCGGTCGGGCGGCCGAGCGGCAGATTCTGATTAAGGATGCCTTTGCTTTGGAGCATCTATGCCGGATCGATACGGTGGTGCTGGACAAGACGGGCACGCTGACCGAGGGGAGACCGGCGGTGACGGAGTGGCTGTGGCTGGTTCCGGAGGCGGTCCGCGGAGGGTTGCAGGCCATCTTGCTGGGGGCGGAGCAGAAGTCGGAGCATCCGTTGGCGGCGGCAGTGGTGGTGGCGCTTTCGGAGGCGGGCGTTTCTGCGGCGGAGGTGACTGATTTCCGCAGCCTGACGGGGAAAGGGATTGCGGTGCGGGGGGCGGACGGAGAGGAGTATTGGGTCGGCAGCCGGGCGTTGGCCGTGGAGTACGGAGCGGAGATACCGGACGGGGTGTCCCGGCAAACCGAGGTGTGGCAGGCGGCGGGAAAGAGCGTGATCGGATATGGCCGGGGGGCTGAGTTGTTGGCGGTGGCGGCGATCGCCGATCCGGTGAAGCCGACTTCGGCGGAGGCGGTGCGGGAGTTGGAGCGGATGGGAATCGAGGTGCACATGCTGACGGGCGATGGGCGGAATACGGCCGAGGCGGTGGCCCGGGAGCTGGGCATCGGGCACCTGCGGGCAGAGGTGCTGCCGGACGATAAGGAGCGGTACGTTCAGGAGTTGCAGGCCCGGGGGCGGCGTGTGGCGATGGTGGGCGACGGGATCAACGATTCGCAGGCGCTGGCGCGGGCGGATGTGAGTGTGGCGATGGGGCGCGGGACGGATATTGCGATGGATGTGGCGATGGTGACGCTGATGAGTTCCGATCTGGCGCGTCTGCCGCAGGCGGTGCTTTTGTCGCGGCGGACGGTGCGGGCGATTCGGCAGAATCTGTTCTGGGCTTTCGTCTATAACCTGATCGGGATTCCGCTGGCGGCGGGTGTGTTGTATCCGGCTTACGGAATCCTGTTGAGTCCGATGCTGGCCAGTGCGGCGATGGCGTTTAGCTCGGTGTCGGTGGTGCTCAACAGTTTGCGGCTCAAATGGAGCAAATTTTAAAGTACGGACAAGATTGCCGCCCCGGGCTACCGCATCGCGTCAACGGGCGGATGGTACAGTGTGGGCAGCCACGGTTCCGTCTACTCGTCTGCGGTCGACGACAGCCATAGTGTATACTTGTACTTCCACTCAACAACTCTCGATCCCAGCGGCATGGGCAATCGTGCCTACGGTCGTCTGTTGCGTTGCCTCTCGGAATAAACGGACTGCGTGAAAAGCCGGGACTACTCTACCCTAAAATCCGAAGATTAATTTTTACATTTACATAAAATGACGATTCATAAATTCAAAACCAATGCGAAGTGTGGCGGATGTGTGGCTGCCATCGGTGCGGCACTCGAAAAGAACGGCGTCGCGGCCGGAGCCTGGTCGTTGGACCTGACTCTCCCCGACAAGGTGCTGACCGTCGAGAGCGATTTGGCGCCGGCGGAGATCGTGCGGATTGTCGCGGAGGCCGGATTCCGGGCCGAAGAACGGTAGACACGGTATGGTGGTCGGACAAGTCGTTTTTACCCTCCGGGCCCGGACGCGCGGGTTCCACCTGGTGACCGACGAGGTGGTGGCCGCACTGCCGGAGCTGCCGGAGGCGGGACTTTTGCATCTGTTTATTCGCCATACCTCGGCCGCGCTGACGATCAACGAGAATGCCGATCCGGATGTGCAGGCCGATTTGGCAACCATTTTCGACCGGCTGGTGCCGGAGCGGCAGCCCTGGTTTCGGCATACGCTCGAAGGGGATGACGATATGCCGGCTCATGCCAAAGCATCGCTCGTCGGGTCGGGCGTGACGGTTCCCATCGTGGGGGGGGCGGTTGGCCTTGGGGCGGTGGCAGGGAATCTATCTAGGTGAATTCCGCGACCGGGCGCAGGGGCGGGAGATTATGGCTATGATTGTGGGATAAGTGAATGAAAAAGAGGATGGAACTGACAACGGTGGAGACGGATGAATATGCCGCTTTGATCGACCTTTGGGAGGCTTCGGTACGGGCGACGCACGATTTTCTGCAACCGGGCGACGTGGAATTCTACAGGCGGCGGATGCCGGAGTATCTGCGTGCGGTGAGTCTGGTTGCGGCGCGGCACGAAGGGCGTATCGTGGCGTTTATGGGGGTACTCGGCGAGGAGATCGAGATGTTGTTCGTGCATCCGGATTTCCGGGGGCGCGGAATCGGTGCGCGGCTGGTGCGTCATGCGGTCGGTGAACGCGGTTGCAGGCGGGTGGAGGTGAATGAGCAAAATGGACAGGCGGTCGGATTTTATGAGCGGATGGGCTTCCGGAGGATAGCTCGTGCGGAGGCCGATGCGGAGGGCAGGCCCTATCCGATTCTCCGGTTGATATGGGTCGGCGATGTTTGCGGTGCAAGGGAATAATCCTTAATTTAGCCGCCTCGAATTTTCACCGGTTATGGATCTGATCACCTTGCTGTTGTTCGCTGTCGGACTCTGTTTCGACTCTTTTGCCGTGTCGCTCTCGTGCGGCATGTCTTGTCATGCGTGCACCCGTCGGCGGCTGTTTCGTTTTGCGGCGGTTCTGGGGGTGTGTCAGGGGGTCACTCCGATGATCGGTTGGGCGGTGGCGATCAATTTCCGGAAAGTGATCGAGGCGTATGACCATTGGATCGCTTTTCTGTTGCTGTTGTTTCTGGGCGGAAAGATGATTCGGGACTCTTTCGGCGAAGAGAATGAGGAGCATTTGAAGGGAAATCCGTTCGCCTGGGGACGGAATGTGATGCTGGGGGTGGCGACCAGCATCGATGCCTTGGCGGCGGGGATCGCCATGGCGATGCTGCCGCTCACGATCGTTCCGTCGGACTCGCAGCTGCTCAATATGTTGGCGGCGGTTTTCATCATTGCTTCGGTCACGCTTGTTTCGTCGCTGACGGGGCTGTATCTGGGGCGAAAAAGCCGGGGGCGGCTCGGCGAGCGGGCTGAGTTGGTCGGAGGGATCATGCTGGTGCTGATCGGTGTGAAGGTGCTGGTGGAGCATCTGGCTGAGTGACCTTTTATGTCTCGTTTATTCCGAGAGGCAACGCAACTGAAAACCGTAGGCACGACTATAGTCGCTACTGGGAACAAGCCAGGCCGTATAAAAGCGCAAGCTCATACCGTTTTCGACGCTGATTGCAGAGGACCAACTGGAACCGTAGTAGCCGGCGGTGCCCAACATACCCGTATTGTCACGGCGGTAGCCCGGGGCGGCGTTCGGGGAGTTGAAATCACAGTATTCACACGATATATCGAAAAACATGAAACGTTTGTTCATCTGTCTGGCCGGTTTGCTGCTGGGAACCGGCATGGCGGCGGCCCGGGAACTCAGGGTGCTGCAACTCAACATTTGGCAGGAGGGGACGTCGGTGCCTGACGGCTATGCCGCGCTGGTCGACGAGATCGCTTATGCCGATGCCGATTTCGTGATGCTCAGCGAGGTGCGCAACTACCGCGATACGCGGTTCTGCGATCGGATCGTCGAGTCGCTGCGGGCGAAGGGAAAGATGTACTATTCGTTCAAAAGCAAGGATTCGGGACTGTTGAGCCGCTTTCCGATTTCGGACAGCGTGACGATCTTTCCGGAAAAGGACGACCACGGGAGTATGTACAAATTGGTCGCTACCCTGCCGAAAGGTCAGAAGGTGAGCGTCTATACGACCCACCTGGATTATCGGAATTGCGCCTATTACCGGGTGCGGGGCTACGACGGGAGCACGTGGGCGGAGTTGCCGGAGCCGGATACCGACTTGGCGAGCATCCTGGCGGATAACGTGGCGTCGCAGCGGGACGATGCGATCCGGCTGTTTATTGCCGATGCTGCCCGGGATGCGGCGGCGGGGCATCTGATTTTGTTGGGAGGCGATTTCAACGAGCCGTCGCATCTGGACTGGACGGAGGCTACGAAAGACAGTGCCGATCATCGGGGCATGGTGGTGCCGTGGACGGTGACCACGCTGCTGGACGGAGCGGGATACGCGGATACCTATCGGGTGAAGTATCCGAATCCGGTGACCCATCCGGGTTACACCTATCCGGCGGACTGTCCGGGGGTGGAGATGCGGCAGTTGCTCTGGGCACCCAAGGCGGATGAGCGCGAGCGGATCGATTTCATCTTCTATCGGCCGGACAAGCGGATGAAACTGAAAGAGGTGACGATTTTCGGGCCACGGGGCTCGGTGCAGCGGGGGAGAGGGATGGTGGAGTCTTCTCAAGACCCCTTCCTGCTGCCGTCGACCGTGAACTGGCCGACGGATCACAAGGGGGTACTGGCGACTTTCCGGATACGGTAATCCGGCCATGAAAAATCGGAGAGGGGGTGGAATTTCCTTAGGAAATTCCACCCCCCTCTTTCGTCGCTTGTCGGGGTACCAGGATTCGAACCTGGGACCCCCTGCTCCCAAAGCAGGTGCGCTAACCGGACTGCGCTACACCCCGAACGTTGAATGCGGCGTAAAGATAGTGCTTTTTCCTGCGCTGACCAAACCGGAGGCGGCTATTTGTTCAGCAGGGCGATGATTCCGGCGTGCAGGGCCGGGGCGGATGCGATGATGGAGTCGCCCGTCTCCGGCTCGCCGCCGGCGTAGTCCGTGATGACGCCTCCCGCGCCTCGGATCACCGGAATCAGGGCGGCGATGTCCCACCGGCTCATGATCGGATCCACCAGAATATCGGCCCTTCCGGTCGCCAGCAGGCAGTAGCCGTAAGCGTCGCCCCATGTCCGCAGGAGCCGGCACTCGTGTGCCAGCGTCATAAAGGCGGAGAGGTTCCGGTGTTTTTCGATGTCGAGCAGGTCGGTCGTCAGCAGGGTCGCTTCACGCAGCGCGCCGCACTCCCGCATCCGTGTCGGCGTGCCGTTCCAAAGCGCCACCTGGTTGTCTCCCACGATCAGGTCGTCCAGCAAGGGGTTGTAGATCGCGCCGTAAACCGCTTTCCCGCCGACTAGGACACCGATCAGCGTGGCGAACAGCGGCACGCCGTGGATGAAACTTTTCGTTCCGTCGATCGGGTCGATGATCCATTCGACCTGCGACCCGGTGTCAGGCCCGGTCGCCGGATGCGTGCCGCTCTCCTCGCCTACGATCGTCCCGCCCGGAAAACGGGCTTCGATCTGCGAGACGATATACCGTTCGATCTCTTTGTCCGCCAGTGTCACCGGCGAGTGGTCGGATTTGTACTCCACCCGGACGTGGCCGATGTATTTTTCGACCGTCTCCCGAATCGTCGGGGTCAGCGAACGGACGAAATCCGAAAATTCCTCGAATGTGAACATAGGTACTATGGAATGTGCATGAATTTATGGGTCTGGATGGAGATGTTCCACCGCGGATTCGTTTTGGCGTACTCCACCAGCACGGGGGTGATCGCCTGATAACGGCTCCACTCGGGTTGCAGGTAGAGGCGGCAATGGCGCGAAACCCGCGCGGCATTCTCTTCGGCCCACGCCAGATCCTCTTCGGTCTCAATAATGACTTTCAGCTCGTCGGCCCGGGTCAAGACTTCCGCCAGCGGCGGTTGCTGCCGCTTCGGCGACAGGCACACCCAGTCGATCTGTCCCGACAGCGGATGGGTGCCCGAGGTTTCGATAAATATCTCCAAACCTTTGGCCTTGAGTAAAGTCGTCAGCGGCTCCAGCGGATACAGGGTCGGTTCGCCGCCCGTGATCACGATAGCCTGGGCCGGCAAGGCCGCCGCCCGTTCGACGATCTCGGTCACCGGGGTCGGCGGGTAGAGCCGGGCGTTCCACGTGAATTTGGCGTCGCACCACCGGCACCCCACGTCGCATCCCCCCAATCGGATGAAATAGGCCGGTTTGCCGGCATGGTATCCCTCGCCCTGAATGGTGTAGAAGTCCTCCACCAGCGGCAACAGACGGCCGCCGTCCAGAAGTTCGTCGATAGAAGCGTGATCTGTCATGTTATTTGTCGTCGCAAACGGCATAGAGCGCCCCGAGGTTACGCCCGGCCCCGTCGTAGTCCATCCCGTAGCCGACCAGAAAGAGCGGCCCGGTCTCGAAAGCGGCGTAGTCGATCGGCAGCGGGTTCGGCTGTTCAGCCTGTCGGTAGTAGACGGTCGGTTTCAGCAGCAGGGTCGCTACCCGTACGCTCCGTGCCCCGCGCTCCTTGAGCATAGCGTGCAGGGTGCGAATGGTCGTTCCGGTCTCCACGATATCCTCGGCGATCAGCACGTCCCGCCCTTCGACCGCTGCCGTAATGGGCACGTCGACCGACACGGTTCCCGACGAGGTCATGCCGGCACCGTATGAGCCGAGTTTCACGAAAGCGACCTCGAACGGTCCGGTCAACTGTCGAAACAGTTCGCCGGCAAAGACGAAAGCGCCGTTGAGGGTCACCAGCAGCAGCGGGCGTTCGGCGTCGGCGTAGTCGCGGTTGATCGTCTCGGCGAGGCGCGAAATCGCGCTCCGGATCGCTTCGCCGGAGAGGTGGAGTCGGAAACGGCGGCTGCGGATCGTTATCGTTTCGGTTTCGGAAGTCACTGCGGATGGAGGCGTTTTGCCGAAAAATTTATACTTTCGCAAAAATACGAAATAAATACCCTATTCCTATGCAACCGAAAGTTTCGATTATCATGGGCAGCACGTCGGACTTGAAGATTATGTCCGAAGCGGCCAAATTCCTGGACGAGATGGGGATTCCGTTCGAAATCAACGCTCTCTCGGCGCACCGCACACCGGACTTGGTGCTGGACTTCGCCCGGAACGCCCATACGCGGGGGGTGAAGGTGATTATTGCGGGTGCGGGCGGCGCGGCGCATCTGCCGGGGGTGGTCGCAGCGCTGACGCCGCTGCCGGTGGTCGGGGTGCCGATCAAGTCGTCCAACTCGATCGACGGGTGGGACAGCATCCTCTCGATGCTGCAGATGCCGTCGGGGATTCCGGTGGCGACGGTGGCGCTGGACGGGGCTAAGAATGCGGCGATTCTGGCCATGCAGATCATTGCCACGGGCGAACCGGAGTTGCAGGCCAAAATGCTGAAGTTCAAATCCGAGCTGGCGGACAAGATTGCGCAGGCCAATCGGGAGCTGGCGTCGGTGGAGTTCAAGAACCGGGTGCGGTAGGCGTGCGGCCCTGGGAAAAAGGGGTGATTTTTGCCCGAAATTTGCAGGAGTTCTGCCGGGGCTGAACGCGGTCTGTGAAAAATCGGCCCGATGTCAGGCATGGAAACGAATGTCATTTATGCTTTTGTACTCACGCTGCTGGCCGGTCTCTCGACGGGGATCGGCAGCCTGATCGCTCTGTTGGCGCGGCGGACGAACCGCCGTTTTCTGTCGTTTGCGCTGGGTTTCTCGGCGGGGGTGATGATCTATGTCTCGTTCGTCGATCTTTTTCCGCAGTCGATGCGTATTCTCGGCGAGGGCTATGGAGAACATTGGGGAGGGGTGGCGACGACGGCGGCTTTCTTCGGAGGGATTCTGTTTATCGCTCTGATCGACCGGCTGGTGCCGTCGGTGGAGAATCCGCACGAGGTGCGCAGTGTGGAGAGTATGCGGCTGGAGTTGCGGAACCGGGATGGGGGACGGCTGGTCAATCCGAAACACATGATGCGGACGGGGGTGATGACGGCGCTGGTGATCGGGATTCACAATTTTCCGGAGGGGATTGCCACCTTTATGGCGGCGTTGGAGGATGCGCGGATGGGGCTGGCGATCGCTGTGGCGATTGCGATTCACAACATTCCGGAGGGGATTGCGGTTTCGGTGCCGGTCTACTATGCGACGGGGAGCCGGAAGAAGGCGTTCAAATTCTCGTTCCTTTCGGGGCTGGCGGAACCGGTGGGGGCGGTGGTCGGATACCTGATTCTGGCGCCGTTCCTGACGCCGGAGATGCTGGGGTATATCTTCGCGGCGATTGCGGGGATTATGGTCTATATCTCGCTGGACGAGCTGCTGCCGGCGGCGCATGAGTATGGCGAGCACCATGTGGCGATCTGGGGGCTGATTGTCGGGATGGCGGTGATGGCGGCGGGTATTGTGGCGTTTCATTAACGAAAATGGTATGGGAAATCGGGTGACACGGTGGTGGAAGGGGCGTTCGACGAACGAAAAACTGATGTATCTGCTGATCGTGGCGTTGGTCGTTGGGATCGCGACGCGGTGGAGGTATGTGGTCGACGAGGTGGGCGAGGCGTTCCGGAATATTTTCATGCGCTGATTCAATCTGATTACAGCATATTCGATGAAAAAACTTACCGGTTGCTTTAGTACGGTCGGACTGACGGCGGAATAATAAGCAAAGGGGGGGGCTGTTCGTTCGGAACAGCCCCCCCCTTTGCATGGAGAGTTACATTCTCGGTTTCTGGACGATACGGATTACCAGTGAGGCGATGAAGATCAGTATCCCGTAGCATATCGGAATAATGGCCAGTCGCAGGCCGCTGCACAGCAGGCTCATGCTGATGTCGCCGGCCATTTCGATGGTGCCGAATGCGTTGAATAATACGATGAAAGTGCTGAGTATGCCGGTGGAGAGTGCGATAGCGCCGATCTCCCGAACCCAGGTCGGGGCTTTCCATGCGGCGAAAAAGAGGGCGATCAGTTCGATGGTCAGCATCGACATCCAGCCCATGCCTCCATTGATGAATAAATCGATCATGGCTTGCGTGATTTAAAGGGTGATTAAAATGGTCGGGGGATTCCGGATTTCCCTATGACAAAGTTAGAGGTAATCGGATCGAATGGTATGGTCGAATCCTGTTGTGGAGTTGCCGAATCCCTCTCTTTACCTTGCAGGGGATGGATTTGGGCTGGAAAGGGGTAATTTTAGAGGAGAAAAATCTGAAAATTGTTTGAAGATGAAAAGCGGGTGCGTTTTTCTGTATTGGAGCGGAATGATTGTATTGGTCGGTTTGGTACTGCTCAGTTTCAGTTATTCGCTGGTTGAAGCGCTGTTTGTTTCGGTTTCGTTTTTGCCGTGCGTACTGTTGGTCGAGTATTTTTACCGACAATTGTCGTTTCGTTGTCCGTTCGATCTGGTCTGGTTTGCGTTCGGGGTGCTGTTTACGCAGTATCTAATCCTGTTGCTCGCCCATGCCTTATTTTTCGAGTCGCCTGCGACCCGTCTGCCCGGCGTTTTGCTGAATCCGGTTTTCGTGTGGCTGGTGTTGTTCGTCTATTTGGCGCCGTTGAAGCTGATTGAGTACTATCTGACTGGGAAGGCCGAGGTTGATGCGAAGCGGTTTGTCGAGTTTATTTCGGACCGGAAGCGGATTTCCGTAGAAGTCGGGCGGATCGCTTATATAGAGTCCAATGACGACGAGGTTTGGCTGCATACCGACGATGGCCGGGCATACCGCAATAAAACGAATATTTCTCACTGGGAACGGGAATTGGGGAAGCCGTTCCTGAGAACTCATCGCTCGTTTCTGGTGAATGCCGGATTGATCGAGCGTTATGAGGAAGCGGCGGTGTATGTCCGGGGTGCCAGAATCGATATTTCCCGCAAATATCGTTCGGCTGTACTGGAATGTTTAAAGGGCGGTGAATTCTGAGAATCACCGCCCTTTTCCGTATCTGTTTATTCGGCCTTTTTGACCAGCTCCATCCCGCGGCGCAACGCCGCCTCGTTGGCCGGAATCATCTTGTGCGCCCGCTCCGGCAGCGAATGTCGCAAGCCTTCGATCACATTCTCGATCGTCACCAGCGGCTTGATCTTCAGAAAGGCTCCCAAAACGAACATATTGAATACCTTGGCATTCCCGCTCCGCGCAGCCTCGACTGCCGCATCGATGGTATAGATATCCAGATCGGTTCTGTGCGGCGCCTGTGTGATTCCGTTCGGATCGTAGAGCAGCGTTCCGCCCGGCTTGATCGAATCCTCGAATTTGTCTAACGACTGCTGGTTCAGGACAATACCCGTGTCGAACTCCTGCAGGACCGGCGAACTGATCTTCCGGTCGCTCAGAATCACCGTCACGTTGGCCGTCCCGCCCCGCATCTCCGGCCCGTAGGACGGAATCCAGCTCACCTCCTGCCCCTGCATTACGCCCGAGTAGGCCAAAATCTTCCCCATCGACAGAACCCCCTGCCCTCCGAATCCGGCTATAATGATCTCTTCTTTCATAATGTGTCGTTATTTTTCAGCAGCCGCTCCGGCCGAGGTCGTGTCTTTCAAATCCCCCAGCGGATAGGTGGCGTGCATGTTCTCTTCCATCCACCGATTGGCCGCCACGGGCGACAGTTTCCAGCCCGAATTGCAGGTCGCCACGATTTCGACAAAGGAAAATCCTTTGTTATTGATGGAATTTTCGAACGCCTTTTTGATCGCTTTTTTCGCCCACCGCACGTTGGCCGGCGAGTTGACGCTCTGTCGCGTCACATAGGTCACCCCGTCCAGCAAGGCGAGCGTATCGGCCACTTTGAACGGATAGCCGTTCAATTCCGGCGTCCGTCCCATCGGCGTGGTGGCGGTCTTCATCCCCAGCAAAGTAGTCGGCGCCATCTGCCCTCCGGTCATCCCGTATATCGCATTGTTGATAAAGATGATTGCGATATTATCCCCCCGGTTCGCCGCATGGATAGCCTCCGCCGTCCCGATCGCCGCCAGGTCTCCGTCCCCCTGATAGGTAAAGACGAGTTTGTCGGGACACAGCCGTTTGATTGCCGTGCCTACGGCCGGTGCCCGTCCGTGCGAGGCCTGAACCCAGTCGATGTCGATGTAGTTGTACAGAAAGGCCGCACAGCCCACCGGAGTAATTCCGATCGCGTTCTCCTCTGCGCCCAATTCGTCGATCGCTTCGGCCACCAGCTTATGTACCGTCCCGTGCGAACAACCCGGACAGTAGTGCATCGTGGTGTCCAGCAACAAGCGCGGACGACCGTAAACCCGATTCTCGTCCGTTTCGGCCACTTGGAATATAGGTGTCTCTGCCATAGTCGTTTACAAGCCTCCTGTCTCGGTCATGAATTGTTTCAGCGCGGCGAAAACTTCGCGCGGCGAGTGGATAATCCCTCCGGTGCGTCCGAAGTGACGCACGGGTATTTCAGCGTTCCCCACCGCCATCCGTACGTCTTCAATCATCTGCCCCATACTCAGCTCGACGGACAGAAAGCCTTTGGCATGCTGTGCCGCGCGTCGAATCGTTTCGCTCGGGAACGGGAAGAGGGTAATCGGACGAATCAAACCCACTTTCAAACCCTCGGCCCTCGCGTCTTCGACCACTTTGGCGCAGATGCGCGACGATGCCCCGTATGCCACTAAAATATATTCCGCATCCGCGACCTCCATCTCTTCGACCCGCACCTCCTCACGCTCCATCCGCTCATATTTCGCCTGTAACTTGTGGTTGTGCCGCTCCATGGTCTCCGGATCGATGTAGCATGATGTCACGATGTTCCGCTCTTTCCGTCGGGCGCCTTTCCCGAGCGCCGCCCACGGACACTCTTTGCGTATCTCCTCCTCCGTCCGGCGCGGTTTCTGCGGGCTCAGCCGCACTTTTTCCATCATCTGTCCGATCACGCCGTCGGCCAGAATCATGGCCGGATTCAGGTATTTGAAGGCGAGTTCGAAAGCCAAGTCCACGAAGTCGTTCATCTCCTGTACCGAATTGGGTGCCAGCACCGGCATGCGGTAGTCGCCATGCCCTCCCCCCTTGACCACTTGGAAGTAGTCGGCCTGAGAAGCCTGGATCGTTCCCAGACCCGGCCCCCCGCGCGACACGTCGATCACCACGCAAGGCAACTCCGCCCCCGCCAGATAAGAAAGTCCTTCGCACATCAAAGAGAGCCCCGGGCTCGACGTCGAGGTCATGACGCGTTTCCCGACCGACGCCCCTCCGTATACCATATTGATCGATGCCACCTCGCTTTCGGCCTGCAAAACGACCATGCCGGTGGTCTCCCACGGCCGCAGTTCGCTCAAAGTTTCGAGCACCTCCGACTGCGGGGTGATCGGGTAGCCGAAGTAACCGTCGGCTCCGCATCGCACGGCTGCGTAGGCGAGCACTTCGTTCCCTTTCATCAGTTTGATATCTTCCATCTTTCCTTATGCTTCTTGTTTTTCGCGATACACGACAATGCAGCTGTCCGGACACACCACGGCGCACCCGGCGCAGCCGATGCAGGCGTCGGGCGAAGCCATATAACAGTAGTTGTACCCTTTGGAGTTGACCTGCGGATTCAGTTCGATGGTTTGTGTCGGACAGGCCTCGATGCAGACGCCGCAACCTTTGCAACGTTCGATGTCGACGACGATCTTTCCTTTTATTTTGGCCATGGCGGATGTGCTGGAGTTTTTCGTCTCCCTACTAACGTGCAAAGGTACTCCGAATGTTGTCCGGCGGAGGCGATAATTTGGATTTATATACGATGTCCAAATAAATAAAAACAAGGATAACGTATTGTTATCCTTGTTTTTGCAAATCGAATAATTGTAAAAACCAACTCGTTGTTTTGCCGTTCTACTCGTCGAGTGCATGAATGACCAGTCCCGACCGCAGTTTCGGTTCGAACCACGTGGTTTTCGGCGGCATGATGTTGCCCGTATCTGCAATGTCGATCAGCTGTTTCATCGAGACCGGATACAAGGCGAATGCCACGGCCATCTCTCCGCTGTCCACGCGGTCGGCCAACTCCTGGAGGCCGCGGATGCCACCCACGAAATCGATCCGTTTGTCTGTCCGCAAATCTTTGATTCCAAGAATTTTGTCGAGCACCAGATTCGAAAGGATCGTCACATCCAGCACCCCGATCGGATCCGTATCGTCATACCTCCCCTCGCGAGCGCGCAGGCTGTACCACTCTCCCGCCAGATACATGGAAAAATCGTGCAATTCCGCCGGTCGGTAAATACCCTTGCCTTTTTTCGTCACGATAAAATCGGCTTCCAAAGCCGAGAGAAGTTGCGCTGGCGTCAAACCGTTCAGGTCTTTCACCACCCGGTTGTAGTCGATGATTTTCAGCTGGTTGTCGGGGAAAATCACCGCCAGAAAATAGTTGAACTCTTCCGTTCCGGTATACGTCCCCCCGGCCTTGAGCAAAGCCTCTTTTTTTTCAGCCCCTACCCGTGCCGCGGCAGCTGTCCGATGGTGTCCGTCCGCCACGTACAAGGCCGGAATCCGGGCAAAAATTTGCGTAATCCGTGCCATCGTATCCCGATCGTCGATCACCCAGAATTTATGTCCGAATCCGTCCCCATCGGCAACGAAATCATATTCAGGTGCTTTCGAAGCCGTAACCTGTCGGATGATGGTATCCATCTCTTCCTGTGCCGGATAGGCGAAAAATACCGGTTCGATGTTGGCGTTCTGGTTCCGGACGTGAATCATCCGATCCTCCTCCTTGTCGGGCCGGGTCAGTTCGTGCTTCTTGATCTTACCGTCCACGTAGTCCTGAAAATGGCATGCCGCCACCAGACCGTACTGCGTCCGCCCCTCCATCGTCTGGGCATAGACATAATAGTGTTCTTCGTTGTCCTGCACGAGCCACCCGTTGGCTTTCCACTTTTTAAAATTGGCCACGGCTTGGTCGTAAGCCTGTGCAGAGTGCTCGTCGATGATCGGGTCGAAGTCGATTTCCGGCTTGATGATATGGAGCAGCGACTTTTCCCCCGCCTCGGCCTTCGCCTCTTTGGAATTAAGCACGTCGTACGGGCGCGAAGCGACCTCTTTGGCCAAACTCCGCGGCGGCCGAATCCCTTTGAAAGGTTTGATCTGTACCATATGCTATTTGTTCACCTGGAATTTGGTCACCCCGTCTTTGAAAAAGGCCACGATCTGCCGTGCTGCCGCCAATCCTGCGTTCACGTTGGCCTCGGCGGTCTCGGCTCCCATCTTTTTCGGGGTGGTGAAGAAGCGTTTTTCGAATTTTTCCGCCAGCTCGGCAGCGGTGTCCGGCAGAATGTCGGTGATGTATTTCAAGTCGGAGCGTTCCGTCAAGGCCTTGGCCAAGCCTGCTTCGTCGATCACCTCCTTGCGTGCCGTGTTCACCAGAGTAGCGCCCTTTGGCATCGACATAAGAAGCTCATAACCAATGGATTTTTTCGTTTCTGCCGTCGCCGGAATGTGCAAGGAGAGGTAGTCGCTGTTTTTGTAGAGTTCCGCCACGGACGAAGCCATCTTCACTCCGTCGTTGGAGAAAATCGCTGCGTCGGTGATGAACGGGTCGTAGGCCGTGACTTCCATCCCCAATGCCCGTCCGTACCGCGCTACGATCCGACCCACATTCCCATAGGCATGAATCCCCAGCCGTTTTCCGCTGATTTCATGCCCCGTCCCTGGCGTGAACTGGTTCCGGGCCATGAAGATCATCATCGCAATGGCCAGCTCGGCCACGGCGTTGGAGTTCTGTCCCGGCGTGTTCATCGCCACGATTCCCCGCGCCGTGCAAGCCGCCAGGTCGAGATTGTCATATCCTGCCCCTGCCCGAACCACGATCTTCAATTTCGGTGCCGCGGCAATCACATCTGCGGTCACCTTGTCCGACCGCACGATCAGTGCGTCTGCATCTGCAACGGCTGTTTTCAGCTCATCGGCGGAGGTGTATTTTTCGAGCAAGGCGCATTCGTATCCCGCCTCACGGGCGATCTCTGCAATACCGTCTGTCGCTTGTTTCGAGAAGGGCTTCTCGGTCGCTACCAATATCTTCATAACAAATCGTAATTGGGTTCCCAATTTTGAAAACCGGACGGAACCGTACCTTTTGAGTTCGTCTTCCTCGTGCTACCTCGGCAAATCCCGCAAGCGGTCTCTGCTCTCGGTACGCTACTCGGTTCTGAAGAAAAGGTACCCAAAAGACTTTTAGTTAGCTACGCTACTCCTTACGCTCCGCAGTCCTCATTCTCTGCGATTGCTTTTGGGTCGGGGTTGTAGCGCGCCAAAGGTTGTGATTGCATTAAGCGCGCTACAACTCCCGGCCCAAAAAAAGTCCGAGAGTTGGGCCACCGGCAGCTTTAGGATGCGTAAGCATCCTCTAATAAAGTTTTTCTGGTTCTCTTTGTTCACAAAGAGAACAGTACCCTCCAGTCCCCAAAATGGGGGCGTTAATTGTACTGTTTTTCGAATTCCTGCATGCAGTTCACCAGCGCCTGCACGCTCTCTTTCGGCATCGCGTTGTAGATCGAAGCCCGGAAGCCGCCCACTAAGCGGTGTCCCTTGATTCCGACCATCCCGCGTGCCTTGGCGAAATCGAGGAATGCGCTCGGTTCCAGCTCCTTGTGAGCCTCGCTGTAGACGAAGCAGACATTCATCAGCGAGCGGTCTTCTACGGCCGCCGTCCCCGTGAACATCGAGTTGCGGTCGATTTCGTTGTAGAGAAGCGCCGCTTTTTCTTCGTTCAGTTTTTGGACGGCCGGAACGCCGCCGATCGACTTGAGCCATTTCAGCGTTTCGCGCACCACGTAGATCGGGAAGACCGGCGGTGTGTTGAACATCGATCCCCCTTCCACATGCGTCCGGTAGTCCAGCATGGTCGGGATCGCCCGCGAAACCTTGCCCAGGATGTCGTTGCGCACGATGACGAACGTAACGCCCGCCGGCCCGAGGTTTTTCTGCGCCCCGCCGTAGATCAGGCCGTATTTCGATACGTCCACCGGCCGGGACAGAATATCCGACGACATATCCGCCACGAGCGTCACTGGCGAGTCGATATCGGTTTTGTACTCCGTCCCGAAGATGGTGTTGTTGGTCGTGATGTGCAGGTAGTCCAGATCGGTCGGAATGGCGTACCCTTTTGGAATGTACGAGAAGTTTTTGTCTTCCGACGAAGCCACCGTTTCGACCTCTCCGAACAGCTTGGCCTCTTTCAGCGCCTTTTTGGCCCATACGCCGGTGTTGATATACCCGGCTTTCTTTTCCAGCAGGTTGAACGGCACCATGCAGAACTGCATGCTCGCCCCGCCGCCCAGAAACAGGACGCTGTACCCCTCCGGAATACGGAGCAGTTCTTTGAACAGAGCTACGGCTTCGTCCAGCACCTCTTCGAAATCTTTCGTACGATGCGAGATTTCGAGCACCGACAGACCGATGCCATTGAGGTCCAATACGGCTTTGGCGGCGTTTTCGACTGCTACGCGCGGCAGAATCGAAGGGCCGGCGGAAAAGTTGTGTTTTTTCATATCGGGTGTGTATGTTGAATATCTTCGGTTTGTGTCGTCGGCTGTCCGGCGGACGGAAGGCCCAAATATCGGAAAATATTATCCAATCCCGAAATTTTTTGAAGGATTTTGTTCGCAGAGGGAGGTGCGGAAAGCGCATCCGAATCGAAAAATGAGAAATTCGCGTTATATTTGTTCGGTACAAATCAGCGAATCGTTATGGTAAAGTCGATGACCGGTTACGGTCGTGCCGAACGGCACACGAAACAACGGAAAATAATCGTCGAAATCAAGAGTCTCAACAGCAAACAGTTGGATATGTCGGCGCGGATTCCGACCCTCTATCGCGAGAAGGAGTACGACATCCGCAATACGGTGGGACGGGCATTGGGACGGGGGAAGGTGGATATCGCCGTCTCGTTCGAGAACCTCGGCGGGGCGAAGACGGGATGCGGCGGGACGATCAATGCCGCTCTGTTCAAGTCTTACTACGAACAGCTCGTGCGGCTGCGGAGCGAGTTGGGCGATACGAACGGGAATGAGCCGCTGATGACGGCTGTGTTGCGTCTGCCCGAGGTGATGCAGACCGAAATGGTGAAGATCCGTCCGGAGGAGTGGGCCGCACTGGCCGAAGCGGTGGACGAGGCGGTGGAGAACCTGAACCGGTTCCGGGAACAGGAGGGAGAGGTGCTGATCGCAGATCTCCTGAAGCGGATCGATACGATCGAGGAGCTGGCGGCTCAGATCGTGCCGCTCGAGGGGGAGCGCATCGAGACGGTGCGGGCGCGGCTGAGGGACAATCTGGAGGCGTTGCAGGTGAAGGTGGACAACAACCGGTTCGAGCAGGAGATTATCTACTACCTCGAAAAATTCGACATTACGGAAGAGAAAGTGCGGCTCAAGCAGCATTGCGACTACTTCCGGACGGTGGCTCGGGAGTCGGAGGGGGTGGGACGCAAGTTGGGCTTCATCGCGCAGGAGATCGGCCGCGAGATCAATACCACGGGCTCCAAGGCGAATCACGCAGGGATTCAGAAGCTGGTGGTGAGGATGAAGGACGAGCTGGAAAAGATCAAGGAACAGTTACTCAACCTCTTGTAAAAAACATTTCGAGTTATGGGCAAAGTCTTGATATTCTCGGCGCCGTCGGGATCGGGCAAAACGACCATCGTCCGGCATCTGCTGGATCGCTTTCCGGAGCTGGAGTTCTCGATTTCGGCCACGTCGCGGGCGCCGCGGGGCGAAGAACGGGACGGGGTGGACTACTATTTCATGGATGCGTCGGAATTCGCCGCACGGGTCGAGGCCGGAGAGTTCGTGGAGTGGGAGGAGGTCTATGCGGGAACCTGCTACGGGACGTTGAGGGCCGAGATCGACCGGATCTGGGATCGGGGGCATGTCGTGGTGTTCGACGTGGATGTCGTGGGGGCGCTGAATATCAAGAAGCTGTTCGGCGATCAGGCTCTGTCGGTCTTCATCATGCCTCCGTCGGTGGAGGCGTTGAGGGCGCGGCTGGAGGGGCGCGGCACCGATTCGCCGGAGGCGATCGAACGCCGGCTGGCCAAGGCGGAGCAGGAGATCGCCTATGCGCCGAAGTTCGACCGGGTGATTGTCAATGACGACCTGGAGACGGCTTATGCGGAGGCAAGGCGGGTGGTTGGCGATTTTCTGGCCGGGCGATGAGGCGGAGCGGAGAGAGGCGAATCGCGCTCCTGATGGGGTCGTTCAATCCGGTGCACGGCGGGCATCTGGCGGTGGCGCGGTATGTGGTGGAGCGGGAGCTGGCGGAGGAGGTGTGGCTGGTGGTGTCGCCGCAGAATCCGTTGAAAAAGCCGGAGAAGCTGGCTCCGTTCGAGGATCGGCTGGAGATGGTGCGGTTGGCTTTGGCGGAGGTCGGCGAGGCGCGGCTTCGGGTTTGCGATGTCGAACGCGAACTGCCCTACCCTTCCTATACCATTCATATGGTCGAGTATCTGCAGGGTCTCTATCCGGACGTGCAATTTACGATTCTGGCGGGAAGCGATATCGCCGACCAGTTGCCGCGGTGGTACCGGTCGGAGGAGTTGCAGCGGCGGGTGGGGTTCCTGTTCTATCCGCGAGGCGGCGGCGTGGCGTCGCCGGAGATGGCGCAGGCGCCGGGATTCGAGATCGACTCGACTTCGATTCGACGGGCGCTGGCGGAGGGGACAGATTTGGCGGAGGGTGCGGTGCCGAAGGCGGTGGAGGCTTATATCCGCGAGCGGGGATTGTATGGGGCGACCGGAGGGGCGGATTTCTATTTCGAACGGGGGCGGCTGTATTATCGTCAGAACGATTTCGGGCGGGCGCTCAACGATTTCAACCGGGCGCTGGAGCTGGAGCCGGGGCATACGGCGGCGCGCGAGATGCGCGATATGACAGAGGCGATTCTCAACTTCCGGAATTTCGACCTCTATAATCCGTGAGGGAGGTGCATAGATGAGAAACAGGTATCGGGTAATAGGGGGTTGTCTGATTGTCTTTTTTGTTGCTTGTATTGCGATATTCTTTCGCCGGCACGATATTCCTTATCAGGCTTGTTATCGACTCTCGGTGAAGCATACGGGATTTTACCCCGACGCCTATCGTTTTATCCATTCCGAAGAGGAATTCGGGAACCTTATGCAGCTGGTCGATAGCGAATTGGATGCAGATAGTCTGATTTCGCGGAATCAATTGGATTTTGCACGATATACTTATTTGATCGTCTTTGGGGCAAAAATCAAAAGGATCTGTTACAGTTATAAATCAACGTGGTTCGATGATCGCTCCCCCTCCTATGCCAAAGCTCGGAGAAGAAATAAAAACTGTGTGTTTGTGGAGTATGATCTGCCGGATAACCAGGTGTATCTTTATCAGTTGGAGCGGGATACGACCTGGACCGGTTTTGATGGGATATAGATGCGCGTGACGGATTTTTGTGAAGAGCGGGTGCACCATCGTTTAGATGATGGTGCACCCGCTCTTTTTGTCTGATATTAATACGGTGTCCGGTCACTCTGCTCGACGAACCGGAGTTTCGAGGTGTCGAACCCTTGCTGTCTGGCCACTTCGAGCAGCTTTTGGGTCGTCTCCTGCGATAGTTGTGGCTGCCGCGACAGAATCCACAAGGTCTTGTGCCGCTTACCCGCCACCAGAGCGTACTGGTAGTCCGGATCCAAGGCCAGAATGTAATACGGACTGTAGAACGGCCCGAAGAAAGAGACCTTCAGAAAGCCCGGCCGGACGGGGTCTTTCGGTGCCCCTAACTTGGCTTTGCCTTCGGTCGAGACTGTCGGGCCGTCGGGCGAACCGCGCCGGCCGCTGTTCACCACCCGGATCTTGCCGTCCGGCCGCTGGGTGTATTCGGCGGTGACGGCATACAGACCGCGTTCGAATCGGTAGTCGAAGCGGGCGATTTCATACCATGTGCCCAAATAACGCTTCGGATCGAAGCCGGTAATCGTTTCGTATTCCATCGTTCGATAGTTTATAAGGGTTTGTACCGGACGACGGAACATCAAGAAGCGTGCCTAAATCGGGCGGGTCTTCTCTTGCAGCCAGTCACGCTCCTCGGACGTCAGCCGCGGCGCGAGCCGTTCGTATACCGCGGCATGATACCGGTTCAGCCAGTCGCGCTGGTCGGTGTCCAACACCGCTGTATTGACGGCGCGCAGCGAAATGGGGCACAAGGTCAGCGGTTCGAACCGCTGAAAACCGGACGGACATCCCTCTTCCGTCACCAGGGTCAGGTTTTCGATGCGGATACCGTGTTTCCCGGTGAGGTACAGTCCCGGTTCGCAGCTCTGTACCATGCCCGGTTGCAGGGTCACTGGATTTTCGTTCATCCGGATCGACTGGGGCCCTTCGTGCACGCAAAGGCAGTGCCCGACCCCGTGCCCCGTCCCGTGCAGGTAGTTCTGTCCGGCGCGCCAGAGGTGACGGCGGGCCAGCACGTCCAACTGTGCCCCCCGTGTCCCGGTCGGAAACAGCGCGGCGCTCAGGTCGATCATCCCCCGTAAAACGGCGGTATAATCCCTCCGCTGCTCCTCCGTGGGTGCGCCGAAATGGTAGGTGCGCGTGATGTCGGTCGTTCCGAACGGGTACTGCCCGCCGCTGTCGATCAGTAGAAAACTGTCGGTGCCGATCGCCCGGTCGCTCTCCTCGGAGACGGCATAGTGTACGATCGCCCCGTGCGAACCATATCCGGCAATGGTTTCGAAACTTTCGCCGCGGAAATCGGGATCGGCCGCCCGAAAAGCGTGCAACCGGTTGGCGATCTCCCGTTCGGTCGGTCGTCCGCCCGCTTCGATCGTCTGTTCGAGCCACATTTCGAACCGCACCAACGCCACCCCGTCCACCTCCATCGCCCGCCGGAATCCGTCGATCTCGGTCGGATTCTTGACGGCTTTCAGCAGGGCGATCGAGCTGTAAGGGGGCGTCTCCTCTTCGATTCGAGCCCCGGCTGCCTCCAAAGCGGCGTAATGAGCCTGATCCAACCCCTCCGGATGGATCACCACCGGCCGATTCGCCAGTGTGGCGAGGTAGTCGCCGAAAGCCTCGTAAGCCCGTACTTCCACCCCTTCGGCAGCCAATCGTTCCCGTTCCCGAGAGCCGAATCGCTCAGGCACGGTGAAAAGCAGGGCGCGTTCCGGCTCGATGGACAAGTAACCGATCATCACCGGATTATATTCGATGTCTGTGCCCCTGATATTCAGTGTCCAGGCAATCTCGTCCAGCACGGCGATCAGCCGTACCGCCTCCTCTGGCTTTCCGTCGCCCAGTGCCCGGATGCGCTGCAGTTTCGAACGGGTCGACTCGCCGCTGTATCGTTCCTCTAAAATCGTGGCCGGTTCGGCCGGAATATCGGGCCGTCCCTCCCAAATCGTGTCGAACGGATCGGAACAGCCGATCAAGGTCATCCCCCTCTCCGCCGCCTCGTCCGCCAGCCGCTGGAAAGCCGTGTGGCTGAACAGACGGCTGTCCACCCCGATCCGCTGTATATCGGGCTGTGCCGCCAGCCACTCCATGATCTCCGGTGTCCCGGCCAGTCCCATCCGCTGGAGTTCGATACCGCTTCCGTCGAGCTGCGCCTCGGCTTGCAGAAAGTAGCGCGAGTCGGTCCACAAAGCGGCCCGTGTTCGCGTCACGACCGCCGTCCCCGCCGACCCGTCGAATCCGCTGATCCAAGCCCGACACGCCCAGTGTGGAGCGACGTATTCGCTGAAGTGCGGGTCGTTCGACGGCACGATGAAGGCCTCGACCCCCTCCGCCGCCATCCATTTCCGCAGTTTTTCCAGACGATTCCGAACCATATGCCTATTTCGCAAATTTCATTTCGTCCAGCAGATAGCCCGCGCCGCCGACCCGGTCGATCAGGAACAGCGCGTAGCGGATATCCAGGGCGATGTTGCGGCAGACGACGGGATCGTATTCCAGGTCGGACATCGTCCCCTCCCAGCAGCGGTCGAAGTTCACGCCGATCAGTTCGCCCCGGGCGTTCAGCACCGGGCTGCCCGAGTTGCCGCCCGTGGTGTGGTTCGTGGCGATGAAAGCCACCGGCACCGTCCCGTTCACCGCCCACCGGCCGTAGTCTTTCGTCTCGTACAGTTGCCGCAGCCGGGCCGGCACGTCGTAGTCGTAAATCTCCGGATTGTCCTTCTCCATCACCCCGTCGAGGGTCGAGAAGGGTTCGTAGCAGACCGCGTCCGCCGGACGGTAGCCGTCCACCTTGCCGTAGGCGATGCGCAAGGTCGAGTTGGCGTCCGGATAGAACTCGTGCTCGCCCCGCCGCATCTCCATCATGCCCCGCATGTAGGTGCGGTATTCGCGGTCGATCTGCTTGTTCAGCGCCGCATAAGCCGGTTCGATCCGGTTTTTGTAGACCTCCGTGAAAGCCCGATAGGCCTGTACGGCGGCATCGTTGTCGATGGTGCCGTGCAGGGCGGTCGTATCTTCCGAGGCCAGCAGGCGGTTTACCCGGGTCGAATCGGTGAAGAGGCTGGAGTCGAAAATCGCTGCCATATCCGTGGCTGCCCCGGTCGGCCGGAATTGTTCCGGAACGTTTCGGAGGTATTCGCTCATCAGCGCCCCGGCGGTCTCCCGGTCGATGGCCGGTACGTAATCTTTATAGAACTTGTCGGCCGCGGCTTGCAGTTTGGTTCTCGTCTCCGGGGTCAGATCCTTGGCCTCCGCGAATGTGCCGGCGAATTTGAGCAGCTCGATCGCCAGAACCGCCTCCGCATGGTAGTCCCGGGCAAAGGCGTACGACTCCAGCGAGTCGTACAGTGCCGCCAGTCTGTGCGTGGTGCCCGCATATTCCGGCTTATCGGCCGCCCAAGCCTCGAACCGGCGTTCGAAAGCCTGTTTCTTTTCGACGGTGCCGAGGCGTTTCACCCCTTTCATCTCGCCCTGCCACTTTTTCCAGGCGTTCGACACGCTGGCGTTCTTCGCCGCATACTGGATCCGGACTTTCGGATCGGCCGCCTGGGCGCGGTTCATGATGTTCAGCCGCAGTGTCCGCAGGTTCACCTTGTGCGGGTCGCTCTTCTCCTCGATGTAGCGCACGGCTTCGGAGTGCAGGTACTGGTACGTCCGTCCCGGGAATCCGTAGACGAAGGTGAAGTCGCCGGGCTGCATCCCGCGCAGCGAGATGGTGAACGATTTTTTCGGCACGTACGGCACATTGTCCGGCGAATAAGGCGCCGGTTTGTTGTCCCGCCCCGCATAGACGCGGAAAATCGAGAAGTCGCCCGTGTGCCGCGGCCACATCCAGTTGTCGGTGTCGCCCCCGAACTTACCCACTGCCGACGGCGGTGCGAAGACCAGTCGCACGTCTTCGAATACTTCGTAGACGAACAGAAAGTATTGATTCCCATAGTACAACGCCTCGACCGAAGCTTTGTAGTGATTCCCTTCGGTCGCCGTCCGGACGACAGCCTCTTTGTTGGCGTCGATTCTCTTTTGCCGCTCCGCTTCGTCCATATTCGGTGTGACGCCGTCCAGAATCCGGTCGGTCACATCGCTCATTTCGACCAGAAAGCTGACCACCAGCCCCGGATTGGGCAGCTCTTCGCTGCGGTTCATGGCCGCGAAGCCGTGGGTCAGGTAGTCGTGTTCCACGGAGCTGTGCTGCTGAATCTGTCCGTAACCGCAGTGGTGGTTGGTGATCAGGAGGCCCTGGTCGGAGATCAGTTCGCCGGTGCAGCCGCTGCCGAACCGTACGATGGCGTCTTTCAGGCTGGCCTGGTTCACGGCGTACAAATCCGGTGCCTTGAGCCGGAAGCCTTTGGCGCGCATCTCTTTGATGCGTCCCTGCTGGATCAGGCTCGGCAGCCACATCCCTTCGTCGGCCCGCACCGCAGGACGGCCGAACAGCAGGGCGCCGCAGGTCAGAGCGAATAGAGTCGATTTTTTCATATCCCGTTAATTGATTTATTATTGGCAGTGTGTCGTGTCCGGATAAAGTCGGTCAGCTCGGTGTATAGAAGCCGCGTGGGCAGTCCCATGACGTTGTAGAACGATCCGTCGATACGCTCGATTCCCACGTAGCCGATCCACTCCTGAATCCCGTATGCTCCCGCCTTGTCGTACGGTCGGAAGGTGTCGACGTAAAAGGCGATTTCGTCCGCAGAAAGCCTCCCGAACGTTACCGCGGTGGTCTCCGAAAAGGTGACTTGTGCCGAACGATTGCGAATCGTCACGCCCGTCGTGACGTGGTGCGTGCCTCCCGATAAGGTGTGCAGCATCTCGACAGCTGCCTGTCGGTCTTTCGGCTTGCCGAGCGCCCGATTGCCGGACAGAACGAGGGTGTCGGCCGTGATGAGTATCTGGTTCTCCATCAGCGGCATCGGGTAGGCTTCCGATTTCAGCCGGGAGAGGTAGCCCGGCACCTCCGCCAGCGGCAACGAGGCGGGATAACGCTCTTCGACCGTATAAGCATCCGCCACCCGAAACGGAATCGCCATCCCGGTCAATAACTCCCGCCGTCTCGGCGATCCGCTGGCGAGAATGATGTCTAAATCTTTGAATTCCACGTGATTTGTCGACGTTATTTGATCTGGAAATCCAACATGGGCCTCCCCTCCAGTTCTGCGGTAATCCGGTCGCCGATATGCACCTGCCCCACTCCGACCGGCGTCCCGGTGAAGAGCAGGTCGCCGATCCGCAGGGTGACGAACTGCGAAACATAAGCGATGATCCGATCCACACCGAAAATCATCTCTCCCGTAAAACCCGTCTGTTTTCGTTCGCCGTTCAAATCCATCGAGAAATGGAGGTTTTGGATATCAGGCAATTCCGCTTTCGGCACAAAGACCGGCGCAATGGCCGCCGAGTGGTCGAATCCTTTGGCGATCTCCCACGGCAGCCCCTCGGCCTTGCACCGCCGCTGCAGGTCGCGGGCCGTGAAATCGATTCCCAGCCCCACTTCGTCGTAACAGCGGTGGGCGAACCGCTCTTCGATCCCCTTGCACAGCCGGTTGATCCGCACCACCAATTCGCACTCGTATTGCACGTCTTCCGAAAAATCGGGAATGTAGAACGGATCGTTGTTCCGCAGCAGCGCCGTGTCCGGCTTGATGAAGAAGACCGGCTCCCGCGGGGCTTCGCGCGGCGTCTGTTCGTCCCACACCGACGGAAGTTCCCGGACGTGTTCCGGGTAGTTCATTCCGATGCAGATAATCTTCATTTCGAATGATTTACGTGTAATAACCGCACCATCTCGTCCGCCACCCGTGCCGATGCGCCCGGCTCACCGACCACCCGGCGCAACTCTTCGAAATCCAGCCTGATTCGTTCGTATTTCGTCCCTCCCGGCAATACCGCACGTAGCTCCGCTTCCGCCGTCTCCGGCGTAAAATCGGTCTGAATCAGTTCGCGGATCGCTTCCCGGTCGAGGATCAGATTGACCAGTGAAATGAAGCGCAGCCGTGCGCTCACCACCTTTTTCGCAATCCAGAAACTCACGGCCGAGCCGCGGTAGCAGACCACCTCCGGAATCCCCAGCAAGGCTGTTTCGAGCGTCGCCGTCCCCGAGGTGACCAGCGCCGCCGCCGACCGGGCGATCGTCTCGTAAGTCCGGTCGCAGACGAACCGCACGTCGCTCCCCTCTAAATAGTTGTCGTACAGCGATCTGTCGAGCCACGACACGCCCGTTACCATAAACTGGTACTCCGGAAAACGTCGCGCCACGGCCACCATGGGCGGCAGGTTATAGCGAATCTCCGAAGCCCTGCTCCCCGCCACCAGCGCAATAATAGGCCGGTCGTCCAGACCGTTCTCGGTCCGGAAAGCCTTGTCGTTCTCCGGCGTCACTGCCGGCCGGTCGGTGATGGCGTCCATCAGCGGATTGCCGGCATAGAAAGCCTCGACTCCATGCCGCCGGAAGTAGTCGGTTTCGAACGGAAAAATGATGAAGAGCCGGTCGACATACCTCCGCAAATCATTGACGCGCCGCTCTTTCCACGCCCATACTTTCGGGGCGATGTAATAAAAGACCTCCGGCCGTTTGGTGCCTGCCGGCCAAAGATGCTTGTGGGCAAACTTCGCCATCCGCAGGTTGAAGCCCGGATAGTCTATGAGAATCAACGCATCGGGCCGATACGCCGCCATGTCTTCGCGGCAGAATCGCATCTGCCGGCCGATCCGCCGCAGGTTCTTGAGCACCTCCCAGAACCCCATGATCGAAGCCTCTTTGTAGTGTCTGACCAGCGTGCCCCGCCCGCCTGCCGCTTCGGCCATCTTGTCGCCGCCCCAGAAACGGAATTCCGCCTCTGCATCTGCCTTCAGCAGCCCCTTGATGAGGTTCGACCCGTGCAGGTCGCCCGATGCCTCGCCCGCTATGATGTAGTATTTCATGCCGTTCGGTTATTTGATCTCCAGCAAGTCCGGCCGCAGCCGTTGTGTCCGTTCGAAAGCCTGATCCTCCTGCCACTTCGAGATTTCGGCAAAATTTCCGGAAAGCAGCACATCCGGCACCCGCCATCCGTTGAACTCCGCCGGGCGTGTATAGACCGGCGGCGCCAGCAGGTTGTCCTGAAAGCTGTCCGTCAGGGCCGAACACTCGTCGCCGATCGCTCCCGGCAGAATCCGGACGACGCTGTCGGTGATAATCGCCGCCGCCAGCTCGCCGCCTGTCAGCACATAGTCCCCGATCGAGATCTCGCGCGTAATCAGATGCTCCCGCACCCGATAGTCCACTCCCTTGTAGTGTCCGCACAGGATAATCAGATTGCCTAAGGTAGATAATCGGTTGGCCTCCTGCTGGTTGTAGGTCACCCCGTCCGGCGAGGTGTAGATCACCTCGTCGTACTCCCGTTCCGAGCGCAGTTGCGTGATAATCTTATAGATCGGTTCCACCTTCATCACCATTCCCGCCTCGCCGCCGAACGGATAGTCGTCCGCCGTACGGTGTTTGTCCTCGCAGTACTCCCGCAGGTTGTGGATGTGTATTTCGACCAGCCCCTTGTCTTGCGCCCGTTTGATGATCGACTCGCTCAGGGCACCGTCCAACAGTTTGGGCAACAGGGTGATAATATCAATTCTCATGCGTCGTGCGATCGCTTTTGTAGTTTACGTCGCCGCGCAACGCTTCGACGATGAACGGGTTGAACATCACTTCGTGCGCCACGGTACTGCCCGGCCCGTGTCCCGGAAAGATGCGGGTGTCGCCGCCCAGCGGAATCACCTGACTGATAATGCTCTCCATCAGGGTCGGATAGCTTCCGCCTGGCAAGTCCGTCCGACCGATGCTCTCTTTGAACAGCAGGTCGCCCGTCAGCAACAACTCTGCGTCCGGTACATGGATCGCGACGTGTCCCGGCGAGTGCCCCGGGGTCTGGAGGATGCGGAGGGTGCTGTTCCCCACCGGAATGGTCTCGGTGTCCGCCAGGTCGATGTCCACCGTCGGAATCGGATCGACGTCGAAGCCCATGTCGGCATAGCAGTGGGCCGTCTCCATGATGGGTTTTTCGTTGCGGTGCAGCGCAAAGGGAATCCTCCACTGCCGCTTGACGAACTCCACGCCGCAAATATGATCCACGTGTCCGTGTGTGTTGATCGCCATCACCGGCCGCAGGCCGTTCTTTTCGATGAACGAGACGAGGGTCTGACGTTCCTGTTCCGTGGAGCAGCCGGCGTCGACGATGACGCACTGTTTCGTCTCGTCGAACAGCACGTAGGTGTTTTCGCCGAACGGATTGAAGGTGAGTGTGGCCAGTTTGAGCATAACCGTAAGGGTGCTAAGAGGGTTTATCGCCTCCAAATTTACGAAATTTACCCGTATCTTTGCCTGTATACCGAACGAACGATCGTTTATGAAACCGAGAAAAAGTAAATATCCGCAGATCGAGGGGCTGGAGATTACCGACATAGCTGCCGAGGGAAAATCATTGGGAAAATACAATGACGTGGTGGTTTTCGTGCCGCACACGGTGCCGGGCGATGTGGTGGATGTGCAGATCAATAACAAGCGGCGGCGGTTTATGGAGGGGTATGTGCTGAATTTCGTGAAGTATTCGCCGCTGCGGGTGGAACCTTTCTGCAAGCATTACGGCGAGTGCGGGGGGTGCAAGTGGCAGGCGCTGCCCTACCCGATGCAGCTGGAGTACAAACAGCGGCAGGTGGAGGATCAGCTCCGGCGGTTGGGGGGAATCGAGCTGCCCGAGATTTCGCCGATCATCGGGTCGGAGAGGAGCGAATATTACCGGAACAAGCTGGAGTTTACCTTCTCCGACAAGCGGTGGGTGCCGCGGGCGGAGGTAGCCGAAGGGGCGGCGACGGGGGATGGGAATGCGCTGGGCTTTCATATCCCGGGCATGTTCGACAAGGTGCTGGATGTCGAGTGGTGCCACCTGCAGCCGGAGCCGTCGAATGCCATTCGGCTGGAGATCAAACGGTTCGCACAGGGAAACGGGATGGAGTTTTACAACCTGCGGGAGCATCGGGGGTTGTTGCGGAATATCGTTGTCCGGACTTCGACCACCGGCGAGGTGATGGTGACGGTGGTGTTCGCGCGGGAGGATGCGGAACGGCGGACGGCGCTCTTGGAGCATCTGCGGGCGCAGTTCCCGGAGATTACCTCGCTCAATTATATCATCAATGAGAAACTGAACGATTCCATCGGAGATCAGGAGGTGTTTTGTTATGCGGGGAAACCGTATATGGAGGAGCGGATGGAGGGACTGACTTTCCGGATCAACCCCAAGTCGTTCTACCAGACCAATTCGGAGCAGGCGTACAACCTCTATAAGGTGGCGCGCGAGTTTGCGGGGCTGACGGGGAGCGAGATTGTGTACGACCTCTATACGGGGACGGGGACGATCGCCAATTTCGTGGCGGCGGGGGCGAAACGGGTGGTCGGGATCGAGTATGTGCCCGAGGCGATCGAGGATGCCAAACAGAATTCGGCGCTCAACGGGATCGGGAATACGCTTTTCTTCGCGGGGGATATGAAGGATGTGCTGAATGCGGAGTTCATCGCCGAACACGGGCGGCCGGACGTGATTATTCTCGATCCGCCGCGGGCGGGGATTCACGGGGATGTGGCGGCGACGATTCTGGCGGCGGCGCCGGAGCGGATCGTCTATGTGAGCTGCAATCCGGCGACGCAGGCGCGCGACCTGGCGATTTTCGATTCGGCTTACCGGGTGACCCGGGTGCAGCCGGTGGATATGTTTCCGCATACGCACCATGTCGAAAATGTGGTGCAGCTGGTGCGGCGTTGATTCGGGAGGGGGCATGACGGAGTTTCTGAAAACGGCGGATGGGTCGATGACGGTGCGTCATCCGGTGCTGGGCGAGCTCTACCACTCGGATCGGGGGGCGGTGGGCGAGGCGGAGCATGTCTATATTCGGGCCGGGTTCGATGCGGTTTCCGCCGGAGAGGCGGCGGTGTTCGAAGTGGGGTTCGGAACGGGGCTCAATGCGTGGCTGACCTTTCGGCGGGCGGCGGAGACGGGGCGGCGGGTGGATTATCGGGCGATCGAGCTCTATCCGGTGGAGCGGGAGGATGCGGGGCGGCTGAACTATACGACGGAGCCTCTGTTCGAGCAGTTGCACGAGGTGCCGTGGGACGGGGCGCTGCATGAGGTGGGAGCGGGAGGCGGGCTGACGAAGTATCGGGCCGACTTGCTGACGTTCGATTTCACGCCGTTGGCGGGATGCTTCGATGTGATCTATTTCGATGCCTTTGCGCCGGATGCTCAACCGGAACTCTGGTCGGCGGAGGTGATGGAGCGGATGTTTTCCATACTCAGGCCGGGCGGTGTGCTGGTGACCTATTCGGCCAAGGGAACGGTCAAACAGGCTCTGCGGGCGGTGGGATTCGAGGTGGTGCGGCTGCCGGGGGCCTTAGGCAAACGGCACATGGTGCGGGCGGTGAAACCTTCGGTGGAATAAAAACGGATTTTTATGGAAGACAAGGAATTGGTGGCAAGGGCGTTAGAGGCGGCGGAACGGGCCTGGGCGCCTTACTCGGGTTTTCGGGTGGGAGCGGCGGTGCTGCTGGAGGACGGTACGGTCGTCTGTGGAAACAATCAGGAGAATCGGGCCTACCCGTTGGGGAGTTGTGCGGAGCGGGTGGCGGTCAATTATGCGCGGGCGAATTTTCCGGAGTTGCGGATCGTGACGGTTGCGGTCGCCTCGCCGGATTCGGAGGTGCCGGTGACGCCGTGCGGCGGGTGTCGGGAGCTGCTTCTGGAGGCGGTGCGGGCACAGGGCGCACAGGATATACGGGTGTTGATGGCGGATCGAACGGGCCGTCTGGTTCGAGCGGCGATGGTGACGGAGCTTTTGCCGTTCGCATTTGAATTCAAATAGAGATGAAGAGCGAAAAGGCGAAAATGTTGGCCGGCGAGCCTTTCAAACCGGGCGACGAAGAGTTGGAGCGGGATCGGACGTTGGTGCGGGAGCGGTTGTATCGGTTGAATATCGCCGGGGCGGCTCGGTCTTTGTCCGAGCATGAGGATTTGTTGGCGGAGCTGTTGCCGAATTGTCCGCGGGGGACTTTGGTGAGGCCGCCGTTCTATTGCGATTACGGGTATAATATTTCGTGCGGCGAGGGGGTGTTTATCAATTATAATTGTGTGATTTTGGATGTGGGGCGGGTGCGGTTGGGGGCCCGGGTGCTGATTGGGCCGAATGTGCAGATTTATGCGGTGACGCATCCGATGGATGCGGCCGAACGGAGCAGGGGCGAAGAGTGGGGAGAGGAGGTGACGATCGGCGACGACTGCTGGATCGGCGGCAGTGCGGTGATCTGTCCGGGGGTTCGGATCGGCCATCGTTGTGTGGTGGGAGCCGGATCGGTGGTGACGAGGGATGTGCCGGATGATACGGTGGTGGCTGGAAATCCGGCGCGGATGATTCGCCGGCTGCGGCGTGATGAGGCGGAGGAGTTGTAGCCGCATGTTATACAGCGGCGCCGGGTAGTTGGGGCAGAGGTTGCGTTATTGGGGTAGCGGCTGCTATTTCGGAGTGCCCGTAGGCACCGTTTATTCCGAGAGGCAACGCAACTGAATACCGTGCCCCCGGTAGTCTGAACTGCTAGGGTTGAGATGAGTCACGCCAAAATACAAGTACACTCCACCGCTGCCATTCGCCGAAGAGGAGTAGCAGAATCCGTTGTAGCCGATGCCAATCAGCGTGCCATTGACTCTGTCGCGGAAACCCGGGGCGGATTGTCGGGTCGGAACCAGCGTGGCTGAAACGAGTACCGCGAAGTTGCGGCCCTACGCCGGGAGTGGCGTCCGGGTGACCCCGGCGGAACGGAGCGATGCTTACGCATCGCTAAGGTTGTCTCTGCTTCCGTTTATTCCGAGAGGCAACGCAACGGAAAACCGTTGTCACGACTGCCCGAGGTACTGGATGCGAGATATTGCGTATCAAAACCCATGCACATGCCACCGATACCGCCATCTTCTGAAGTGAACGACCAGCTGTAACCGCCGCTGCCGACGCCGTTCAGCGCACCCGTATCCCGATTGCGGCTGCCCGGGGCGGGTCTCTCTTTCGTATAATCAGAGATTTAGTCGTTTGAGGTCGATCGTTCGAAAAAGGCCCACAGTTTATCGTCTGCCGGTGTCGGTGCTTCGACGGTGATCGTTTCGTGCGTGACCGGATGCTCGAAACTCAGGCGTCTGGCCCACAAGGATATCCCGCCGTCTTTATTGGAGCGCGCCGCGCCGTATTTCAGATCGCCTTTGATCGGACATCCGATCTTGCTGAGTTGGCACCGGATCTGATGGTGCCGCCCGGTCAGCAGTTCGATTTCCAACAGATGATAACGGTCGCCGGAGGCCAGCAAACGATAGTTGAGAACTGCCTCTTTAGTTTCTGCCCGCAAGCGCTCCGGAACGGCCGCCAAAGTGTCGTAAGCCGTCGATTTGTTGGTCTTTCCGTTACGGACGATATAGTGTTTCAATTCTCCGGCCGCAGTTTTTTCGGAGGGGCGGTTTTCGACGATAGCCCAGTAGATTTTCCGGAATCGGCGTTGTTTCAGTTGTTCGTTGAGCCGGACGAGTGCTTTCGAAGTCCGGGCCAGCAACACGGCACCTCCCACCGGCCGGTCGATCCGGTGCACGACGCCCAAAAAGACGGCCCCCGGTTTGGCGTATTTCGCTTTGATATAATCCTTTACAGTCTCTTCCAGCGCGGGGCCTCCCGACCGGTCGGGCTGTACCAGTTCGCCGGGGCGTTTGTTGACTACGATGATGTGGTTGTCTTCGTACAGTACTTCGATCATGGTTGGCGAAAGAGATAAAAAAATCCCGCCGGTCTTTCGATTTACAAAGTGGGGGCGAGTAAACCGAAAGCGAGTGCCGGCGGGAAAAATCGTTGGTTTATTCGTGTCTACCCGCATGGAACCGTACCTTTTCTGAAGAAAAGGTACCCAAAAGACTTTTAGATAGCTACGCTACTCCTTAGGCTCCGCAGTCCTCAGTCTTCGCGGGTCTGTCGGGCTGGGTTTCCGGTGTGGCGCGCTATTTATACGGGTAATACCTTAAGCGCGCCCACCGGGAAATCACAGCCCGACGAACAGGCCGAGAGTTGGGCCGCCGGCAGCTTTAGGATGCGTTAGCATCCTCTAAAGTTTTT
>NZ_CAJTMN010000007.1 GCF_910577125.1 uncultured Rikenella sp.
CGGGGCCCAAAGCAACGTCAGTTGCGGGCCTCCGCTGCGGGAGGCTTCGGCCCGCTTTGAATGGAGACTGCCATTATAAAGAGACGCCGCGTCCCGTTTATTCCGAGAGGCAACGCAACTGAAAACCGTGGGCGCGACTGCTCGCATCCGAAGGATACATGTACGTCATATCGAATAACAGACGCCAGGTGCCCGTGCTACTGCCGGGTACTGACGAAGACCAGATCGTACCTTCGCTGCCGATGCTACGCTGCACGCCGTCCGCACGATAGCGGTAGCCCGGGGCGGGGGGGTGATTTCCCTTTTAAGGCGTCGGCGCGCGGTTGGCTTGAGGGTACTGCCCTTACGCCGGGCGGGCGGTGCGTGCCGCACTCCCAATTGGCCGTGTCAGCCCCGTTTATTCCGAGAGGCAACGCAACTGAAGACCGCTGGCCCGGTGCGCCGTGTAGCTGGGGTAGAGTACCGTCACGTTGAAAGACAAGTTCACGCCACTGGTGTTGCTGACCGTCGAAGACCAGCTGTAACCGCTGCCGCCGACGTACACCGGATCGCCCGAGCGCGAATGGCGGTTGCCCGGGGCGGGAGCTGTCCGGTGTCGAATACAGGAAAAAACAGTATATTTGCCTACTCGTAAAATTTCATTCGATTCCCTTAATCTATCTCCCAAGGCAGAGAAGCCCCATGAATACCGATACAGCTCTCCTCACCGCCGCGAAAAGACTCCCCGAGAGAACCGTCGAACGCCTGAGCGAATATCGTCGCATGCTGCTGGAGTGCTTGAAACAGGGAAAAACCCATATCTATTCCCACGAACTCGCTTCGATGCACGGCATTACCGCCGTTCAGGTGCGGCGCGACCTGATGCTCATCGGCTTCAGCAGCGATACCAAGAAAGGCTATGACGTGGAGGTGCTCATCGACTTTATCGGCACCCTGCTCGACAGCCCGGCCGGGTTGAACGTCGGCGTGATCGGGATGGGGAATCTGGCTCAGGCTGTGACCCACTATTTCAACGGGAAACGCTCCAAACTGCGCATTACCGCCGCTTTCGACATCGATCCGAACAAAGTGGGGCATACGGTGGCGGGGGTGCCGTGCTATCATATGGAGACCTTTGTCGAAACCGCCCGGAAACTCGATCTCCGGATCGTGATCCTGACTTCCCCCTCGTCGGTGGCGGCCGGGATGGTCGAACCCGTCACCCGGGCCGGGATACGCGGAGTGCTCAATTTTACCTCCACGCCGCTCAATTTTCCGGACGACATCTATGTCGAAGATTACGACATCATTACCTTGCTGGAGAAGGTAGCCTATTTCTCCAAAGGAGATTTGTCGGACTCCGTTGCGGTGCAGGATTAATTTCGGAGGAGAGACCTCTCATGGAAGTGCATTACGGATTCGAGACCCTGCCTGCGTTCGATCGAACGGCCGTCGCCGTGGGGTCGTTCGACGGCGTCCACCGCGGACACCGGCTGCTGATCGACCGGCTGAACGCGGCGGCCCGCGATCTGCCCGGCGGAGAGGGAACTTCGGTCGTAGTGACCTTCGACCCTCATCCGCGGTTCGTGCTTCGGGGAGAGAATCGGCTGTTGAGCACGCTGCCCGAAAAACTCGACCTGTTGTCCGAGACAGAGGTAGACCATGTCGTGGTCGTACATTTTACGCCGGAATTCAGCCGGATCGACAGCGAAACCTTTGTCCGCGATTATCTGAGAGGTCTGTTGCGGGCCGAGATCGTCCTCTCCGGCGAAGGGCACCATTTCGGTCACGACCGCTCCGGATCGATCGAAGCCTTGGAACGCGACGGCATCCATACGGCCAGTCTGGGGCGGTACGAACAGATCAGCTCGACCGCGATTCGGCGGGCGATCGAGGCCGGAGAGATGGAACGAGCCGCCGGAATGCTCGGAGCGCCTTATCTGATTCGGCGAGATACGCTCTCCGACCCCACGAAACTGCTTCCGCCGGCGGGCGAGTATCGGGTCTCTTTTCCCGACCGCGGTCCGGCCGAGGACCAACTGTACGTCGACTCCTCTCTGGCCGGACGACAGGATTTGCCCCTTCGCATCCGGGTACTTGGAAAATAGCGATATATCGTCTATATTTGTTCATGGATCGAATGCCGCTTCCTGCGGACGGACGGTCTGCCTCTGACGATAACAAAACGAACAAACTCTAACTGGATATGCGACTGATTATCGAACCCGATTATGCCCACCTCTCGCGCTGGGCGGCCAACTACATTGCGCACAAAATCAATGCTTTTGCTCCGACGGCGGGGAAACCGTTCGTACTGGGGTTGCCCACCGGTTCCACGCCGCTGGGGACGTACAAGGAGCTGATCGCGCTTCACAAGGCGGGAAAAGTTTCGTTTGCCAACGTGGTGACGTTCAACATGGACGAATATTGCGGCATCCCGAAAGAGCATCCGCAGAGCTACTACACGTTCATGTGGAGCAACTTTTTCAACCACGTCGACATCAAGCCCGAAAACGTTAACATTCTGAACGGCAACGCGCCGGATCCGGAGGCGGAGTGTGCGGCTTACGAGGCGAAAATCGAAGCGCTGGGTGGGATTCATCTCTTTATGGGCGGGATCGGGCCGGACGGTCATATCGCTTTCAACGAGCCGGCGTCGTCGCTGACCTCGCGGACGCGGATGAAGACCTTGACGCTGGATACCATTATCGCCAACTCGCGGTTCTTCGAAAACGACATCAATAAAGTGCCCAAGACGGCGCTGACGGTAGGTGTGGGGACGATAATGGCGGCCCGCGAGGTGCTGATTCTCGTGAACGGGCACGGAAAGGCGCGGGCTCTGCGGCACGGGGTGGAAGAGGGGATCAACCATATGTGGACGATCAGTGCGTTGCAGCAGCATCCGCACGGGATCATCGTCTGCGACGAAGACGCCACTTCGGAACTGAAGGTGGGTACTTATAAGTATTTCAAGGACATCGAAAGTCGGAATCTCGATCCGGAGACTCAGTTGTAGCTTTTGACTTACAGCGCAGTTTTATCCGTCTTTTCTTCCGGTTTTAAACCGGAAGAAAAGACGGATTTTTGTGTGGCATGTACTGTTCGCAGCGCAACATGTTTGAAATTGCGGGTAGACCCGGCCAAAGCATCCCGCAGTGATGCGCTCTAAAGTTTTTTCGGTTCCTTTTGTTCACAAAAGAAACAGGTCGAAGTGCGTGGATGAAGCATGGAACGATGAATTGGGCTGGGCAGAAAAGTGGAAATGCGTAGCATTTCCCGTCCACGGGACGTGGGGCCCGCGCGGCCCGAGCGCAGTACCCTCATACCAAGGCGCGCGGACAGAACTCATTTCCGTCGCCCGCCCGCTTAAAGAGGGATTTCACTCATTTTGCGGAGAGCAAAATCGAGATGAAATCCCAGCGGGCGACGATTAAAGTGCTCCGCGCGCGACTGCTGGAGTAGGAAATCGTTCAAAGCGACTTGCGCTTTGAACAAGATTTCCGCCAGCGCGCGTAGGGTAGAGGCTGCTATTTCGGAGTGCCCGGAGGCACCGGCGGAGCGATAGCGGAACCGTAGTGAGGCGGACACCGGGCGGTGCTTTGGGCCGTATAAGGCCGAGGATGGGGCGGTGAATTGGGCTGAGCTTTTGCGGCTCATAGAGCCGCGCAGTCCGCCGCCACCCCACGCGGCGGACTGCAACTTCGCGGAGCTCGTTGCGCCTCCGCTGGCGTCGAACTGTCGTTTGTATTGCGAGTGAGGCAGAGTTGAGAACAGGCCGGCGCCCGGGAGCGACCGCAATTCTCGACGCGTGAGCGGCGAGTTGCGGGCCTCCCGATGGGAGGCGTCCGGCCCGCGCGACCCTGCGGGTCGCAGGAACTCGGTCGATTAGGTAGAGGCTGCCTTTATTGGGGTAGACACGGCCAGTAAAAGACGTAGCGCGTCCGTTTATTCCGAGAGGCAACGCAACTGAAGACCGTAGGCGCGGCAGTTTGTATCACTGGTACGAAGGTATCCGGAGGAAAAATTCAAAAATTGTCCTTGAATTTGATTAACCGATGAGGACCAACTGTAACCGTAATAACCGGTATCCAACAAGCCACCTAGCCCTCCGCGATGTCCTGCGTCGCGGAAGCCCGGGGCGGGTGTTTCGTTTCCTGTTTATTCCGAGAGGCAACGCAACTGAAAGCCGTAGGTACGGCTGTTTACAAAACTGGGCTCAAGATCAGCGGTACTGAATGTCAGATATGCTCCATCAATGTCATTCGTTGCGGACGACCAGCTGAATCCGTGACAACCGATATATACCAGTGTCCCGGAGTTTGTATGACGGTAGCCCGGGGCGGGGTGTTGGGTTTGGAGCATTTTCTCGCGTACCTTAGAAGAACAAACGTGCTTTAGAAAAATAAAATCAGGCTTTGCAATTTAGCTTGCAAAACCTGATTTTCATATGAATAATCGGAAACGCTTATTTTGCCTGCAGCGTCAGCTTCGCACCTTTGACACCCGGCGCCGTCGCTTCGAAAACAATCTCGCCCGGCGCCTCCGCACTTTGTACGATCGCCGTCAGCTGGCCGCTGAAGAGCTTCATTTGCGGCAGGTGGAACAGCTCCAGCGAAGCCGGATTGCCATTCGCCGCCGCACGGTAACTCCCCGCGCCCTTCACCTTGAATCTGATCTCACGCGTGTCCTCCGGGCACAGGTTCCCCTCCTTATCCACCACCCGCACGTTGATAAACGAGAGGTCTTTGCCCGTCGCATCCAGCACCGTTCGATCCGCCGTCAGTTCGATGCGATGCGGCTTTCCTGCCGTACGAATCTCCTCGGTCGCCATCGCCCGGCCCGTCGAATCATAGGCCACCACGCGCACCGTCCCCGGCTCATATTTCGTATCCATCCACATCAGCCGGTAACGCTTCTGCCGCTCGAACGACGCCTGTGCCTCCTTCGTATAAGAACCCTCCACCCTGATCGTCGTATCCTTCGTGCGAATCCCCTGGCTCACCCCATTGATAAAGAGCTCGGCCGACGGGTAATTCGTGTAGACGAAGACCGGAATCGTATCCCCGATCCGTTCCTCCGGCCACGTCCAGTGCGGCAGGATATGCAGCGTCTCCTCGGTCGGGTTCCAGTGGCTGCGGTAGAGGTAATAGCGGTCTTTCGGAATTCCCGCCAGGTCGATGATCCCGAACAGCGAACTGTGGCTCGGCCAGTTCGTGTAGTACGGCGTCGGCTCGCCCAGGTAGTCGAATCCCGTCCAGACGAACTCCCCGATGGCATACGGCAAATCCTCGTGCTGGATGAAATCGTCCTCCGGCAGGTTCGACCAGCCGCAGTGTTCCACATCGTACGACGATGCCTGATGATCCGGATAGGTCTTCATCGCCGCCCGCACCACCGGAAACTTATAGACCCCGCGCGAACTAAGAGTCGAGGCGGTCTCCGTCCCCAGAATGATCCGTTGCGGCAGCTTGCGGTAGTTCTCCGGATACATGAACGGCCGGTAGTTGAATCCCGGCACCTCCATCACCGCCGCGAAGTTGTTGTTGATCACCGCCCCCGGATTGTCCATCCCCTGCGTCACCGGCCGCGTCGGGTCTTCGCGGTGCGCAATCGACTGGAGCCAGTGCGCGATCTTCGCTCCGTGCTCCATCCCCTGCTCCGGCACTTCGTTGCCGATGCACCACATCACCACGCTCGGCGCGTTGCGGTAGTGGCGGATCACATTGACCAAGTCTTTTTCCGCCCAGTCGTCGAACAGCCGGTTGTAGCCGTTCTGGCACTTCGGCGACCGCCATTCGTCGAACGTTTCGACCATCAGCATCATCCCCATCTCGTCGCAGGCTCGCACCAGCTCCGGCGCCGGCATGTTGTGCGACGTGCGGATCGCGTTGGCACCCATATCCTTCAGCATCCGCACCTGCCGCCGGATCGCCGCCTCGTTCACCGCCGCCCCCAGCGGCCCCAGGTCGTGGTGGTTGCAGACCCCCTTGAAAACCGTTTTTTTGCCGTTGAGATAGAACCCGTCGTCCGGCCGCACCTCGATCGTCCGAATCCCGAACGGCGTGCTGTATTCGTCCTTCAGGTCATCCCCCTCGTACAGCTTCGACACAGCCGTATAAAGCACCGGATTCTCCAAATCCCACAACGCCGGACGGTCGACTACAAGATCCTGTGTCAAGACACCCTCGTCATAATCGGTCAGCCGTGTCGTGGTCTCCGCCACCTTGTTTCCCGCGCTGTCCCGGATTTCCGTCACCAGCCGGTAGCGGTTCGTTTCGACGGTTTCCGGTAATATGACCTCCGTCTTCAGATTCACTTTTGCGAACCGCTCGTTCACCACCGGCGTGGTCACATACGTCCCCCAAACCGGAATGTGCGCCCCGTCGGTTACCACCACGTGCACGTTCCGGTACAAACCCGCTCCCGGATACCACCGCGACGACTCCGGCAGATTCTCCAACCGCACCGCCACCGTATTGTTCATCCCGTCGGCATTCAGGTACGGCGTTACGTCGAAGTGGAACGAGTTGTAGCCGTAGGGCCACTCGCCGACCCGCTGCCCGTTGACCCACACCTGTGCGCCGCTCATCGCCCCGTCGAAGAGCAGGGTCGCCCGTCGGGTCGAATCCCGGCCGAACTCCGGCACGTCGAACCGCGTCCGGTACCATCCGGTACCCACGAACGGCAGCCCGCCTGTCCGTCCGGCATGTTCGCTGGGCTCGACCTGCCCGTCCTGCACGATGGCGACATTTTGTTTGTCGTTGTTCGGATTGAACGGCCCGTAGATCGCCCAGTCGTGCGGCACCGTGACGGTCTGCCACCGGCTGTCGTCGTAGTCCGTGCGGAGGGCGGCCGAGTCGTCGGTGCGGGTGAAGCGCCACCCCTTTTCCAGCAGAAATTCGCGCCGGTCGGCCCGGGCGTTCGGCGAGCCGAAGCACCAGAGGCCGAGGGCCAGAAGCAGATAATTCCTTGTTTTCATCTTCGAACGGTTGGTTTTCGGGTAAAGATAACGATTTTATCGTTGCGAACCCTCCGTCGGCCCGGGCGTCCGGGAGATTTATTTGCGGATTCGGCGCGGAATCGCTACCTTCGCCTCCGCAAGCGGGCGCATGCTCCTGGTGCGTCGCGCGAGAGGCTCCGGTGGTGGAATGGTAGACACGAAGGACTTAAAATCCTTTGGCCATTGCGGCTGTGCGGGTTCAAGTCCCGCCCGGAGTACTGAACGGGCGGTCGATCGACGGATCGACCGCCCGTTTTGCTTCCGGCTAAGAACGGATTTTAGAGCGACTTCCGAAAAAATGTGCCTTTCCGTCGATCGGAAAAGAGCCGGGAGGGTTTGTATTTTTCGGGATTTTCGTATTTTTGGCCTCGAAAACTTAACCAAATCATCATTATGAAACAACTGCTCGAAAAGATCGCCGCTGAGATTGCGAACTTTCAGGAAAACGCTGCTTTGCAGTGCGAAAAAGGCAACAAAGCTGCGGGGACGCGTGCTCGTAAGGCTACGCTGGAACTGACCAAACTGATGAAGGAATTCCGTCAGGTATCGCTCGAAGAATCGAAGAAGTAAGGCGATTTTTGCGGCTCGCAAAAAATGAGACGAGCGCTTTTCCGACCCGGTCGGAAAAGCGCTCGTTCTTTATACACAGGCGCAGAGGGCCGTGCAGCATGGCAGCCCGTTACAGCAAAGCCTTGATGTCCCGGATGATCCGTTCGGCCAACGCATCGGCCGCCGCTTTGTCCCGGCTTTCGGCATAGATCCGGATGATGGGCTCCGTATTCGACTTGCGCAGATGCACCCATTCGGTCGGGAAGTCGATCTTCACCCCGTCGATGTCGTTCACCTTCTCCGAAGCGTATTTTGCTTTCATTTTTGCCAGAATGCCGTCCACGTCCGTCCCCGGCACCAGGTCGATCCGGTTTTTCGAAATGTAGTAGGCCGGGTAGGTCGCTTTCAGTTCCGACAGTTTTTTACCCGTTTTCGCCAGATAGGTCAGCAGCAGAGCCACCCCGACCAGCGCGTCCCGGCCGCTGTGCAACGCCGGATAGATCACCCCGCCGTTCCCCTCGCCGCCGATCACGGCATTCGTCTCGCGCATCTTCGCCACCACATTCACCTCGCCCACCGCCGCCGCGGCATACGAACCGCCGTAGCGCGCCGTCACATCCGCCAGAGCCCGCGACGAGCTCAGGTTCGACACCGTATTCCCCGGCGTCTGCGACAGCACGTAGTCCGCCACCGCCACCAACGTATATTCCTCGCCGAACATCGTCCCGTCTTCGTTGATCAGTGCCAGCCGGTCCACGTCCGGATCGACCACGACACCTAGATCAGCTCCCACGGCCGGAACGCAAGCCGAAATCTCGGTCAGGTGTTCCGGAATCGGTTCCGGATTGTGTGCGAACCGTCCGTCCGGCGTGCAGTTCAGCTCCACCACCTCGACTCCCATCGCCTTCAGCAGGGCCGGCATCACGACGCCGCCCACCGAATTGACCGCGTCCACCACCACCTTGAACTTCGCGTTCCGCACTGCCTCGACATCCACCAGCGGGAGTGCCAGCACGGCGTCGATATGCTGCCGGTCGTACGACTCGCGGGAGATCACGCTGCCGATGCCGTCGATCTCGGCGAACGCATATCCGTCCGTCTCCGCAATCTCCAGCACCCGTGCCCCTTCGGCCGCATTGAGGAATTCGCCCTGCCGGTTGAGCAGTTTCAGGGCATTCCATTGTTTCGGATTGTGGCTGGCCGTGAGGATGATCCCGCCGTCCGCACCGTGGCCCGTCACGGCCATCTCGGTCGTGGGGGTCGTCGCCAGCCCGATCGAGATGACATCCACGCCGCAGGCCATCAGGGTTCCTTCGACGACGTCGGCCACCATCTCGCCCGACAGCCGCGCGTCGCGTCCCACCACGACCCGCAGTTTCCGACCTGCCTGCGTCGCTTCCGGCGTCTGTTCGGCCAGCCACCGGCTGTACGAGGCCGTGAATTTCACTAAATCGAGCGGTGTGAGCGCGTCGCCCGGTGTACCGCCGATCGTGCCGCGGATACCCGAGATGGATTTGATCAGAGTCATGATTGTAAACCGTTTTGTTTTAAATTAAGCGGCAAGTTAGTAATTTAGCCGGACTTATCGACCCTCAGACTATGCAATTCGGTACATTTTTCCGGGAAAACCTGCGGCTCTCGTTCGCTTCGATCGTGGGAAATCGCCTCCGTTCGATCCTGACGATCACCATTATCGCGATCGGCATTCTGTCGCTGGTGGGCATCGTCACGGCGATCGAATCGATTAAGGAGAGTCTGGTCGAGTCGTTCGCCTCGATGGGAACCAACGGTTTTTCGATCCGCGACCGGCAGATGTTCGGCATGGGGCGCGGCGCACGCACCCGGAACGACAATTTCATTCCGTACGAGCAGGCCTGCGAGTTCCGCGACCGTTTCGAATTGCCGGCCTCCGTCTCGTTGTCGATGTATCTGGGGGGCGGGGCGACGGCGCGGTACGGATCGAACGAGACCAATCCGAATCTGACGGTGGCGGCGTTCGACGAAAACGGATTGCCGAACTCCGGTCTGGAGCTGGCCGAGGGGCGCAACTTTTCCAGACAGGAGGTCGAGCGGGGCGATGGGGTCATCATCATCGGGAGCAAGGTGGCCGAACTGCTTTTCCCGAATGGCGAACAGCCGGTCGGAAAGATGATAAACGTTTCGGGCAGCCGCTATGAGGTGATCGGCGTGCTGGCTGCTCGGGGGAACAGTCTGGGTATGGATAATAATGAAGGGTTGCGGACGATCGTTCCGATTACGACGGCGCGGCGGACTTTTTCCTGGATCCATGCCAGTACGGCGATTTCGGTGGTGCCGACCGATCCGCGGCTGCTGAACTTGGCGATGAGCGAGGCGGAGGGGCTGTTCCGTTCGATCCGGCGGCTGGGGGCGGGTGAGGCTGCGGATTTCGCGGTGGAACGGAGCGATGTGCTGATCGAACTTTTGGCCAATGACCTGGCGACGGTCACGCTGGTGGCTTCGATCGTGGGGATCATCACGCTGCTGGGGGCGGCGGTGGGGCTGATGAACATCATGCTGGTGGCGGTCAACGAGCGGACGCGCGAAATCGGCACGCGGATGGCGCTGGGGGCGAAACCGCGGATGATCCGGCAGCAGTTTCTCTTCGAATCCATTCTGATCAGTCAGCTGGGTGGCATCTGCGGAATCGTATTGGGCATTGCGTGCGGCAACCTGATCGCACTGCTGACGGGCGGAGCTTTCGTGGTGCCTTGGGGATGGCTGTTGGTCGGGATCGGACTGTGTCTGGCGGTGGGAATCGGTTCGGGCTACCTGCCGGCCCGTCGGGCGGCTGCGCTGAATCCGGTCGAGGCGCTGAGGTATGAATAGAACAGGTATTAATACCAGACAGAACCGGTGCTTGTGCTGTCGGCCATAAAGGGGCGCTGCCAAGTGTTGTCCCACAAGGTGCCGCGAATTAGATACAGACCTCCGACAGGTAATCCTTCGAAATGGATTTCGTAGTTTGGAGGCATGCCGACTCGACAAGAGTCGCAGAAGTGCCAATCGTTGTCTGCCCAATGATAGATTTCGAGTGGTGTGCGGTCGGCCGGATAAAATGTGTCCCAACGAACTGTCCAGTACAGATTGACGAATTCCATGTCAAGGTGTTGCGTATGCACGGAGTCGGGAAGAATTTCCCGTTTATGTCCCGATGAAGTCAGTACGAACGGTCTGCCTGCCGGATAGTTTCGTCCGCTGCGATAAAAGATCGGCAAATAGAGAATGTCGTTGTTCCCCATGTCCGTGAATGTCGCTGTTCCGTTTCTCAGCGGAGCCCATGCTACCGGCTGCCATGCGGCGGCATTGAAAACGGCCAGGTAAAGGATGCCGTTGTTTTTGTCAAGATTTTGATTCGGAGCGACGGTTACGTCCGATACGGGAACGTATTGTGCAGTTACATCTTTACGGTTGAACGTGGTGAAAAGCGGTGGAATATCTCCCGGTTCGACAGGAGGGTAGAACGTAGGATCGAAAGAGTAGGTACGGCGAAATATTTTGGGCGTTCGTGTGTTTTCGCAGACAGAACGGAATCCGTCCGGGTTGAATTCCGCAGGTTCGAATGGTTGCCATCGACCGGTTGTATCTCGGACAACTGTCCATTCGTGGCCGGAATTGCGATGGGCCCAAGCCGGACACTCGTCTATGGCGGCAGGAATTCCCAGTTCACGCATGATTTGCACGAAAAGGGCCGATATGGCGCGGCAACTTCCTTTCCCTTCTGCCATCAATTCGGAAATAGAAGGCTCGTTGAGCAAAGCGTGCGAGCGCAAATCAAAAATCATCCAGTCCTTTATATCATTGTTGATAAGTGAAGCCGCAACAATAGGGTCATTTCCTGCGGAGTCGAGCAGATGGGCATAGCGAATACGAATCGTATCTCCGATTCGCCGGTCGAACGGCTCTTTTCCTGCTCGGTAGGGAAGTAGGTATTCGCAAAAGTCGGCAAATGACATGCCGCGAGCGTAAGGGGAACCTTGCCAGCGTTCGAGAGCGGTACGAACGATCTGTCGTCGGAGTTCGGGTGACAGCAGGTCGGCGTCCCGATGAACGGTGTGGGTCGCCCGATAGATGCGGCGGAGGGAATCTAGTGTGTCTTTAGCTCGGTAAAGAGTCTTGTAGTCGTAGGGTGTAAAAAGAATGGTGTCGCCCGTACGGGGATTGAGCAGATGATCTTCCGTCCAACCATATCCGATTATATTCGTGTCGAGAAATCGTTCGGCACGCCACTGGTACCATCGATCCAGAATGTGTTTCCTGAAACCGATGGCTGTCGCTCCACATGCCAAGAGAAACGATACGATGATTGCGATTCGGTTTGTTATCATCTATCGAGAAGAGATTTAGCGAGTTATTCGTTCAGATAGTTGTAATATAGTTCTGAATATTTTGAGTTGCTTTTGCTGGGAATGAAAATATCGATTGCCGTTTTATCTTTCCAACGAAATAGAAGGGATTCGTTCATGAGGCGGAGGATGTTGTTTTGTGGAATGGAATCGTAGTCAACTATGGCATAATTGTACGAAGCCTGCAAACGTTGAAATTTTGCTTGCAGATTCTGGATATAATATTTCGGAGCCAAGATCGTGATATTATGATTGAGTCGGTTGTGTTAAAATCAGTTGTAATGAAACAATGTAAACGATTTTCCTTTTGCATCAAATATAATGGTACACATATCACCATCATACCCGGTGTCACAATATTTGTTTCCAATCATTTCGCCGAGGGCAAGCACAAGTTCAAATACGTAGTTGGTGTGTGGAGGGTGGATTTTATTCGAAGATGAATTGCTCGATAATTCGATTATTGTGAGTAACTACGACTGTTTTATTCAATGCCGAAATGGCGTTGCCAGGCAAAGAATGTCTGATTACTTGTCTGTCGAATGTATATGATGAGTCTCCTTGTTCGAGATAGTATTCAATGAGTGGTACATGATGTCGGCTGACAGGAATGATGTATAGGGGAATTTTTAGGTCAGTTTGACCAAGAATATTACAAAAATCAAGTAGTTGGCCGATACAGACAGAGCATCCGGAATTGAGTAGATAAAACATACTATATCCTTGTTTATCAATAAGTACTGAGTCTATTACAGCATTGAGGTGCTTAATTTGATTTATAGCAGAAACTGCTTTTGATTGGGTAGTGTCGCAGTTGTTGACAATTGTTGTGAGAATTGTTATTTGTTCATTTATGCGGTTCTCGTTTTTAGTTTTAACTGGATTGCCGCAAGACGTCAATCCTCCGACGATCAATAAGAGGCAAATGTATCGGTTCATTTTACTTAATTGTTGATGGTGCTGAGTCTTACGAGTATGGGCATATTGTCCGGATCGTGAGATGTAGCATAGATCGAACGGCCATCTTTACTGATTGAGATAGCATTGATGTAGGCTGGATAATAGTAACTGTCAATAAAGTTTCCGTCCCAGTCGAATTGGAAAATCCATGTGTGCAGATCTTTTTCACTTTTTGTCTGAAAGTCGATGAGATCGCCTGTATAAGCCACGTAAAAATAATCGTTGTTGTAAGTATATGCCAAATAGGTGTATGGAACGAGCGGGCCAAAAATCACTTCGCACTTATCATAAATCTTATATTGTACCTCGTGAAAGTCGTCGGGGCCTTGAATGGTCTTGAGCGGATTTGCTAATGTGTCGTAAATTTCGATGTTTGGTTGACGTAAAGGTATGTATATCAGTTTGTCTTTCGTCGGGCTGAGAAATAAATTGCCTTGTGCTATGTTGCGAGTCTGATAATCAAATTCTCCGAAATCTGTATCAGTTGTGTTGGAATCACCGATCAAGAGACGATACGTTTTGTTTCCCAAACCAGATCGCTTGTCGTAGAAACAGTATGGATTCTCGAATACCAACTGACCGTTTGCCAGTCGATTTTTTCCGTACGAAAATACTTGACACTTTTCAAATGACGGTATGTGGTAGTTTTCCGGGGATTTGAGCACTACATCCAAGTCGATGAATGTCAATTGTTGTCGGACAGGATCGGATATCTTTAATGTGTTTTGTTCTAATTCAATGAAAGGTAATAACATTTCTCCCGGGCCTTTCCCTAACCGAATATAACCCCCGATTTGCTGATTGTTTGTTAAATTGTAGAGCTCGATGAATGGAGCATCTTCAGAAGGTGTGTTTATTACAATAAGAACGGTGTCTTGATACACGAAATATTGTTTCGCATACAAAAATTCTTGGGCCAAGGATAAAGTATCGGCATTCAATGCTTTGGTTTCGGTTTTTATCGAGGGAGAGAGTTGCATGACAACTCTTTGTTCTGAGTGAGAGATACATCCGGCTAATAAAAAGGCTAATAAACCATACAAAATAGCAATGTGTTTCATGTCTTGATGAAATTTAAAGGAGATTTGTGTTAACAATACACAAATCTCCTTCTTTTAAGAATCAATTAGAGAAAGGGGTGCCGTAGCAAGATACGTTGTCAAACCAGCAAATACTGCCGTTTCCTCGGCATCCGCCAAGTACATTTCCTTGATTGTCATATACCTCACATTCGGCAAGTGATTCGATGTTATTCATATTAAGCACTGACATGCCAGAAATGTTTTTTGCCACTAACAGACCTATGCTGAAACAACAAACAGCACAAAAACCAACGATTAGATGTTTTCTCATTGAGAAGTTATTTAAAAAAATCTTATTAAGAATAAAGTCAGGGTAAATACTCATTGTCTTACTCCTTTGCATATAACGGTACGGTTGTCACTGGCAGGAAGAGAACAGGTACCTGTTTCGCCTACGCAAGATGCGATTACTGTACCAGCATTATGTACTTCGCAGTCTGCAAATGATTCGACGTTGTTTAACGTCAGGTTACTCCACAACAAAATATTGTCGGAGTAATGTACAGCAGCTGTAATTCCTGTGCTGAGGCAAAGGGCGGCAAAAGCTCCGAATAAAACCTTCTTTTTCATAATCATTTGGTTTTTAGGTTAATGAATGATCTTGAGCGAACTCTGTGTTTTGCCTTTGCAAAGATAGTATTTTATTGACATAAAAACATAAAAACGATTTATAGTTTAAATATCTTTCCGTATCTTTCGATGGAACTTCATTATCGTTACGAAGATAGATATTTCTCAATTGTTTTGTTCTGTGGAATGAAAAATTTAATGATAGGCTACAAAGACTGGCCATATCGCTCCCAACGTCGGCGGCCGGTCGTCGGATCGTGTGAATCCCAGATATGGGTAGCGATACCGACGATATAGTCGGCCGGAACGAATCCGAAATAACGGGAGTCAAATGAGGTGAGGCCGTTGTCGCCGCTGACAAAATAATAATCATCTCGAAAACAGTATTTTGTGGTGAGATGTCCTCCGATAAGATAATAGCCGGTTGGGGTTTCGACGGCGTCCTGTCCGGTTTCGCGGCGTATGATAGGCTGATAGAGGGCGAATGTCAGGCTGTCTAGATGAATCGTTTCGCCTTGTCGGGGTACGAGAAGCGGTCCGAAATTCCGAATAGTCCATTCCGGAACGCACCACGGATAAATCCGGTGCGGACTGTGGCGGGCTATGCTGTCGGGCATATGGGCCAATTCCTGTTGAGCTGGAAGATAGCCTACGGGGTCGGCGTGGCCGGAGATGCGGTAATGGCCGTCGACCACCGAAAGGGTGTCGCCAGGCAGGCCGACGATCCGTTTGACGTACATTTGGTTGATCCGAAAGTGGATGCCGTGGTCGCCGATGTTCGGGAAATTGAAAACTATGATGTCGTTTCTTTGCAACTGCCGGAAGCCAGGGATGCGGAATACGGATGGTTCGGAGGCGTCGCTTAAAAAGTCGAGTGATCGGTAGATTCGTGCGCCGGCAAGTAGCTTGTTTACCAGAATGCGGTCGCCGGGATGAATGGTTGGATACATGGAATCAGTCGGAACCGGATAGCGGTCCCATACGAAAATCCAAAACAGATATTTCAAAATGAATAGCCCGATTAGCAGACCGATGATGCGGAGGCTCCATTTCTGAATTCGACTTTTTAAATGTGTATCCATAAAATTCAAAGTGTTTGCTTTTTAAATACAAAAATACGATCTTTAAATTTTGAAACTATGAGAAAAGAGAATCTTGCGGTACTTGGCGAGTGGGTGGTGGCCGGGCTGGCGGCTGTCATGTTTTATGTGATTCTGGTGACGTCGAATGCGTTGTATAACGGATTGGTGATGGCCAAATACTTTACTTTTTTGTCGTGTTTGGTAGTTTTTTCCGTGGCAGTAGCCGTGTGGGCAGTTGGTAGTTTACGGCGTAAGGAAAATAGTTACAGAATAACATGGATTGATGGGGCTGTTGGGATATTTATCGGGTATTATCTGTTCAATACTCTTGGGTGGGGTGCGGCTAATCCTCGACAAGTGGTTCTTTCGGTTGGTATGGGGATTTGGTATGCAGGCTTGCGTATTCTATTTACTTCGGAGCGGATTTTTCGCATATTAACCGGTATATTGTTGCTTTGTGCGGGATATGAAGCTATTCTCGGGCTGTTACAACATGGTGGATGGATGCTTTCAAATCATGGGTTGTATACAGTGACGGGGACGTTTTTTAATCCAGGGCCGTATGGCGGATTTTTGGCGATGTTTGTGCCGATCGCTTTATATGGTATGATTCGGCGGGAAAAAAGCAGAGTGGGGATGGTTTGTCGGTGGTTGGCAGGAGGGGGTTTCTTTTTTGGGCTCGTTTTGCTCCCGATCACATGGAGCCGTATGGCTTGGTTAGCAGCGTTTACGGGATGTTTGGCTGTGTTGGGAGAACGGTATGGTGCTGCCTTGAAAACAGTTATCATTGAACATCGTCGGGTGATAATTTGTTTGACCGTTATTGCAGTCGTTGGATTTGTTGTCGGAGGGATAGGAATGTGGCGATTGAAAGCGGCTTCAGCAGAAGGAAGATGGTTGATCTGGAAAATTGCGACTCGGATGATTGGGGATGATCCGGTGACAGGGTGTGGTTTCGGACGATTTGCAGGGGGGTATGGTGAATGTCAGGCCGAATATTTTACAGATCCGCGTTTGGCTGCAGAAGTTCTTGTGGCAGGTGCTCCGCAATATGCTTTTAATGAATATGTACAAATATTGGTTGAAGGAGGTGCAATTGGGTTTGTGGGATTTATGACCATGGCGGGACTGGGACTTTGGGGGCTTTGGCGGCGGAGAAAAACGACAGGAGGACTCTTTTTTGGTACAGTAGGGTTGGCGGTTTTTGCAGGTGGGTCATATCCTTTTGCATTGACAGAGTTTCTGTTAGTCGGTATGTTTTTGTTGGCGGTTGCGGCTCCGGCGGCGGCTGGAATACGGGTGCATCGATACGGTGTTGCAGGATGTTGGATAGTGCTTGTATTGACGTGGACGATATTTATTCTGTTAGCTGAACGACCGCGCAAAGAGGCTTATGAGGAGTGGCGGACAGATCGGATGATGTATGATATGAAATTGTATGGTCAGGTGGTGCGGAGTGCAAAACTCTTGTTTCCTTATCTAAAGACAGAACCGGAATTTTTGTTTGAGTACGGCCATTCGTTGCATTTTGTGGGAGATTACAAAAACAGCAATGACGTGTTGATGCAGGGAGTTTTGTTGAGTGCCGATCCGATGTTTTGGAATGTGATGGGAAATAATCATAAAATGTTGGGAAACTTTTTACAGGCCGAAAAATGCTATTTACGTGCGGTGCATGGTGTTCCGAATCGTATCTATCCGTTATATTTGTTAACGAAATTATATCGGGAGACGGGGCAAAAAGCAAAAATGCGGTTGTTGGGGAATGATATTCTGAATTTTCGGGAAAAAATCGTTTCGCCGGCATGTGTCGAGATAAAAAGAGAGGTGGCTCAGTGGATGAATGAACCTTAAAACTGCACAGTCGAGCGCTTGTGTCCTGTGCGGGAGGAGGTTTGGGCAGTGGTGTGTCGATCCTGTTGCTTTGCGGTTCCGAGCGGCTCCGCTCCGCAGCGGGCGACGACCGGAAAGCTGTTGCGGATGAAACCGGAAAACGTTATCTTTGTCCGAGATCTCTCCCGGCGGGGGAGGACTTTGCAATGAACATGAACGGACTGAAAAAGATGCGATTCGACAAACGGGTGCTCGCAGCGGCGATGCTTGTCGCCGGAATGGCGGCGGGATGGTCTTGTGCGAAGAAAGCGCCTGATATTACTGCCGGAATGGCCCGCGAAACGTTTGACGCCTGGGTGGCCAAGTATGCGCCGGCGGCGTATGCCAATCCGTGTCAGGACGTCTATGTCGAGTTCGTCGAACGGGGGCCGGAGGGCGGAGCGGTGCCGGTGCTGGGATACAGCTGGCTGACGCTCGATTATACGGGGAAAACGCTCGACGGGACGGTGTTCGTGACCCGGTCGGATTCGATCTCGAGACGGGTGGGGAAGTTCTCCTATATGACCCACTATGCCGATGATTTTCTGGAGTTCTCGACCTCTTCCACCAAGTTGTGCGACGGGTTGCGGCAGGCTCTGCAGACGATGCGGGTGGGGGATTCGGTGAGGGTCTATATCCCGATGGACAAGGGGTACAGTTATTCGATGGGTATGAACGATGCCTATGCCGGGGAGAATGTGACGTATGCCATGATGCCCATCATGTTCGAGATGCGGTTGCGGGATCTGACCATGTCGCCGTTCGTCTGGGAACGGGATTCGGCCGAGCGGTATGCGCGGCAGCACTGGGGGACGGACTATCGGAACGATACCGTGGGGATGTTCATGCACATCGAAAAACACAATCCGACGGGGGATACCATTACGAAGGACTCGTCGGTCTATGTGTTTTACGAAGAGTACTTTATGGACGGATTCCTGGCGGCGACCAACGTGGATACGGTGGCGGCGAAATGGCATTTTACGGCCACCTCGTCGGGCAACGGATTGGATGAGACGGCGTATGATCCGCTGTTGCTGCAGGGGAGCGCCGGGGCGAATGCTTCGACCAATAAGGTGCTGTATATAGCGGTGCAGGGGATGCGGAAGGGAGAGGTGGCGGAGGTGGTGACGGTCTCCACATGGGCGCAGGGCGATGCGGGGAGTACGACGGTTACGCCGGAGGTGTTGCCGTATCAGCCGATGCGGTACCGGATCCGGGTACTGGAGAAGTGGCCGGAGGAGACTGAAGATGAGGGGGATGAATGATTGTCCGGATGTTTCAGGGCCAGCCTTAGGTTTAGAATTAGAACAGGATGAAGATGGCGGGACGCTTTTCGAAAGGAGGCGTCCCGCCTTTTTTCCACTCCGCTATCCGCTGCGAGCGGATATACTGTTCCGGCTCCGCCAGGTCGCAGGCCACACAGAGATGGGTGTCGGCCTGACAGACCGCCAGCAGGTCGTCGAACAGCCGCCCGTTCCGATACGGTGCCTCGATAAAGATTTGTGTCTGCCGCTCCTCCTGAGCTCGCCGCTCGAAACGGCGGATGGCGCGCTGCCGCTCCGGCCCTTTCACCGGCAGATAGCCGTTGAAAGCGAAAGACTGTCCGTTGGCTCCCGAAGCCATCAGCGCGAGGGTGATCGAGTTCGGGCCGACGAGCGGCACGACTTCGACCCCGTGCTGGTGAGCCGCGGCGACCAGCAGTGCGCCCGGGTCTGCGATGCAGGGCAGGCCTGCTTCCGACATCACGCCGATGTTTTCGCCCCATTCGAGCAGCGGTTCCAGCATCGGTGCCACCTCCTCCGGCGGCGTATGCTCGTTCAGCTCCGTGAAAGTCAGCTCGTCGATCGGTCGCCGCACTCCGCTCCGGGCCAGAAAACGCCGCGCCGTGCGCGTGTTTTCCACCACGAAATAACCGATCTCGTCCAGCACCCGCCGGTTTTCGGCCGGCAGCGTGACGTCCCAGGAGGCGGTTTCGCCGATCGGCGTCGGTATCAGGTATAATTTTCCCATGCGAATGATTTTGAGAGGGAGGCGGATGTGTAGAATATCTCTCAGAGCTATTCCACATCGAGCCGCACGACGGTAATTCCCGCTCCGCCGAACTCCTCGTGTTCGTCGGTGGCCGAAACCACCAGCGGCACCGTCCGCAGGTAGCGCCGCACCTCCTCCTTCAACGCTCCCGTCCCCTTACCGTGCAGAATCGTCACCTGCGGGAATCCCAGCATGATCGCCTCGTCGACGAAGGCCTCGACGCTCTGCAGCGCCTCGGCTGCCCGCATCCCGCGAATGTCCAGCTGCTGCTTGAAGTTGAGCCGTTTTTTCGACGTGTCGTAGCTCTCTGCCGCCGTGGATGCCGACGTCGGGAAGGAGGAGCTGCTTTTCCGTTGTAATTTCTTGTACTCCGCGTGCGGGACGATCTCCAGCCGGCTCTTGTCCACCACGGTCGTCACGTGTCCGAATGCCACCGTCGCCTTTCCCGAGCCTTGCAAGGCGAGTACTTCGCCCACCGTCTGCTGCCCCTTGATCCGGACATGAAATCCCGCTTCAATCTCTTTGGGCTTGGCCGGTCTCTCCGGCGCAGCTCCCTCATCCGTATCCGAAGCGGTCGCACGTTGCGCCTTGCGCTCCTTTCGCCGCTGTTCACGCTCGCGCAGCTGCTTCATCTTCCGGGCGATCGGATCGTCGGCCTCCGATTCCGGCAACGCCGCCGTCTCGCTCCCCGCAATCAAGGTGCGGAAGGCGTCGAATTCTCCCCGTACCTGTCTTGTGCGCTCCCGTTCGGCCTGCGACTCGCGAATCTCGCGGATCGTGCGCTCGATCTGACGGTTGGCCTCTGCTAAAAGTCGTTCTGCCTCCGCGCGCGCCTCTTTCAGGATTTTTGCCTTCTCCGTCTGAATCTCCGACAGCTGCATCTCGTATTGAGCCGCCGTCCGGTCTATATTTTTCTCCGCCTGCCGAATCCGCTCGCGCTTCGATTCCCAGTACCGCTTATCCCGCGCCGCCTCGCGGATATGCTTCTCGGCATTGGCCTGCGCGGCGCCGATCTTCTCCTGTGCCGCCTGGACGATCTCTTCGGGCAAACCCACCTTCCGCGCGATCTCGAATGCGAAAGAACTCCCGGGCCGTCCCATCTCCAACCGGAACAGCGGCCGGATGTTCTGCAGGTCGAACGCCATGGCGCCGTTGGCAATCCCCGCCGCCCCCGCCGCATAGTATTTCAGGTTGGCGTAGTGGGTGGTGATGATTCCCCGCACGTGTCGCTCTTCGAGCCGCTGGAGCACCGCTTCGGCGATCGCCCCGCCCGTTCCCGGCTCGGTGCCCGATCCGAATTCGTCGATCAGCACGAGCGACCGTTCGTCGGCATGCCGCAGGACGGTTTTCATATTGACCAGGTGCGAGGAGTAGGTCGAGAGGTCGTTGTCCAGCGACTGCTGGTCGCCGATGTCGATAAAGAGGCTGTCGAAAATCCCCATCTGCGAGTCGCTGTCGGCCGGGACGAGCCACCCGCATTGCAGCATGTATTGCAGCAGTCCCGCCGTCTTGAGGCAGACGGACTTCCCGCCGGCATTGGGCCCCGAGATCAGGAGGATGTACTTCTCCGCGGTCAGCGTCAGGTCGAGCGGAACGATCGCCTTTTGCTCCTTTTTCAACGTCGCTTCGAGCAGCGGATGGCGTGCCTGACGCAGATGCAGGGTCGCTTCGTCGCGCAGTTCGGGCAGCACGGAGTCGGTCTGCAAGGCATACCGGGCCTTCGCTTCGATAAAGTCGAGGTCGGTGAGATAAGCTCCCGCAAGAAGCAAAGCGGGGAGCTCCGGCCGGAGCCGGTCGGCGAAGGCGGTCAGGATGCGCACGATTTCGCGCCGCTCTTCGTTGGCGAGTTCGCGGAGTTCGTTGTTGAGTTCGACGACTTCGATGGGCTCGATATAGGCGGTGCGTCCGGTCGCCGATTCGTCGTGCACCAGCCCTTTGATTTTCCGTTTATTAACAGCGGCGACCGGAATTACGGTGCGGCCGTCGCGCACCGACACTTCGCTTCCCGCCTCGACCCAACCGGCTGCCTGGGCCTGTCGCAGAATGGCCTGAAGGCGTTTGTCCGCCTGCGAGGCTTTCTCGTATTGTGCCTGCCGCAATCGGGCGAGCTCGGGCGAGGCGTTGTCGCGGATGAGACCGCTCTCCGGATCGATCAGCCGGCCGATTTCCCGGTGCAGCGGGGTGAAGTCTTCGATCGGTGTGGTGCGCTCGCCGAGCAGCGGGTAGAGTCGGGGCGCTGCATCGCCTCCCTCGTCGCCCCGCCGGAAAAAGCCGGTCAGCAGGCCGAGCTGTTCCAAAGCCCGCTGCAGGTCGACCATCTGCGCCGGCTCCAGATAGGTGTTCTCGATCCGGATCCGTCGCAGAAAAATATTGATATCGGGATAGTTGCCGCCCGGGAAATCGCTTTCGACGATCAGAATATCACGCATCTCGGCCGTCTCGCCCAGCAGGCGGCCGAGGGTCGCGAAGTCTGCGGTGAACGCGGCGTCGCGCACGTGTTGTCGCCCGGTCTCGGTGCTGCACAATTGTGAAACAGCGTCCCGGATCTGGGTGAACCCGATGCGTTGTTCGAAATCGTGCGGATAGATCATGGTCAGTCGTTCTTGCGGCCGAATACCGAGAAGTGGATGTAGCGTCCCGGATTGGCTTTCATGTCCTGTAACAGGAGGGTCAGCTCGTTCGACGCTTGGGTCAGGTTGTCATACAGCTGCCGGTCGTAGATCAGCTTCCCGGCGCTCCCCTCCGCCCGATTGACCGCCGCGAGCGCGTCGTCGAGCCGTTTCACTGCCGTCGTCGCGTCGTTCAGCAGGGTCGGCAGGCTGACGCTCAGCGTGTCGGCCATCCCTTCGACCCGATCGACGATACCGGCCATGTGCGGAGCCGCCTCGGCCAGCTGGCTCGACAGTCGGTTCAGGTCGGCCATCGTCTGTCGTAAATCCCCCGCCACCACGGCATCCAGGTTGCCGCTGATCGAGTTGGCGTGGGCCAGCAGACCCGACAGGTTCGCCACATTCTCGTCGCTCAGCACGGCGTTGATGCCGTCCAGAGCCTTCGAAATGCGCGCCACGAGCGTCGTCGCCATCTCTTTGATCTGGTCGTATTCGGTGTTGACCATCTGCAGGATGCCCTGTTCCATCAGCGACGGAATGGTGTCTCCGTCCGCCAGCAGGCTCTTTTCCGAGCCCAGCTGCAGGTCGATCACCTTGGCTCCCATCAGCGAAGCGCTGGTAATCTTGGCTTTGGAGTCGACGGGGATCGGGTAGTCGCGTTTGACGGAAAATTCGGTGATGACCTTGCCGCTCTCCACGTCGTACCACACCTGTTCGACCGTCCCCACCCGGAACCCTTTGATGGTGACCGGCGACGAAGCTTCGATACCGTCCGAGTTGTCGTACACGGCGTAATAGGTGTTGTCGCGGCTGAAGATGTCGCGACTTTTGATGTAGTTGATTCCGAGGTAGAGCAGCAGTATCATGGCGATGCCGAACATGCCGATCCGCGCCTCGCGCGAGATTTTTTTCTTTTTCATAATTTACGGTTTGTCAGCCGGAAATGCGGGGGATTCGGGCACTCCGACTCACCGTCCGATGGCTTCGGCCAGCGGGATCGGATCGTCGTGCCGGAATGCGACCATGAACGCGTCCGGGAAGGTGCGCCGCACCTCTTTCTGCAAAAGTAACGCTTCTTCGTAAGAAAAACACTTTCCGTAGAAATATTTGTAGCGTCCGTCGATCCGCATTTCGGTAATGTGGTCGGCATAGGGGCCGAACTCGGTGCGGCTGATCCGCATCCGGGCGAGGGCGCTTTTGAGCTGGATGCGGTAGACGACATCCTGTTGTCGGGCCGGCCGCGGAGCCGGTCGCGGCTGTGTCGTCTCGGCCGGAGGGGTGGCAAACCGCACCTCGCGTTTGGCGGCGGGAACCGGCTGCGGCTCCTCTTCCGGAGTCGGCTGTCGGACGGGCTTCGGAGTGGTTTTCTGAGCGGATTTCTGGGGTGTCCTGGACGGCGTTTTCGAACCTTCGGCCGGTTTGGCGGCCGGTTCTTTTTTCGTCGGCGGCGGAGTGGCGAGGGCGCGGCTGTCGGTGTGCGTCTTGTAAGCCTTCACGGCCCGGAACAGCGCGGCGGCGATCTCCTCCTGTCCCGCCTGCGACCCTAAATATTTCGCCTCTTCCGGGTTGGAGATGAAGCCCACTTCGGTCAGCACGCTCGGCATCGGCGTGCGCCACAGGACGAGGAATCCCGCCTGCTTGACCCCCTTGTTCTGCCGCTTCGCTCCGGAGACGTATTGATCTTGAATCTGTTGCGCCAGCGAGAGGCTCTGGCTCCGATAGGCGTATTGCATCAGCGAGAAGAGGATCAGCGACTCCGACGAGTTGGGGTCGTAGCCTTCGTACCGCGAGGTGTAGTCCGCTTCGAGGCCGATCACGGCGTTTTCGCGCATCACCACCGAGAGGTTCTCGTTACCCTTGTCCTCCCCCATGACATAAGTCTCGGTGCCCGATGCGCTGCGGTTCGGACTGGAGTTGGTGTGGATCGAGACGAAGAGGTCTCCGTCGGCCTGTTTGGCGATTTTGCTCCGTTCGTCCAGCGCGATGAAGCGGTCGTCGCGCCGCGTGTAGACCACCCGCACGTCCGGCAGCTGTTTCTCGATGAGCCGGCCGAGTTTCAGGGCGATCCCTAAGTTGATGGCCTTCTCCTGCTGGCCGTTCCCGACCGCTCCGGGGTCTTTGCCGCCGTGCCCGGGGTCGATGACGATGCACCGCACGGCGCCGGTGGTCTTCTCCTGAGCCGCACAGGCTGCCCCTCCGAGCGGGAGCTGCATACTGAGCAGGAGGAAAAATACGTTCCTGAGGTGGGTGCGGAGCTTCATGCCGTACTGCTTTGCGATTCCCCGAAATTCCGTTATTTTTGCAAGTCGCTTCGTGGCTCGGCGAAGTGCGGGGGAACGGAGGACAAAAATAACCTATTTTCATCGGAATTTTGCGCGCGGCACTACGAAAACGGACACTTTTTGCGTTTCTGCTCTGGGCGGGGACGGCCGTTGCGGCCGTTCCGATGCCGGCGGCGGTCGCGGTTCGGTCGGCTGCCGCCGATTCGGTGGAGCGGGACACGCTGCCGGACATCGCGTCGCTTTTCGATATCCTGCCTCCGGCGGCGGATACGGCGGACAGTGCGGCGACGGTGCGGGATACCTTGCCGACGCCTGTCGGCGAGCGGAAGAGGCGGGGAAGTTCGCTCTCGGAGCGGGTCACGTTCAAACAACGGGACTCGCTGGTCTACAACGTGCGGTCGGGGAATCTCAACATGTACGGCAACGGCCGGGTCGAGTACACCGACCTGAAGGTCGAGGCGGAGCACATCAAACTCAATCTGGACGAGAAAAACGTGGCGGCGTGGGGCTATGTCGACACCTTGTCCGAGAAGTATGTGCGTCCGAAGTTCATCCAGTCGGACACGGAGTACGAGCTCGACTCGGTGCGCTACAACATCGACACCAAAAAGGCCTTGATCTGGGGGGGATATACCCGCGAGGGCGAGGGGATCATCTCCGGCGGGCTGGTCAAGAAGATGCCCGACGATGTGCTGCACATGAAAGGGGGGCGGTACACCACGTGCGATGCGGAGTGTCCGCACTTCTACCTCCAGATGACCAGGGGAACGGTCGAACCCAAGAAAAAGGTGGTCTTCGGGCCGGCTTACATGGTGGTCGAGGATGTGCCGATCTATCTGCTCGGGGTGCCGTTCGGCTTCTTTCCGCAGCAGGGGGCGCGGCATTCGGGCTTCATCATCCCGTCGGTCGGCGAGGAGGTCGTCAAGGGCTTCTTCCTGCGCGACGGGGGCTTCTACTTCGTCTTCAACGACTACATGGACCTGAAACTGACCGGGGGAATCTACACCCTCGGGTCGTGGCAGGCGGGAGCGGCCTCGAGCTATCGCCGGCGCTATAAATTCAACGGGAACTTTCAGTTCGACTTCGCCAAAGACATTTTCGGCGAGAAGGGGAGTGCGGACTACGTCAATCAGCAGAACATGCAGATCCGGTGGACGCACCAGCAGGATCCGAAATTCCGGCCCAATTCGACCTTCTCGGCCAGCGTCAACTACTCCACCAGCAAGTACAACCGCTACAATGCGACGAACATGAACGACTACCTCTCGTCGCAGACCAGCTCGTCGATCGCCTACTCCAAGAATTGGGTCGGGAAACCCTTCTCGTTCTCGATGAACGCCAGTCACAGCCAGAACATGCGCGACAGCAGCATGTCGCTCACCTTGCCGACCTTCGTCTTCAACGTCACGCGGATCAACCCCTTCAAACGCAAAAATGCGGTCGGCAAGGAGCGGTGGTACGAAAAGATCGCCTTTACGTTCCAGACCAACTTCTCGAACAGCGTCTCGAACTTCAAGCAGAACGAGTTCATGAAGAAAGATATGTTCGAACGGATGCGGTTCGGGTTCCAGCACCAGCTGCCGGTGAACGCCTCGTTCAACGTCCTGAAATACCTGAACGTGACGCCGGCCTTCAACTACACCGAACGGTGGTATTTCCGCAAGATTTATCAGGACTGGAATCCCGAGACCGAGCGGATCGAGAATACCGATACCACGCACGGGTTCTATCGCGTCTACAACTACGCGGCGTCGCTGTCGGCCAATACACGGCTTTACGGGATGTATGAGTTCGGTCGGAAAAGGAACGTCAAGTTGCGGCATGTGATGACGCCGAGCGTCAGCTTCTCCTATGCGCCGAACTTCGGGAAGGAGCGGTACGGCTATTACCGCACGATCCAGAGCGACAAGCATGGCGGGACGACGACCTATTCGCCGTTCGCCAACGAGATGTACGGGGTGCCGGGGAACGGCGAAAGCATGTCGCTGGGGTTCAGTATCGGGAATACGTTGGAACTCAAGGTGCCCAGCGCGCGGGATACGAGTGGGATGCGGAAAATCAAACTGCTGGAGGCGTTCAATATCAGTTCGGGGTACAATTTTCTGGCCGATTCCCTGAAACTCAGCGTCTTTTCGGTCACCGCCCGGACGACGCTCTTCAAGGGGGTGAGTCTGAATATCAATGCCTCGTTTGACCCGTATATGGTGGACGAGACGGGACGGCGCATCAACCGCTTCGTGGCGGCGCACGGCAAAGGGCTGGCGCGGCTCACCTCGTTCAGCACGGGTTTCAGCTACGGTTTCAGCTCGAAGGCGCGGCGCACGACGGGCGGTTCGTCGGGGCCGGCGGCCAGCAACAATCCGGACAACAGCACGTTGAGCGATGTCGATGCGGCGATGAACGATCCGAGTCGCAACGGGGGATTCTTCAACCAGACGGAAAATCAATATGCGGCGGCGATGCGGCGGGCGCAGTTGCTGGCCACGCAGTACTATGATTTCAATATTCCGTGGAGTTTTTCGTTCAATTACAGTTTCAATTTCAGCCGGCCGGGCAAGCGGATTACGCGGTCGCAGACGGTGAGCTTCAACGGTTCGGTGAACCTGACCGAGAAGTGGGCGGTGGAGTTCGGTGCGGGGTATGACTTCGAAATGAAGAAACTGACGCCGGGGACGGTGTTGATCCGGCGGGACATGCACTGTTTCCAGGCTACTTTGTCGTGGGTGCCGATCGGTTTCCGGCAGAGTTGGACCTTCTCGCTGCGGGCGAAATCCTCCTTGTTGTCCGACTTTATCAAGTACAAGAAAACCAATAGCTTCATCGACAACTATTATGCCTATTAGCGGGGGGGGCAGGCTTGCTGCGAGGTGCGCGAGCAGAGAATGGGACGAGGGAGTTGGGCCGAGGCTGCCGCAGCGAAACGTAGTTTCGCCCGTCCACGGGACGTGGGGCCCGGCCGGCCTTTATTATTTCCCTCCTAAGGCGTCGGCGCGGTGCCTTCGGGCACTCCGAGATGGCCGCCTCTACCCTAACAGGACAGAACTGCCCTACGCGGGCGGCGTCCGGGTGACCCCGGCGGGACAGAGCGATACTACGTATCGCTAAGGCCGCCTCTGCCCCGTTTATTCCGAGAGGCAACGCAACTGAAGACCGGCTGCCCGGTATGTCGTGTGGCTGGGGTAGAGATCCTGCGTGGAGAACCATAAGAACCGCCCGTAGACACCGTTTGCCGAAGACGACCAGCTATAGCCGTAGCGGCCGACGCCGCCCGGGGCGCCTATCCCCCCATAGTAGCCTGCGTCGCGGAAGCCCGGGGCGGGGTACCTTCAATTCTTATACTTAATTCATTGCTCCTGATCATGGATACACCTCGAAAAGTACGTTTCTATACTTTGGGCTGCAAGCTCAATTTTTCAGAGACGGCGACTCTGGCGCGGCAGTTCGAAGAGGGCGGCTTCGTGCGGGCCGGCAAGGGAGAGCGGGCCGATATCTGCGTGATCAATACCTGCGCGGTGACGGAACATGCCGAGAAAAAATGCCGGAACATCGTCCGGAAAGCGGTGCGGGAACATCCCGGAGCCATCGTTGCGGTGACCGGATGCTACGCCCAGCTGCGCCCCCGGGAGCTGGCCCGGATCGAAGGGGTGGATCTGGTGACGGGAAATCATGAAAAGGGGTTGCTCTACGACCAGGTGACGGAATTGTTGGGACGAGGCGATCGGACGGTCGAGGTGCACGCCTGTGCCGCCGAGGAGATCCAGTCGTTCTTTGCCGCCTTTTCGGTGGGAGACCGGACGCGGGCTTTTCTGAAAGTGCAGGACGGGTGCGATTATCGGTGTGCCTATTGTACGATTCCGGACGCCCGGGGGGCGAGCCGTAATATTCCGGTGGCGGAGCTGGTGGCCGAAGCGCGCGAAATCGCGGCACGAGGGGTGCAGGAGGTGGTGTTGACCGGAGTGAATATCGGAGATTTCGGGAGGACGACCGGGGAACGTTTCGTGGATTTGATCCGGGCACTGGACAGAGTGGACGGTATCCGGCGGTATCGGATTTCGTCCATCGAACCGAACCTGCTGACGGATGAGGTGATCGCTTTCTGCGCCGAGTCCGACAAGTTTATGCCCCACTTTCATATCCCGTTGCAGGCCGGGACGGATCGGGTATTGCGGATGATGCGGAGGCGCTACGATACGGCGCGGTTTGCGGAGCGGCTCGACTGGGTGCGCGAGGCGATGCCGGATGCGTTTGTCGGGGTGGATGTGATTGTGGGTTTTCCGGGCGAGACGGAGGCGGATTTCGAAGAGGCGTATCGTTTTCTGGCCGATTGGGTACGACCGGCATTTCTCCATATTTTCCCGTATTCGGTACGGCCGGGAACGCCGGCGGCAGAGTTGCCGGATCGGGTTTCGCCGCAGGTGGCGGCGCATCGGGTGGAGCGGTTGGGCGAGTTGTCGTCCCGGTTGCACGGAGCGTTCTGCGACCGCTTTGTCGGTTCGGTTCGTCCGGTGCTGTTCGAATCGACCGTGCGGGAGGGGCGGATGGTAGGGTTTACGGACAATTACATTCGGGTTGCGATGCCGTATCGATCGGAGGCGGTGAATCGGATCGTGCCGGTCGAACTGGGGGAGAGGCGGACGATGTCGTCCGGATATGCGGGTGGTGAGGAGTGTCTGTCGGGTCGGCCGTTCGGGGTGGAGTAGAGGCTGTTTATTATTTGGGTATAGGCTGCCTTAGGGTGGACACGGGCAGTTTTCGAGTGCCGAGCGGCCCCGTTTATTCCGAGAGGCAACGCAACTGAAGACCGTGGGCACGGCTGCTCGTATGGCTGGGATTGAACATGTTCGGTTCCGCAGCTAAATATTGGCTATGCGGCGGAACAGCCGTCGCCGACCAGCTGTACCCGCCATAGCCGACGTTCTTCAAACCGCCTAATTGCCCGATGTTGCCCGCGTCGCGGAAGCCCGGGGCGGGGGGATTGGGTTTGCTTTCGCGCGCCTTGGAAAATCATATTCAAAAGCGGGCAACGCTTTTGAATGATTTTCCTTTTAAGGCGACGGCGCGCGGTTTTCGTCGCCCGCGGCAATTCTCGTGGGTTGGCTGGATGCCAACCCACAGAATATGCCCTTTTAGGCGGGCGGGCGACTTTCGGGCTTTGTCCCGGACGGAACTGCCCTCGGGCCGGGCGGGCCCCACGTCCCGTGGACGGGAAATGCTTCGCATTTCTGCGGCTGTGTTAGTAAAACTGGGGTAGAGGCTGCTATTTCGGAGTGCCCGGAGGCACTTTATTCCGAGAGGCAACGCAACTGAAGGCCGTCGGCGTGGTAGTTCGCGTAGCTGGAGTGGAGTACCGTCGTGTAGAAGTTCAAGCACACACCACGACAGTGGTCGCCTGAATCGTAGGACGTGGACGACCGACCATACCCACCGTTGCCGACATTCACCGGCCCGCCCGAGTACGAATAGCGGTAGCCCGGGGCGGGATTGGAAGAGAGTCGGCGTCATCGACCATGAAACAGGATGATGCGGAAAGAGTTCCCCCCGTTTCCGATATTACCGCCGCGCCTCCGGCTTCGGTTTTTGCGTCACTTTCCGAATCAGAAAGTTTTTGAAATCCTCGTCCGTCACGAAAACCCGCGCCGCCTTATCCGCCGGCAGAATCTGGCGGAATTTCGTCATGTAGTCCGCCATCAGTTTCCGCTCGGCATCCATAACGCCCAGTACGATTTCGAACTGCCGCTCCGCATCGCGCCCCTCCCGGATCGCTCGATGTGCCGTATGCCGCTTCCGTCCCAGCTCCCGCCGGGCATTCCAGTATGCGTTGTACACCGGCCAGAAGCGTTGCGACTGTTCCGGTGTGAGTTGCAGCGCGTCGCTGAAGAATCCGATTTTCAGCTCCCTGATTTCATCGGCATGGGGCGGACGTTCCTGTTGCGGCATGATTTCCCGCGCTTGCACCTCTGCGACCGCGCATAAGGCGAGTCCGGCCAGAAATCCGCCCGCATAGCGGAAAAACGAAGCGAAAAGAGAGGTATGGGAGGTGAACTGGTGTTTCATTTTATGAGAAAATCATTCAAAGATTAACGATTGTTGTCGAGCAGCTCCGAGAAATCGACACCGCTGTATCCGTAAATATCCAGATAGTCGGTCACCGCCTCCGCCAGCAAGGTTTGCCGTGTCCCATCGTCCTCGTCCGACAGGTAGTCTTGCAACTCTTCGATATCCTCGGAGTAGAGCCGGTATCCCAACAGCGTCTCGCTCGTCTGCCCCTCCTGTGCCATCCACTCGCGCTGCTGGGCCCGATATCCCGTGAAGTAGAAGCCGACGGTCGCAAAAAGCACTAAACAGCCGAACGCTCCCGCCAGCCCCGCTATCCGTCCGAACCGTCCCCACCAGCGTCCCCCCGCCGTCGAAACGCCTGCTGCGGCCAAATCTTCCGCGACCTGTTCGCGCAGCGTGTTCCGCAGCTCTGCGAAATAGCCCTCCGGCACCCGATACGGATGTCCTTTCGGAGAGGTGTGCGGCGGTATGTTTCGTGGTGTGTTCATCGTGTTTTTGTGCTTTGTTCTTTTGACGCTCGGGACGAAACGGAGTTTAATCCCGGGCGGAAATTATTTTATGGCCCGGTGTCGATTATTCCCCCGAGTCGGAACGCTCTTCTAAAGATAGCGCGAAGTCCGAGCCCGACAGCTCTTCCCGCACCCACCGTTCGACTTTGGCCGCCGCATGGTGGTACGAAGCTTTCAAGGCGCCTGCCGAGGTCTCCAACACCGCCGACATCTCTTCGTACGGCATTTCGTCCCAATACCGCAGGGTGAATACCGCCCGCTGTTTGGCCGGCAGCCGGCTGACAGCCCGTGCCAAGGCTCGTTCGATCCCCTCTCCGTCGATCAGCCCCTCGCTTCCGGCGATGCGGTCGAATCCTGCGCCTCCGTCGTCTAAGGAGGCGAAAAGTCCTGTCCGCCGGCTGCGCAACAGGCTCAGTGATTCGTTGACCGCGATGCGATAGAGCCACGTGAAGAGTCCCGCTTCGCCGCGGAAGTCGCCCACGGCGTTCCAGACCTTCAGGAATACGTTCTGGACGACATCGTCGGTGTCGTGGTGGCTCACGACCAGTTTCCGCACCGTCCAGTAGATGCGCTGGCTGTACCGGTCGACCAGTTCGACGAACGCGGCTTCGCGTTCCGTCGGTTCGGCGGAGCGGAGGCGGTCGAGCAGCTGGGTGTCGTCGGCAGCGGTCATGGTCGTTGGATCTGTCAGCGGAAAAGTGGGGATTATTTCAATCGGTGAAAGTAGTAGAGTTCGTATTCCGGCAGGAGTTCCGGGTGGAGAATTCGGATCATGTCCGCCAGCACGCGATCCGGCCGTACGGCGCCGGATTCCCAGAAATCGCTCCCCCCCGCCGGTGTGACCTGTGCGTTGTTGTTGAATACCCGCTCCTCGCGCACCACCGGCAGGTCGGCGAACCGGCGGTTATCCTCTTTCAGCTGCTGTAAATCCTGTGCCGTCCCCGGCGCCAGCCAGTAGTCCGCCTCCTGCATCAGCACCCAGGCCTGTTCGGCACTCACCGGCCGGCTGGCGTCGCTGTCCGTTCCCCGGCCGAGGTAGTCGCCTCCCGCCTCCCGCACCAATCGGGCCATATAGCTCCGGTCGCCCGGCAGGTACCACACGTCGCGGTACGGCGCGTTGAGCATCACCTTCGGTCGCGGCGTCTCCGCCGGAATCCGGGCTGCCAGTTCCCGATAACGTGTCTCGATTGTGTCGAAGCACCGGATCGCTTCATTCAGCCTGTCGGTCAGCAACCCGAACGGGACGATCCATTCCGCCCGTCCCAGCGGGTCGTTTTCCAGATAGTCGGCGATGTAGACCACCGGCAATCCCAACTGGCGCAACTTTTCGGCCGCGGCATGTTCGCCTCCTACCCCGTAGAGGAACACGACATCGGGCCGTAATGCAACGATGGTTTCATAATCGAGATGGGTATCGTAACCCACCTCTTTCACCGCTCCCGTATGCACGGCAGGATTGGCGATGAAGTCGATCCCCGAAGCCCCTTTGACTGCCGAGACCTCTCCGAGCGCGTCCAGAAACGCGACGTGGGTCGAAGAGAGACAGACCGCCGATCGGATCGGATATCGGATTTCCCCCTCCCGAACCGTCTCCGCCGTGTCGGGAATCAGTCTGTAATCGTATCGGGTATTTTCCGCCCCCTGCCACGGATCGCGCACCCGCAGCAGCATGGAACGGCCGTCGTTCAGACTGTCGCCCAACAATTCGAACCGTTCGGCGTACCGGTTCCGGTAAACCGTCACCCAAACGGCAGTGTCGCTCTGTCCGTCCCCTCCTCTGCCGGAGAAACTTCCGCACGCGACGAATCCCGGTATCAGAATGACGGCAAGGAAGGACGTCCGGATGGTTTTGCTTATGCGACGGCTGAACTTCATTTGACAAATATAGTGAATGGGTTTGGAACGAAGTTTGCTTTCACTGGGGTAAACATCAACAATCGTTTAACAATATAAAAATTTTATGGCTATGAAATTCGAACTTCCTGCTTTACCGTACGCTCTCAATGCGCTGGAGCCGACCATGAGTGCGCGCACGCTCGAATTCCACTGGGGGAAGCACGAGGCGGCGTATATCAATAACCTCAATGCGCTGATCGAGGGGACGCCGCTCGAGAACGATACGCTGGAGGAGATTGTCCGCAAGGCGGACGGGGCGATTTTCAACAATGCGGCCCAGGCGTGGAACCACATCTTCTTTTTCTTCCAGCTGGCGCCGAACGCCCAACACGAACCGGGCGGTCTGTTGCGGGCGGCGATCGACCGGGATTTCGGCTCGTTCGAGGCTTTCCGCGAGGCTTTTTCCAAGGCGGGGGCGACGTTGTTCGGCTCGGGCTGGGCGTGGCTGTCGGTCGATGCGGACGGGCGGTTAGCGGTCACTCAGGGCCCGAATGCACAGAATCCGATGAGGAACGGGGCGATTCCGCTGCTCACGGCGGATGTCTGGGAACACGCCTATTATCTGGATTATCAGAATCGTCGGCCGGATTACTTGGCGGCTTTCTGGAATCTGGTGGATTGGAAGGTGATCGAAAAGCGGTACGAGGATACGTTGTAGGGCGGGCCTCCGTACGTTACGGGCTGTCTTTCGTCCCGGCTGTCGGTTTCGACCGGATAGGGGCGAGGGACAGCCTTTTTCGCGTTTCCGTTTATTCCGAGAGGCAACGCAACTGAAGACCGTGGGCACGGTGCGTCGTGCTGCTGGGGTAGAGTTCCGTCGCGCCGAAGTGCAAGAACACGCCGTTAGTCCCGCTGAAAGCGGACGACCAACTGTACCCGCGGTGGCCGACGCTCATCATACCGCCTAATCGCCCATCGTGGCCTGCGTCGCGGTAGCCCGGGGCGGTGCGTGCCGCACTTCCAATGGGCCGTGTCTGCATGAAGAGCCGGGGGATTTTCAAGGGGGATGTAAGTCCCCCTTGAATGTGTTCTTTGCCTACTTTCTATCACATAATAGAAAGTAGGGGCCCCCGCGGCCTAAGCGGAGCAAAGAAAAGAGATTGACTTAGAACCCAAAGACGGATAGCCGAACGACGTTAGGCCGATTGGGCTTTGTCCGCGCGCCTTACGCGATACATCCTATTTCGGCTTGCGCCAAAATAGTTGAATCGCTTCTTAAGGCGTCGGCGCGCGTCGAACTTCGACTGCCCTCGGGCCGCCGGGCAGGCCCCGCTTAATAAGGTAATGACAACCCTATCAAAAGCCCCTATGGGGCCCCGCGGTGGGCGGATGGCTGTGTCAGCCCAAGTTTTCGAACCGTTCTTTGTCCGTGCGCCTTGGGAAATCTTGTTAAAACGCACAAGTGCATTTTGACGATTTCCCTATTAAGGCGTGGCGCGCGGGTTTTTAACTTTCTCTTTTTTCAGTCACCCGCGGCAATTCTGCCGGATTGGCTCATCGCCAATCGGCAGAATATGCCCTCTTATGCGGGCGGGCGACGGGAGAGCTTTGAACCGGATGGAACTGCCCTTACGCCGGGCGGGCGGTGCGTGCCGCACTCCCAATTGGCCGTGTCAGCCCAACTCCTTGCCTCGTTTTTTCCGCGCGCCTTGGGAAATCTTGTTCAAACACGATTGCGTGTTTGAACGGTTATCGGAAGTCGATGATTTCGACTCCCGGATGAGCTTTGGGGTCGAACCGGAAAGTCGCTTCCGAAACCGGAATGTTGACTTTCCACTCCTTGAGTTGCAGCTCGATCGGTCGGTCGCTGCCCGGTACTGCAATCGAGATACGCACCGGCAGCGAGGTCGCCGGATCGATATAGAGAGTCAGAGCCGTGTAATCCGCCGTCGCCTGTTTCGGTTTCAGCTCCACGGTTTGCAATTCTTTGCCCTGTGCCGTCGTGACAGCCGGTAAAGAGCTGTGTTCGAAATCTTTCGGATCGATGTTCATCAGCTTCGCCGGATTGGAGAGGATGTTCGGATCGGCCGGGTCGAGCCGTTCGACGGTCACCTCCTGTGCCTTCGGCAGGTAGTTCCACAGCATCGTCCCGTCGTAATAGAGCTCCTGCCCGAAAACCGAGGCGACGAAGCGTCGGCCGCTCACCGTCAGGTTTCCGATCGTTGTCCCTTCCCCTTCGACCGTGGCGGTGAACCCCACCCGATAGCTCTTGTACGACTGAATTTTCGTACGCACAGCGTTCAGCAGTCTCTCCGAACGTTGGTCGGCGTACACCGTCGGAACACTCAGCAAAAACAGCAAAAAGAGGAGAAAACGTCTCATGAAACAGGCTGAATGACAAAAAATTACAAGTTGTCGAGAATCATTTCGAGCGACATCGGGTCGGCTACCAGCACCTGCCGCGGTTTTCCGCCCCCCTCGCTGTGTCCCACGATGCCGGCCGCTTCGAGCTGGTCGATGAGCCGTCCCGCCCGGTTGAAACCGATCGAGAATTTGCGCTGAATGGTTGAAGCCGAACCCTGCTGATTGGCCACCACGTAGCGTGCCACCTCTTCGAACAGCGAGTCCCGTTTGGCCAGCACATCGCCGCTCGCCGCAGAAGACGACGATTCGTCGCCCTCCGGCGTGTATTCCGGCAGTTCGTAAGCCGACGGATAGCCCTGCTGATGCTCGATGTGATCCGTAATCCGTTCAACTTCAGGCGTATCGATAAAAGCGCACTGCACGCGCGTAACTTCGTTCCCCGTGGAGATGAGCATATCCCCGCGTCCCACCAGCTGGTTGGCTCCCGGCTGGTCGAGAATCGTCCGGGAGTCGATCATGCTGGTCACCCGGAACGCGATACGCGCCGGGAAGTTGGCCTTGATGACCCCCGTAATGATGTTCGTCGTCGGCCGCTGCGTGGCGATAATCAGGTGAATGCCCACCGCCCGCGCCAGCTGGGCGATCCGGGCGATAGGGGTTTCGATCTCCCGCCCGGCGGTCATGATCAGGTCGGCGAACTCGTCCACGATGACCACAAAGTAGGGCAGGAAGCGATGTCCCTTCTCCGGATTGAGCCGCCGGTTGATGAACTTTTCGTTGTACTCCTTGATGTTCCGCACTTTGGCCGCCTTCAGCAGGTCGTACCGGGCGTCCATCTCGATGCACAGCGAGTTGAGGGTGTAGATCACCTTTTGCGTGTCGGTGATAATCGCCTCGTCCTCGGTCGGCATCTTGGCGAGGAAGTGCTTTTCGAGCTTGGAGTACAGCGTCAGTTCGACCTTTTTCGGATCCACCAGCACGAATTTCAGTTCGGCCGGATGTTTCTTGTACAGGAGCGAGGTGATGATGGCGTTCAGTCCCACCGATTTCCCCTGACCCGTCGCCCCGGCCACCAGCAGGTGGGGCATCTTGGCGAGGTCGAAGACAAAGGTTTCGTTCTGAATCGTCTTCCCCAACGCCACCGGCAAATCCGCCCGCGAAGCCTGGAACTTCGTCGACTTGATGACCGAGTACATCGAGACGACCTCCTTGTTCTTGTTCGGCACCTCGATCCCCACCGTCCCCTTGCCCGGAATCGGCGCGATGATCCGTATCCCCAGTGCCGAAAGGCTCAGCGCGATGTCGTCCTCCAAGTTTTTGATCTTGCTGATCCGCACTCCCGGCGCCGGCACAATCTCGTAGAGCGTGACCGTCGGCCCGATCGTCGCCTCGATGGTGTCGATCCGGATACCGAAGTTTTCCAGCGTCGTAACGATCCGGTTCTTGTTCTCGACCAGCTCCTGGTCGGTGACGATCACCCGTTTCGTATGGTCGTCCAGCAGCTCGATCGGCGGTTTCCGGTAGTGCGACAGCTCTAGGGTCGGATCGTACAGGTCGCTGTTGTTGATTACCTCGTCCTCCACCTGCTCCTCTTCCGGCTGCTCGACGATGAAGCTCCCCGGCTCGACTTCCTCCTCCGTCGCACGACGTTCCGTTCGCATTTCGGGCGTCGGTTCAGGGGTGAAGACCGGCCGCTGCGGTGCGGCAACCGGCTCCTCGACCGTCGGCTGCAACGGAACTTTCCGAGCCGCAGTCGCCGGCTTTTCCGGCTCCGCGGCCGGTGTCGGTGCAGGTGTCGACATGGAAGGCGGCATAGCCGGTTCCTCCGCCTGTCGTGTCGCGACGGTAAAACGCACCTCCTCTTCCGCCGGCTCCGGAACAGACGGAGCCGCATACTGCGTAGCGGCTGCCGGAGTAGCCGATGCCATGGCCGAATAGCGGAAGTACGGGTCGTAATAGTAGCTCTGCCAGTCGAACGAGTAGATGATGGGCTGACTCCATTCGTCGTAGCCCATCAGGTAGCCCCACGATCCGTCGTAGTTCTGTACCAGTCTGGCCCGTTCCGCCGCAACCGGCTCGTAGACCGGTTCATAAGTATATCTCTCTTCCTGCTGCGGAAGCGGGTATTCCGGATACATCGGTGCATCCGGGTCGATCTCGCAGCCCGCGGTCTCCATCGCGAGCGGAGGGTGCTCGTATACAGGCGGTTGTGTCTGCTCCGCCTCCGGAACCGGCTCGACGCGCGGCGTCTCTGCGGGCGCCGGAGCCGGTGGTGTCACCGGTTCCGCCGGCTGCTGTTCGGCCAGTGCCTGCCGTCTGGCCTCCGCCTCTGCCCGGAGCCGCATCATTTTTTTCTGAGCCTGCAACCGCTCCAGCTCCTGCCGTATGCGCCGCTCTTCGCGTTTCCGACGGCTGTAGGCCCGGTATTTGGACACCGCCTGCCGGATGGCCAGGTGGTTGGCGTAATACAGAATCCCTGCGAAAGCTGCGATGATCAGCAGCGAAGTTCCTTCGTATCCGATCATGGCGTTGAGCCACTGGGCGATGAAGATGCCGTGGGCTCCTCCCCATCCGGAGCCGATGATTCGGGGATCGGGGCCGAAGAAGTGCCCTGCGCCGATCGACCCGACGATCATCAGCAGGATGAGCGACCGGATGACGCGCCGGAGCCGCAAGGTCCGTACTTTCAGCAGCTTGAGGGCGATGCAGAAGAGGATGACGGGAACGAGTTCCCCGAAGATGCCGAACCAGCGGCCGACGATGCTTTGGGCGAAAATCGCCCCGATGCGTCCCCCCCAGTTCAGGGCATCCTGCCGCACGTCGACGAAGAGATTGCTCCACGTCGCGATGTTTTGGTCGACGTCCCAGTAGATGAGGTACGAGAAGGTCGAGACGGCCAGATAGCCCGACAGAAAGAGCAGGATCAGGCTGAGCCAGATATAGCGGTCGGTGCGGTTGTCCTGACTGTCGGGGTCGATCCGCGAGGCCGGACGTTGGGTCGGTTTGGCTGTCTTGTTCTTATCGGAGGCCTTGGCCGCCGGTTTCGTTTTGGTTCGATTCGTCGCGGTCGCGGCGCCCGATCGTGAGGCGGTGGCTTTTCGAACGGCGGCAGGCGAGTAGTCTCGCCGTGCCCGGCTGTCGGATGGTTGTGCCGCCGCCGGACTGCCGCTCCCGGTCGAAGCCGTCCGCCGGCTGGTGACCCGCTGCACCCGCTCCGTCCGGAGCCGATCCGAGGAGGACGCACCGGAGCGCTCCGCCGGTTTGCGGCGGAGTTCCCGGTCGCGCTGTGCGCGCCGGACGAGTTCGTCGGTCTGTCGTTTGCCGGTTGCCATGGGGTGTTATCGGTTCCGCGGTCGGGCGGCGTATTGTTCGGCGCGGAGACGAAGCTGTTCGGCCGCCTGGTCTCCGCCGGTGCTGATAAAAAGGTGTGCCGGAGTCTCTGGCGTGACTCCGTCCGGTTCGTAAAGCAAGCCGGATGCGGCTAAAATCTCTCGGGTGTGCCGTGCAATGGCCTCTGCCGGGTCGATGAGGCGCATGTCGCGTCCGTCGATAATGCGTTCGATCTGGGGCGCGAGCAGCGGAAAGTGGGTGCAGGCGAGCACCAGCCGATCCGCTCCGGCCGCTAAGAGCGGTTCGATGTAGCTGCGCAGGAGTCGTTCCGTCTCCGGTGCCTCTTCGAGCCCCTGTTCGACCTGTTCGACGAGCCCGTTCCCGGCCACCGGAATGACCCGCACGCCGGAGGCATACCTCCGGGCGGTGGTCTGAAACATCTCGCTGTGGACGGTAAACGCCGTCCCGAGCACGCCGACCACTCCGCTTCGGGTCGTCTCTGCCGCCGGTTTCACGGCGGGCTCCAGACCGACAAATGGCACCTCCGGCCACGTTTGTCTGAGGGTGGCGATGGCTGCCGTCGTCGCGGTGTTGCAGGCCACGACGATCAGTTTGACCCCCTCTGCTAGCAAGGTCTCGACGCCGGCCCGCACCAGCCGCACGATCTCTTCCCGCTCTCTCCCGCCGTAAGGGCAGTGGGCGGTGTCGGCCCAATAGACCGTCCGCTCGTGAGGCATCGCCCGGACGATGGCTGTCCGGATGCTGATGCCGCCCATGCCGGAGTCGATGATGCCGATGGGGGAGCGGGGGTCGGGATGCATGTGTGTCGGTTTTTACGGGAAACAAAGATACGAAAAAGGAGGACGCCGCCGAAAATTTTCGGCGGCGTCCGGCGGGTATCGGGTCGGAGCCCGATTATTTCGTAATGCCGAGCGATTTCTTCACCAGCGGCAGGATGTTGATCATCTCTGCGTCGTTGTAGTAGGCCAGCGCTCCCGCCACCAGGTCGAAGACTGCCGTGAGTCCCTGTTCCTTGCCGACTTTCGCCACCGCAGCCTGTGCCTTCTCCATCACCGGACGGAACAGTTCCATCTGTTTTTCATTGAGCTCCTGCTGAGCCGACTGCTGGAACTCTTCTAAGCGGGTCTGCAGGTCGATCAGTTCTTTTTCTTTCTGTTTCCGGATGGTTTCGGACATGGTGCTGAGCCCGTTGGTAAACTCCGTGCTTTTCCGGTTCATCTCTTCCCGCATCGAGGTGAACTGGCTTTCGAGGTCGTTGCTGAGCTGTGCCAGCTGTACCCGCACCGAGTCGCTCTCCGGCATCGCTGCGATCAGTTCTTGCGAGTTGATGTAACCGAACTTCTGCTGTGCATGTGCCATCCCGGTGCCGATAAACAGGAGTGCCGCCGCAGCCGAAGCAAAAAGGGTTTTCTTTGCGATTTTCATGGTATTGATTGTGTGTTATTGTTTTCTGGTTGGGTTTCTCTATGCAAACATCGTGCTTTTTTTCGAGATTAGAAAGTCTGGCCGAGCGAGAAGCTGAATTTGCTCCCGGCAGCCTTTCCGTTCGAGTCGGAGGTTTGGTCGAAGCCGTATCCCCAGTCGATCCCGAGCATCCCGAGGTAGGGCAGGAAGACGCGCAGCCCGATCCCCGCAGCCCGTTTCAGGCTGAACGGCTTGAACTCTTTGAGTTCGGTGAAGGCGTTCCCCGCTTCGCCGAAGGCCAGCGCATAGACCAGCGTGCCTGCCGTCCGCACCAGCGGATAACGCACTTCGAGGGTGTATTTGCTGAAGATCCGGGCATAGATCCCGTAGTCCGCCATCGGTGTCAGGGCATTGTTCTTGTACCCGCGCAGCCCGATGGTCTCCACCCCGTACATGCTGTACCCCGACAGTCCGTCGCCTCCCATCTGGAAGCCTTCGAACGGCGAGGGTTTGTGCTTGTCGTAATGTCCCAGGTATCCGAACTGCGCCCGCGCCATCAGCACCAGTTTGTTGTTGGCCGAGAGCGGCACGAACCATTGGGCGTTCAGTTGCCACTTGTGGTATTCGATCCATTTGTAGCGTTCGCGGTCGGTCATCGGCTTGCTGTAATCCTTTCCGTCGAACGCCGACCACGGCGGAGTCAGTGCCGCCGAGAGGTCGAATTTCGATCCCCGGGTCGGATATTGCTGGATGTCGTCCACCGAGTTGCGCGACAGGCCCAGGTTGAGCGCCAGCGTGTTGCAGCTCCCGTCCTTGACGATGAAGTAGTCCCAGTTGTAGAGGTTGTAGGTCTGCATGGTCAGCCCGGCCGACAAGACGAAGTACTGGTCCGGCCAGTTGAGCCGTTTCCCGATTCCGACGGTTCCCCCGATGGTTCCGAAGTGGGCGGTGGCTTTTTGTCCGATGTGGTATGCGTTGGTCTCCCGCGAGGTGTAGAACGATACCGAGAGCGAGGTCGGTTTCCGACCTCCGAGCCACGGTTCGATGAAGTTCACCGAGAAGGCCCGATAATAGCTCCCGTTGGTCTGTACCTGAAGCCCGATGGTCTGATTGTCCCCAGCCGGATACGGTCGCCAGGCCTTTTTGTTGAAGAAGCTGCGCAGCGAGATGTTGGTGAAATTGACTGCTACAGAGGCAATAAACATCCCGGCACCCCATCCCCCGGAGAGTTCGAGTTTGTCGTTGGGCACCTCGGTCAGCGAGTAGTTGATGTCCACCAGCTCCTGCTGTACGTTCGGATTGACGTTCGGCAGCAAGGTGGCCGCATCGAACTGGCCCATGCTGGCGAGCCGCTGATAGGTCTGCATCAGCAGGGCCTGGCTGTAGAGTTCTCCCGGCATGGTCGAGAGTTCGCGCCGGATCACATGGTCGTTCGTCCGGGTGTTCCCGTCGAACGTGACGTTCTTGATCCGGAACTGGCTCCCTTCGATGATCCGTATCTCGACGTCCACCGAGTCTCCGGGCACGACCGTCTCCACCGGATCGGCCATAAAGGCCAGATATCCCTGATCCTTATAGGTGTTCGCGATCGACATGTCGGTCGGCATCTGTCCGTTGAGCCGGGTGTTCATCGTCTCGCTGTCGTATACGTCGCCCGACTTCAGGCCGATCGTCCGCGCCAGGGTCTCGGTCGGATAGAGGGTGTTGCCTAACCAGCTGATATTCCGGTAGTGGTATTTGTTCCCCTCCTTGAGCTTGATGTAGATTCCCAGCCGCTTCGGCTTGTCGGGAATCGGGTAGAGCGAGTCGGTGATGATCTCGGCATCGCGGTACCCCTGCGACTTGGCGTAGTTCCGCACGTTTTCGAGGTCTTCTTCGAAGTCTTTCTCGTTGAATTTCGAGCTGCGGAAGAAGTTGATGCTCACCTTGTGGGTCTTCTTCATCGACCGAGTGAGTTTCTTGGCCGACAGGTGGTCGTTGCCGGCGAACTGGATCTCGCCGATCCGCACCTTGTCTCCCCGGTCGATGTTGAAGTGGACAATCACCGCTGTCTTGATCAGTGTGTCCGGGGTCACGGTGTAGTCGATCTTGGCGTTCCGGAAAGCCTTTTCGTCGTAGTATTTCCGGATGAGGTTCATGCAGGTGGTGAGCAGGTAATCCGACAGTTCGGCATTCTGCCGCAGCCGCAGTTTCTCTTCGAGGTCTTTCCGTTCGCTCCCCTTGACGCCAACGAAGTCCCAGCCGCGCACCTGCAGCTTCTCGCGCACGTAGAGGTCGAGGTCGACCGTGTCCCGGTCGCGGATGGTGGTTCCGACCTTCATGTTGGCGAAGAACCGCCGGTCGAGCAATCCCCGCGTGGCGATCGTAATGGCCTCTCCCGGAATCGTGATGGTGTCGCCGGCCGCGATCCCGAGGTTGTCGACGATCATCTGGGGGTCGACCGCCACGGCTCCGTGCACGCGGATTTTTCCGACGACATAGGGTTTCGGCTGCGCTTTGAAATCGACCCGGGGCAAGGCGTCGAGCTCCCGGTCGACCGACCGGCCCAGCAGGGAGTCGTAGATCGGCATCATGGCACTCATGACCCGGAATATGGAGTCGGGAGCGGCGATCTGCTGCCCGCGGGCAACGGATACGGCTCCCGTCGTTACGATCAGTATTGTTGCGAAAATCAGTCGTCTTACCATCCTCATGCGTCTCTGTGTTCGGTCCTGTCTCTTTTGACGTGGTATATCATAGTGGTCGGGCGCGGTCTGTCACTGTTGGTTTCAGAGCCGTCCGAATCGCCGTTCGCGCTGCCGGTACGCTTCCAGCGCCTTGGTGAATTGCGCTCCGTCGAATTCCGGCCAAAGGGTCTCGGTGAAGTAGAGTTCGGTGTAGGAGAGCTGCCACAGCAGAAAGTTGCTGAGGCGCTGTTCGCCGCTGGTGCGGATCAGGAGTTCCGGATCCGGCATGCCGGCTGTCGTCAGGTGTGCCGAGATCAGTTCGGGCGTAATCTCCTCCGGGGTCAGGTCTCCCCTCCGGATGCGTTCCCCGATTTGCCGGGTCGCCTCGGTCAGCTCCCACCTGGCGCTGTAGTTCAGCGCCACGTTGAGGGTCATCCGTAATTTTTCGTCCGGAATATCCGCGGCCCGGGCCTTGCGGATACTCTCCCGGAGCGCCTGCGGCAGCGACGCGAGGTCGCCGATGAAGTTCATCCGAATCCCCGCTCCGGTCAGCGTGTCGAGTTCGGAGAGGATCGCTCCCGCAATGAGCGACATGATGCCGTCTACCTCCGCCTCCGGCCGTCCCCAGTTTTCGGTCGAGAAGGCATAGATGGTGAGGTATTCGATCCCCGCTTCGGCCGCCGTCCGCACCACTTCGCGCACGGTGTCCACCCCGTGCCGATGTCCGTAGAGGCGTTCTTCGCCCTGTCCTTTCGCCCATCGTCCGTTGCCGTCCATGATGACGGCGACGTGTCTCGGCGTAGATCCCGAGGCCGGTTCCCGTACGGGTATGTGGTTCTGTTTCTGTGTCATAAGCGGGTGCAAACACCTCTTTTTCCCTCAGGCCGCATCCGGGATGGGACTTTCGTGGAAAAACTTTCGGCGGCGACGACCGGTGTCGGTCGATGCAATGTGCAAATATAGAATTTTATTTCGGCTTCGCGATGCTGCGGGCCCCCTTTTTCCCGGAAGCGGCCTTCGGACTCCGGACGGTGTTATTGCCGTTCGAACCGTTGCCGTTGCGCTTCGAAGAGGATGACGGCCGCCGCCGCGCTCACGTTCAGCGATTCGATCCGCCCCACGAGCGGAATGCCCGCCTCGACGTCGCACAACCGCAGCACCTCGCGCGAGATGCCTTTGTCCTCCGCCCCCATGACGATGACGGTCGGTTTCGTGAAGTCGACTTCGTAGACCAGCGTATTGCTCTTTTCCGTAGCCGCCACGCACTGCATGCCGATCCCCTTGAGCAGCGCGATGGCTCCCTTGAGCGATCCCGCCCGACAGACCGGGATCAGGGTCAGCGCCCCCGCCGAACTCTTGATCGCTTCGGCATTGACCGGGGCGGAGTTCTTGGCCGGCATGATCAAAGCCGCCGCCCCCGCACACTCTGCGCTTCGGGCGATTGCGCCGAAGTTCCGAACGTCGGTCACCGAGTCCATCAGCATGACTAACGGTGTCTCACCCGCCGCGATTTTCGTTTCGAGCTCTTCGGCCAGTTCGTTGATGTCTTTATAGGAGATCGCCGCCACGACAGCCGCCACCCCCTGGTGGTTCCCGTTGCGGGTCAGCCGGTTGAGCTTCTCGACCGGTACCTCCTGAATGTGCAGCCCTGCCTCCAGCGCCTGTTCCCGCAAGGCGTTCGCCGCGCCGACATGCGCCCGTTCCGCCGCAGCGAGTGTCTCGCCCGCCGTCTTCCGGAAGTAGATTTTTTCGATCTCCGTTCCCGCTTCGATCGCTTCGCGCACCGGATGGATGCCGAAAATCACGTTTTCCGGCGCCCGCTCCTCCCGTTCTTTCCGCTCTTTTTTCGGAGCGGCTTTCGGAGCGGGTCGCCCGGCCTGTCGCTGCGGCCGGGAATCGCCGCGCGGTTCGGCATCTGCCGGCCGGCGGTAAAAGCTCTTTTTGGTCGAAGGATTTTCGTTATCGAATGCCATAATTTTCTAATTTTTCGGTCGTTTCGGCCCACTCGGCCATCGTCGTGTCCAGTTGGGTCTTCAGCTGGTTGTACTCCTCGAAGAGGGCCATCGTGTATTGTTCCGGATCCATCAGCCGTGCCTCCAGTTCCGAGGTCTTTTGCTCCAGCTCCGCAATTGTGCCCTCTAATTTGGTCACCGCGTTCCGCAGCCGTGTCACCTGCCGGTCCCGCTCTTTCTTTTCGGCGTATGAGAGCTCCGGCCGCTTCTTCTGTTCCGGCTGTTTCGGCGCGGTTTTCTGCGGCTCTTTGGCAGGCGCGGCGGATTTCTGCACCGCCGGAGTAGAGGAGGAGCTGCGTTCGATTTCGTGCATATTCTCGATCTGTCTGGTTCTCAGGAAGTCATAAATCCCTCCCAAGTGCTCCTTGACTCGCCCGTCGCGGAACTCGTAAACCTTGCTCACCAGCCCGTCCAGAAACTCGCGGTCGTGCGAGATCACCAGCACCGTCCCGTCGTAGGCCATCAGCGCCCGCTTGAGGATATCTTTCGACCGCATGTCCATGTGGTTGGTGGGTTCGTCGAGAATCAGCAGGTTGTACGGTTCGAGCATCAGCCGCGCCATCGCCAGCCGCGACCGCTCGCCGCCGCTCAGCACCTTGACCTTCTTGTCGATCTCCTCGCCCCGGAAGAGAAAAGCTCCCAGTATATCCCGGAGCCGTGTCCGGATATCTCCCACGGCCACCCGATCCAGCGTGTCGAACACGGTAAACTCTCCGTCCATCAGGTCGTCCTGGTTTTGGGCGAAGTAGCCGATATGCACGTTGTGTCCGGTTTTAGCCGTCCCCTCGGTCGGGGTGAGCTCGCCCAGCACCATCCGCACGAACGTGGTTTTCCCCTCGCCGTTCCTTCCCACGAGGGCCACCTTCTCGCCCCGCTCCACAATGATGTTGGCTCCCGAGAAGACATGTTTTTCGGCCTTGTCTCCCTTCGCGGGAAAGGTCATGCCGGCCTCCTTGGCCTCCACGACCACCTGTCCCGACCGCGGAGCCGACGAAAAACGGATGTTCAGCGTGGCATTGTCCTCCTCCTCGATCTCGATCCGGTCGAGCTTTTCGAGCTGTTTGATCCGCGACTGCACCTGGTTCGACTTGGTCGGTTTGTAGCGGAATTTTTCGATGAACTCTTCGGTTTTCTCGATCATCCGCTGCTGGTTCTCGTAGGCGGCGATTTGCTGCTGTCGCCGTTCGGCGCGCAGTTCGACGTAGCGGCTGTACGACACCTTATAATCTGTGGCCCGTCCGCACGAGAGTTCGATCGTCCGGTTCGTCACGTTGTCCAGAAAGGCCCGGTCGTGCGAGATGAGGATCACCGCTCCGCCGTAGTTTTGCAGATAGGCCTCCAGCCACTGGATGCTCTCGATGTCGAGGTGGTTGGTGGGCTCGTCGAGCAGAAACAGCGTGGGTTTTTTCAGCAGCAGTTTGGCCAGCTCGATCCGCATGCGCCACCCGCCCGAAAAGGTGGAGGTGGGCCGGTTGAACTCCTCGCGCTTGAACCCGAGCCCGAGCAGGGTCTTTTCCACTTCGGCGTCGCGGTTGTCGCCGTCCAGCAGGTGGTAACGTTCCGTGGCTTCGTGCAGCCGGTGGAGCAGCCGTTCGTACTCCTCCGATTCGTAGTCGGTACGGGCGGAAATCTCCTCTGTGCAACGTGCGATCTCCTGTTCGAGACCGATGATCTCGGCAAAGGCTTTCCCGCACTCGGTGACGAGGTCGGTGTCGTCGGCCACGCGCATCTGCTGGGGCAGGTAGCCGACGGTACAGTCGTCGGTCTTCGAGATGCTCCCGGAGGTCGGGGTCTGAAGACCGGCTATAATCTTGAGTATGGTCGATTTCCCGGCGCCGTTTTTGCCCACCAGCCCGATCCGCTCTTTGGGGTTGACGAGGAACGAGACGTCGCGAAACAGGTCGCTGCCGCCGAACGATACGGTCAAATTATCTGCGGATAACATATTCTCGTTAGTTTGTTATAATCCCGTTTTTTGATACGGGAGTGAACTGTTCTTTTTGTGAACAAAAAGAACCAAAAAAACTTTAGAGGATGC
>NZ_CAJTMN010000008.1 GCF_910577125.1 uncultured Rikenella sp.
GCCGTGAACTTGTCGGAAAGGACTATGCCCTGATTACCGTCCGCCGTTATGAGAGTTGCAAGCGTTACCTTGCTGAACTTATCAAACTGAAATATGATAAGGAGGATTTGTCGCTGTCAGAGGTCAATGGTGAATTGGTACGTGCCTTTGAGTTCTACCTCAAAACGGAAAAGTCCTGTCAACAGAATACGGTTATCCGTTATATGAAGTGTCTGAAGAAGATAACAAACCTCGCGCTTGCTAACGAATGGATAACCAAAGACCCGTTTACGGGCATCAAGTTCCATGAGAAAGAGGTCATACGTGAGTTCCTTACAATGGATGAACTGCTTACCATCTATCACAAGGAGTTCCCACTGGAGCGCATCACCGTTGTTCGTGATGTTTTTATTTTCGCCGCCTTCACCGGCCTGGCTTTTATAGACGTGTAGCAACTGACCCCCGAACTCATCGTAGAGGATGCCTATGGCAACCTCTGGATTCGCAAGCCTCGCCAGAAAACAAAGAACATGTGCAACATCCCACTGCTTGACATCCCGATGGCCATTCTCCGTAAATACGCAACACATCCTACTTGCCAAAAGAAAAATGTGTTGCTACCTGTTCCCTGCAATCAGAAAATGAACAGTTATCTGAAAGAGATTGCTGATTTATGCATGATAAACAAGACCTTGACCACACATACGGCTCGGCATTCGTATGCAACCTCTGTCTGCCTCGCCAACGGTGTGAGCATTGAGAATGTGGCCAAGATGCTCGGTCACTCTAATATCAAGATGACCCAACACTATGCACGTGTATTGGATTCCTCCATCCTGCGCGATATGAATAATGTAAAGAACATGATGGCTAAAGTAATGGGATGAGTATGGAAAGAGGAATAATCACAATCAGTAAAAACGGAGTGGTGGGTGTTCCCTCTGCACCTATATGGATGACCCAATTCGAGATAGCCGACTTTTTCGGAGTATTTTCAAGTGTTGTTCGCAAGGCGATTCAGTCCATCTACAAGAACAAGGAACTGAACGAGGTTGAAACGCAGAAGTATATCAGGCAGACGGACGGCATCAGTTATGATGTTTACAACCTTGAAATGGTTGTCGCCGTTGCGTTCAGGATATGCAGCCGAGAAAGTATCCTGTTCAGAAAGTTTGTAGTAAATGAAATCTGCATCACCAAGAAAGAGGCTTCGATAACATTGTTTCTTTCCTGTGGCAGAAGAAGCAACCGATGGTATAATTGAGTTCATCCCGTCAGGCACTTGTTCCCGATGCTCGGATGCAAAGGTAGCGCATGGTTCAGATGGTAGCGACAAGGTCAAGCGGCAGAGCCGTTTCGAGCAGAATCTTCCTCCTGCGGAGCGTATTCAGCCCGAAAACCTGCCCCTGCCTGCCACACGCTTGCAAGGCATCCGGCAACCGGAAACAAGCGACTGACGGGAAATCTGAAGACAAGAAAAGGAACGGATTACAGGTGAAGCAGAATTTTGATACTTCATCCGTAAGTCGTTCTTTCGCAAATTATAGGGCAGACGGCAAACTGCGCTCCTTCAAGAAAATCAGATTTCCAATCAGATTACCCTCTGTCGGTAAGCGGAGCAGTAACCGTCATTCAACATCAGTTCGATGTCGGATTCACGGTAGAGGATTTTGCCACCCAACTGGATATAGGCAATCCGTCCTTCGTTGCGGTAGTCTTGAAGCGTTCTTCGGCTTACCTTCAGCCGTGCCGACACTTCCTTGTCAGTAACGAAACGCTTTCCACCCAATGTCGGGCGGTAGCTGGCGGTCAGACGCTCGCAGTTGTCCAGCAGACGGTCGAGGCTGCCCATGAAGTGGATTATCCACTCGTTGTCTTTGTTAATCAGTTCGTTCATATCACTTTGGATTTAGTGGGTATTGTTATTATAATTCGTTTATTGCACTGAGATTATATCGTCCTTCCCTTGAACTTGGCTTCCTTCCGTCTGTTCTCCACTACAGAAACGATACGTTGCACATCTTCGGGACGGTAATACGTCTTGTGGTTTATCTGCGAGTAGGTAAGCGTGCCGTTGTCCCGCAGGGTCTGTAACGTACGCGGACTGATGTTCAGCATCCGGCACACGTCCTGATTGTCCATCCACTTGCTCATTGTCTTTTCCCCGTGCCGACGGCAGATGGCATCCATGCGGCAGACGAAGCGGTCGAACTTGGCGACCATTGCCTCAAAGGTCTTTCTTTCGATTGATACGATTTCCATATACACTATTCCTTGCTGTTATTGTTTCATTTGCCGCAAAGGAATGGATAATCCGTTATCCGACAATGGATTTTCCAAGAGTGGCAGTATGTGGCACCGATATGGTAGTCATTGTCCGGGATGCTCTTATTCAGAAATCGCGTATTATGGGAAGATGAACAGTATTATTGCTTTGTCTGGTATTCACACAAACAAATCTTCATGTATCCGGCCCTTCAATGAGACACCATCATGATTAACCGAAGAATGACGACACAACATCATGAAATCGTTGAATCTATGCACCAATAGATATTCGATTTGGCCATTATTTCACAAATCAAGTATCGTATCCAGCATATACACAATAAAACAAATGATTCAAGCACAAGATACTCAAATCTGCGAAACAACAGGATTATAACATGGATTGGGTTATCTTCATCCAATCCGTCCCTTACGGATTCTTGTGTTCACTTGAACACAGCAAGGTATGTTTTTACGATTTAGATGAATCGGTATTATTCCTTAACCATTTTGCGGACATCAATCAGCGGTAGCATACTTTCTGCATTCGAATGACCGCACCTCCCATAGCGACCCACATAAAACAGCAACACCCCGGATTCGCCTGACGGTTTCGGAGTGTTGCTGTATTTTATATTAGAAACATATTTAGAAAAGTTCTTGTTCAACGCAGCCAAGATCTTTAATCCAAAAGTTGGGCATCGTAGTTTTGAACTCAGGGTCGATATAATGGCATTGTTCTTTGACAATGCTACGGCGACGGATTGCTGGCTGAAGGCAATACTGGTCAAACTCGTCAGTGTTTACCTTTGATGCTTCTGTCCAATGAGGGAAAAGAAGCTTCATGTAGCCGACAGCGATTCGCTTTACTGCGTTGAAATCACGGGTGTCGGCATTCTTATCATAACCGACAATTTGGTCGAATACGATGCCATAGATATTTTGGGTACGCAGTGCATGGAGAATTTCGGAGAAATACTCCACGTTGAGCGTCCATCCTGTGAAGATCATTCCCTTGTGGATGCGAGGAAGATGCCACCCCTCTATAAAGCAATGGAAACGGTCAAGTAGCGCCGACTCGCGGAAGTTTTGCGGAAGCGAGTCGAAATAGCGGTAATTGAGCGGTTGCCTATTGCTATTGAGTGGTATGTTACCCATCAGCATGAGGCCACACTCTGAAGTGAATTCATTATTGTCTATTGTAGTTTTGCCGGATTCAAGATATGACTTCAGAGCAGCTTGAATTTCTGCTGGTTCTTGGAATACGATTGTCTGTATCTCATCAAAGGCAGTGAAATCATGGTTCTTCATCATACCATTCTGCTGCTTCTGCTTGTCGTAGAAAAGTTTGGCACGGGTAACTTTACCTCCGCTCACAAGCCATCCGTATTTGGAAAGATTTCCAAATACATAGGATTTACCTGTACCCTTCGGAGCCAATTCAATCACATTAAGACGAGGCTCAATGAAGATGAGTAGACGGGTAAGAAACTCCAGCTTTTCTGTCTGCGACTCAAAACCATCTGCGTCATATTCCATAGCTGAGAGAAGCGTGTCTATCCATTCCTGGGTTGTAAATGCTTCACGGGCGTGCTTAAGATATTCAACGTCCACAGACTTATAAGGCTTGAACGGCTTATAGTCCACCATCTCAACGTGGTTTTTCTTGTCATCATCAGGAAGAAGAGCCAGTTTTATAATGCCCCATTTCTCTCCGTCGACAAGTTCGCCTTGATGAACTTTGTAGACATATTCCGGAATTTGACCTTCGCTTTGTTTGATACCCATGTCGGGAATAGCAAAGCGGCGAATACCTTTGACTAAATCGATATAAACAATGAAGCGAGCAAGGAGCGTCAGCTCCTCTCCGCAGTCAAGTTTGTCCTTAACCTCAGATTGGTTAATGGGAATGACCGAATCAAGAAAAGTGGTTAGCTTGACGCGGTCCACTGACCCGTCGGGCTGGATATAGCGTTTGAGCAGGAAGTCCTTCACGAAAGAGGGAAGGTTTCGACCTGCGAAAAGGCTACCAGTTGAATTCGGATCTTTATATATAGTCATCGCAGAAAACTGGTCGCGAATTTTTTGAGATAACTCGTTTGTCATAGTCGTAATTGTTAGAAGTCGAATAAGTCATCCTCCTTAGCACCAGTAGAAACTTTGATAGCAAAGCTACCGAAGGTTTCGCCGTTGATAAGAACGGTTGTCATATTGGCGGAGTCAGTTAAAGCGAGCTTTTCGCTTGTATAAGTATCGCCACCAAAGTTTGTAAGAGCATACTCTGCACCGTTATACCTGAGAGTCGGGACATCGACCGAAGATAAGCCACGTATCTCGAAGCTCAATACAGGGTTGGTATTGTCAACTTCATCATTTTTGATGTTGACTGTGAAGTTGCTCGCATTCTTATGGGGTGAAACAATGATTATGGGAACAAGAACTTCCTCGGGAGTTGCGCCGCCATGAGCGCCATGACCAGACGGGGTTTTGCTTGTAAGCGAAGCTTCGGTAAGTGAACAAATGGTTTTATTGTCGTCAAGAATAATATACTTGTCGTCGGCGACTGGAGTACCATTAGTCTTGACTGCTTTACGGCCTTCATGATCACTATCAATACCAGCAAGTGACATCACCATGCCATATTGAGCTGAATACGTTATGCCGTGGTCAGAGATGAAGGCTATTTTCTTGCCATTATACTCCTTCAATACTTTAGTTATTGCTTCCTCGACAATTTTAAGTTCATCAAGAATGTAACTCGGATATTGGCCGGTATACTTATGTGCGAAAGTGTCAAGGTCTCCAACCTTATTAAGTTTTGACCCTTCGGGTAGCAGTGATTCTAATTGAGACTTGTTAACCTCCGTAGTTGTTGGCAAGATAGCTGTGGCCACATGAACCTCATTGAGGTAAATGTTCTCTTGCTTGTATCGCTCGATGATATTGGCAATATACGGCACCCAATCTACGCCCAAGCCGTCTATCCAATAATAGACATCTATGTCTGAGCGATTGTGGAGGATGGTTCTGACGGTCTTGAAATTATCATGCCAGGCAGCAAACGCGGACGGTTTTTCGTTTTTCTCGTGAAGAAGATCGAGAATATTGTCTGCGTTGTTTGCAACCTTAGCCTGACGGTAAGAGTCAAAGTATTTGGCAATCCATTGGTTTGCTGCGGGCAAACCGATAGATAGTGGAGCAACGTAATGGTATAGCGGAGGAAAGATTCTTTCGAGGTCTTGTCGAGAAATCTGACCGCTGCCGTATGCTTTGACTATAGTTTCCTGTTCTGAGTGAGTGAAGGCTGTCATATAGCGGAGAGCCGCGAAGCGATCTTCCTGAGTGCCGCAGAGCATAGCACTGAGTTTTGCATTGAGTTTCTTCTCAGCAAAATCTGTTATCTTGATATTATGCGCAGCAGCCTCCTTTAATGCCTCACGCCGTTCGTTTATGTCGGCATCGCTGGCGTTGGTTTCAAGGATGTGGGTTGCTATGTTGCCAAATAGTTCTGCATTGCTGAGATTTTGGCAACAATCTAATACATCCCGAACATATCCACTAACAGAAGTCGACTTATAATATAAGGAGAGAAGCCATCGGTCAAACTGTCCTGTACAATCGAGCCAAACCTTTATAAAATCAAGGCCGTTTTGAATTTCAAATGCGCCGAAGTGCAGCTTGATAAAATCGTGGAATTTGAAAGATTCTGCATCGATACTATCTGCGAGTTGTTCCCAAAATGGAAGTTCGTCTAAGCGGAACTCAGGTGAGCCAAAATCAAGCCTAAGTCCTTTAATTAGAAAATCGTATGCGTTAGTGCATTCGATGTAATTAAAGGCATTGTCAGGTTGAGCATTTTTTGCTTTAAGTTGGATAGAGCGTGAAGTAGAAATTATATTAGATTTCACACCGCCGCCTTGCTTCCAAAGCTCTAACCAACTGCGGAAATCCTTAACAACAGAGTAATTTTGTTCAAGCCCAGTTACGTCATATGTGCTTGGAGTAATGATGAGCTTGTATATACCCTTATCTTCCTCTGATGGAGATTTATATTCCCATACAAAAGATTGAGCACTTTCCATAAGAGCACTCATTTTCCCCTGCATCCCGACAATGGGAATATAAATTCTCAGTTTGTTGCTCTGAGCATCTGCATCAGGTTGGTAGGTGCTAACAGTCTTTACCAAGGCATTGAATTCATCTGCTTTGTAAAAGCGAGCAAGTTCAGAGAACGGGAAGACCATATAGTTATTGGTCGGTTTCAGATTTATTTGTTCCCGTATCTTGTTGGAAAGTTCGGTATAGGTAGGTACGAGGTCATCATGGCCATCTTCAATGAGATTGGTTATCGAACAAGAATAGACCCAATCGGGACTATTGTTGACAAACTCATGAAAGTCCTCGAAGTTTTCAAACAGCACAAAGCGTACCGGGAAGCGGCTGCGGATAGTTGATTCCACACCTTCCCAGTTTCGGTCTTTTTCCATAAGTTGGAAAAGACTGTCAAGTGTATTGAAAACTTCAATCATTTTCTTCTCCGTTTATTACATTAAGTACAGCAACAAAATTGAGGTCAATCACCCTGTCAAGTATCTGTCTAAGTTCATCGGCACAGGTGATACTGTCAATCAGCTCGCGAGCCTTGACTTTCTTCTTTTGAAGGTTTGAAGCTGAAACATAAGACGGGGAGTTCGGCTCACCAGAATTTGGAGTGCTCGATGGTGCTGACGTCGGATATGCTGGTGTCGGAGGTGTGGAGGGCGTCGGGGGTATCGGTTGAGGTATGGAGGATGCTCTCCATACCAGCAACTGATGGTTAACTTCTTCCTCGCTCCAAAATCCCACTGTGCTTTGGAGGTTCTGACGGATAAAGGTCATTACTTCCTCCAGTTCTTCTGTCTGAAGTTTTACTACGGGTTCACTGAACAGGAAGTTCTCGAAACCATTTTGGAAGGCACCAGGTTTCTTGACGATGTCTTTGAAGTCCTGACGAAGATCGCCTATAAGCGCAAGTGTAGTCGTTCTGAGTTGAACGTTGCGTTGGTCTTTGTCCTCGCTGATGTCGACAAGATTAGTGATGAGTTGTTGCATCTTATCGTTCATCGTCAGCTTGGGAGGCATTTGAATGAATTCGTCGGTGAGATATTTTAGCGACCAAAGCGGATAGCCTATTTGCTCGATAAATACACCAGTAATGGCATATTTCGCATCATTTAGACTAGAAATGTCATTATACCCCGGGAGTTTATCAAGTTTGAACAAATTGATGAACTCTTTACAGAGTTTGCCTTCTTCCGGTGTTTGGAATTTGAAGCTGAGTTTAGAACCTTAGCCTTTATCCCAATATGAAATCAAAGCTGCAATACTTGCTGCAAGAGTATCTGCTGAAAGAGGTTTACCTACTTGGTCATATATTTTATTCACCCACGGACGGAAAGCGTATGCTAACGCGGCTGCCGAGGCATAGTTGGGCGACAGTCCATAAGGAGGCTGCGTCAATGCATCGAAACGCACAGTAAAGTCAAATAGTTCTGAGGTCTTTCCGTGACTGATGAAATTCTTGATAGTACTGTTTATAAAATCATAGACCTTTCTGAGCGGATGATTCTCAGACCCTGGTTTCCATTCAAGATTGTCCTCCACTGCATCCTGTAGGAGATACTGAACGGGGCGCATTACAGCGTTAAGGTTAAGAATCTCTTGCTTGTTAGTGCCGAAGATGAAACTGCGAATCATTTCCTTGGAGACCTGAGGTTTCCAGAAGGTCGCAGGTGATTTCTTGCGCAGAAAGTCTACAGCATCAGGGCCAGCGGTGAATATCTTCGGCGCAACTTCATCGTTAAGGGTAGAAGCTATATGCTTTGCAGAAGCCGGAATTTCCGTTCCATTGAAATAAATGGTGACATTACCACGCAAGGCTTCATCAATCCAGGTCTTAATTGTGCCAAAAGCATCCTTGCGATGTTTGTCAGCCTGGTCCATGAAATTGTGCTTACTTGCAGCTCCTGCGCTGGCCATATATTCTATGAACCGTCGGTAGTTGTTAGTTCCAAGGACTGTATCGAATACAATATATACAATGTCGCACAGTTCTTTGTCCTGCTCGATGTCGGCGTTCCATTTCTCGGTGTATGTACGAAGCTCCGCCAATTCACTATTGTCACGAGCTAAGAGAAGGGCAAGATAGAGGTCGCTTTTCTTTATTTCGCGCTTCTTTGTCTTGATACGGTTCTTGACTACTGACTCGTTTGTATCTTTGGAGAAGAAGTTAAACGAGACAGGACGGATAGTCATTTTGGTTGCTTTGCAGATGGCATCTTCTGCCGTTGTTCCGAGATTAAGAATCGCTGAAGTATATTGATAATCGCCGTTAGTCAGCTTTTCTTTAAGCTCCTCGACTTCGTGGCTTGGGAGAGCTGCGAACTGAACGGAGTAAAGTCCATCTGGAGAACGCTGGATAACACCATCATTGACCCATTCAAGTGCTGTATCAAGCGCAAGTTCATATTTAGTTCCTTCAAAGAGTGCCCGCAGATTTTCTTCCGATGGGACGACATTAGGGTCGGGACTCTCGTTTTTATTAGACGCGATGTTGTTGAAAGCGTTGAGCAAAAGCAGAGACTTGAATACTGCGAAGGCCGCATCTCCAGCATGTTCTGCGCGGTGTTGGAAGGTGTGAAAACGTTCAAGTACAACACCATAATTTAGCGGGTCTTCCTGAAGAGCCGAAAGAACGTGATCCCAAAGATAGTCCGCTGTGATAGTATCTCGGTTGGCATAGGCGATTTCGTCATCGAAAAAGTCTCGTATTGCTTGATTATCTCCAAGGAATTCAAATACAGAACGGCTTGAAGAACCTACGGTAGTTGCGTAGTATGTAGCGAGATTGGCAGTTCCTGGATGCAATGGGAACAGATTCAGAAGGTCTTTCCTTGTAGCTTCGTGGTCATTACTCTTGGCTGTATAACGAGTTATAAGGTCGGGGTGCTGAGCGAAGAATGTTTCGCGGTGAGCGTTATGCAACATCTCATCCTGAACCTCAAACTTGCGCGACATAATGGTAAATGCCGACACTGGTTCCATGTTATACTTCATGCGATGGTAGCGGCCATCTGTCTGCCTGGTCGTCTCCGCTCCAAGTTTATCAAAGGCTGAGGGGTGCGAGATAAGGAAAATGAAAGTGTCGTTTTCAGTATCAGCAAACCTCTGAGCTATTCCCTGCAATGCTTTTAGGATGGAGATGCCAACAGTGTCGTTCATGACATCGGTAAACTCATCCCACATTATTAGAAGACCAGTGAAGCCTGAATTGGTTTCGCGGAGTTTCTTCTGAACGTCTGCGAGCCAATTTTCAATACTTGCTTGGTCAATAATAATCATTATATTGGCTTCGCGCAAAGCTTCACGGCACTTCTTCAACGTACCCGAATCTTTGATAGCAAGCTTCTGAATGAGCATTGTTCGGTCGGAAACTGTCGATGCGAGTTCATCGTTTCGGGCGATGAGGTCATTCCAAATTATTTCGTTCTCCTTAATATGGGTAATCAGGCAATCATAGTCCGTATCTACTTCCAGTTCAATATCTTCGTTGTTAAGTGCTTCAACGACTCGTGTCTGGAGCAGCGGTGCCAATTCAGAGACATGCGTGAGGTTACAGAGCGAATTAAGTCTTATAGGCAAAAGACGTTTTGTTTGACGAATGTTATAGATACCGTTGCGCCAAAAATCGAATTTTGCCTCTTTGTATTCGTAGTTGACCCAATCGGTAATCGATTCAACAGGGTCTCCCAGTAAGTGCGAAATAACGGATGCGGCATGGCTTTTGCCGGTGCCGTAAGTACCGTTAATCCAAAAAGACTTGTGGGTGTCAATGTTGGTGCCTCTTACCGCATTGATAATAGTTTTGAATACATCGTTGAATTGCTGATTGGGGATAAAGGTTTCCCAATCTCGTTCCTTTTCTTGCTCTATATCATAAGCGCCTTTACCGGGGCGGATTTGTATGATGTCTGAGTATTTTGTCGCTGCCATGGAGATTTTGAAGTTGATTGGTAGTAGATAGAGGTAAGATAGCTCTTATTCAGTTACTTCCTGTAATGCCTGTAATGGACTTAAGTTTTCCACCAATGTAATGTGGTCAAGTCCCATGTTAAGTTCCGCAGTAAGAACTCGATTTGTTGAGACCGAGAGCGCGCGTAGGTTCTTAGAAAGCTCGTTCTTTGATATACCAAACTCTTTGTAAGTTCCCTGTGGTTCATTGGGATTATACAAATCCGATAGACGGAACATGGTGGTTTCTTTCTTCTCACCATATTTGTATAGCGAATAAACTATTCCCTCCAAAGAAACGCCATCATATATATTCCTTTTGAATACTTTACTTTTGCCGTTTTCGGATTCAAAAATTTGAAAATCAGTTCCTATTGGAGAATATTTGAAAACTTGCAGAAGAGCTTGTAGAGCATAGGAAATTGAACTTTTTGCAAATGCTCCATTATAGTATTCTTGGATTTTGCATTCAAGTTCTTCACGAGAAATCGCTTTGTCGACTTCGATTTCATTCTCAAACCAATTCATTAACGCATTGTTGTAACATAGGTTGATGTATATGATTTCCCAAACTAAATCGCGGAAGTCGGTGTATTTCTCACTGCAAAACTCTCCTAAAGGCGTCAACTTATTCTTGACGTCTATAAGTTCAGCGTCTTTTAACCAAGCCTTAAAACTCGGAACTTGCTTTACACCGAGAGAATTGTCATTCCAAAAGGAGTCGGGGTCACATAAAAACTCGTCAACCCAGGTTTCCTGAATACCAAAAGTCCCATAAGATGAGATTTTAGAGTTGTTATTTAGATTTCCCATTGTTGTAACTAAGGAGTCTGCTACAATACATCCATGCTGATGAAAATCTACGCATTTCAAACAGTGGATGCACTTCGTCGTGTCAATACTAATTTTAGGGTAAACGGATAATGCACCTGTTGGACACTCTATCTCACAAGCTTCGCAATTAATGCAGTATGCTGCTTTATGAGTTATCCTGCGGAGCATATACCGTAGCTTTATGTTATTCCCATCTTGAACCTTGAAAACATTCTTATTTCCTTTGCGCTCAATCTGGAATTTGAAAGTCTCTTTACCAAAGGTGAAGTATCCTTCTGCCTTGGTTTCAGTTTGTTTAATCTTGATGTCTCCAATTGTAGGGAGCCAAACTAATATATCCTTTTTCCCGTTGGTGGTTTCGCAAATAAACTCGTGATTGGAAGACTTTATTTGAACCAAAGTTTTATTACCAATGTTTGTTCCGCTTGACCTAAGTTTCCAATAGCGTTCTGAAATATATTCAAGTGCATTTGGAATTTTTCGTTCTCGAACTATGGCTTCTATTTTAGATAGGAACGGCTTTAACGCAATAGGATAAACTTTGTTTACAATCATATCATCCCACGGAGATCCAAAAGGACAGAAAATACATCCTACGCGAGGCTTACCAATTCGATACGCTTCATTGATAGGTAAATTGTGAAGCAATAAATACATAAATACTTCAGTAGTGTTCCAATCAAAAATAGGACGAGCATTGATGACAAAAGAGTGCTTAACCCCTTTACCTATACGATTATAACTGCTTCGGCGTACAGATTCTTCCATGCGCACTCCTTCAAAAGCAAGCACACGAGCCTGTTTGTTGCCCTCGACTTTGAGGGAACGGTAAAGGGGGGCTGTCTTCATCACGGAACAACACCAACGATGTGTGTCGCTGGGAGTGCCTATTTTGTCCCAGTAGTTGAGGACAGATTCGTGATTGTGTGTGGTAGAGAATTTTAGAGCCGGAAAACGCTCGTTATAAAATCGCTTGACATCTTCGTAGAGGTCAAGCGACGGTGGGAGTTCATAACCGGTATCGGAGTATATAACCTCGAACTCTGTGGGTGGAATGGCGCGGGTTACAAGGTCGAGCACAACCTGCGAGTCTTTGCCGCCAGAGAAAGAGGCAATAAAACGGTCGATGCGCGTTAAAAGCAGAACACGCTTGCCTTCTTCCTTAGCAACGTCAAGGGGAACGACATCGAAACTGTCGCAGTCTTCTTTGACTACGGCCATTTTCTGCTTAGTCTTCTTTTCTACCTTAGCAGCCAAAGCTTCAAAGTCGATGCCTTGGTTAGCCTTGATAGCATCGTGAGCCTTGTTGACACCGGCATAAGCGACGTAAGTGTCACGAATGAATGCGATGGCCTCACTTTCGATGAGAAACATCGGATCGGAATTACGACGGAGCATTTCTTCTACATCAACAGGCTGCAACTCCATCGGTTTAACATTAGAGGCCCAAACAACAGTGGGGGCCTCGTAGATATTGGCACCCTTAACTTCAAACAGCATCTGGCCTTTATACCAGTATTGCTTATTGACAGCCCACATAATGGGTTCTTTGCAACGTGGATATTTCCAGCCGGACTTGTCAAGTCCAATCAAATCAAGTTCTTCAAACCAAACAGGACGTGGAGACACGCCCAAGACATCAGTCGTCTCGGAAGTCAGGAGCACACCTCCAGTTTCTATGTCCCATTTAATTCTGTGCATCTGTGATTATAATTATTTTTTTGATGAGGTAAAACATCGCAGAAATTAATGCAAAGTTACGGAAAAAATCGGGGGTCTAAATAGCTTTTCTCAAAAAAACATGTCGTTACGAAGCACTATTCATCGCACAAATAGCATATTTACAGAAGAATGCAGTGACTTATCATCAATAAATCGATAAAATTCACTACCTTTGCTTCAAGAAATCAATCACTTCCACATAAGATGACAGAAGAAACCAAAATAATACTCTATCAGGATAATGACGAGATAACTCGCGTATCCGTGCGCTTTGCTGATGAAGACTTATGGCTGACACAAAATCAGTTGGTAGAAATATACCAAACAAGTAAATCAAATGTAAGCGAGCATATTAAGCATATCTTTGAAGATGGAGAACTTAATAGGAATGTGGTTGTTCGGAATTTCCGAATAACCACTCAGCATGGAGCAATAGAAGGGAAAACACAATCACGAGATGTTGCTCACTACAACCTTGATATGGTTATAGCCTTGGGCTATCATATGCAGTCTCAGGTGGCACCACTCACAAAATCGCTAATAATCTAACCTGTAGATTATTAGCGATTTTTCATTCAATCCAAATCGGCAGAGTTACCTATAATAGCAGCATTCTGAACTCAACTAAACGGTACTCAACTAACCAGAATGAATCGAAACTGGATTCTTTAACATTTTATACGCTTAGTATTTTAGACCAAAATGTATCGCAAGGAAATTAAGGCTTATGCTCAAGAAATTAACCGACAAAGGATGTCTGTTATTAGTAAGAATAAACATAAGTACTCGAAATTTTGGGATTATCCAGCATGCATATCTATATGTTACGGACTTAATAAGAAGAAGAGAAAGAGGAAAGGTTTTGCGAAAGGCTATTCTCATCGACCCGAGGGTACACGGTGGGCTACACCATTAGAACGTAAATTATCATCTATCGGGTCGATAGGACATCCTACAAAATATTGTGATAATATTTTAGGCAACTGCGCTGAACAACACTCAGCTAACAATTATATGAATCAATATCACGAACTCTGCTTATCCAATCTATATTTTTCACCTACAATTAGACCAAGAACAGGACAAGTTATAGACGCTTGTAGCAATTGCAAATACATATTCCCCAATATATAATAGTTATGGCACAATACCCTGAATCATATCTTCTCTCAAAAGACATAGATTGGTTTTTCAAAATTAACAACCAATATATTCATGTTGCGTCAGCCGGAGGAAGACTTCCTGCAATTATTAATGACAGAGAAAAACTTAGACAAATTCAATATCAGGTCTATAATTCGCCATATATTTTTTCAGCAGAGGATATACGCATCAATCAAGACTTCATTAGACAACTATTATCTCCGCAACTTAATGATGATCCTCAATTATATGACACCTATGTCGAATCCTTTATCAACTTCGATAGAAAAGGATTTATATCATGTGATAGGACTGATATTAAAAACGATACGAGTGACACCTACCATGTTGTTTGTGTACCACCATCATTTGACAGGGGCTTACAGATTGAGAATATACCCATAATTACAAATCCGAATTGCCAACTTGACATTAATTCGACTGACATTAAATTCTTAGAAATAGTTAAGTAATCAGCATACTTTACATAACCATGCAACTATGTAAACATAGACAATTCCAATTGAATAACTTCAAAATCAGACGTTCACATAAAAATGTAGACGCTTTTTTGTGCTAAAAAAACTGGTTTTCGTGGCTTTTGACACCCAAAATTAAACCGGGAGTTAAACCAAGCCTCACACCACACAAAATCGGCCTGATAACATAAATTATCAGACCGATTTTATCTCGAGAAAAAATTGCGGTCGCATATTTCCTCCGCCCCGGGCTTCCGCGACGCAGGACACAACCAACATAATGGAGCACTGATGGTTGTCGGCAACTACGGGTACAGTTGGTCGGCTGCGTTTAACGACACCTGTGCCATGAGTTTGGCATTCCACACGACGGTGCTCAAGCTCAGCAGTGCGAATCCTCGCGCCTGCGGTTTTCAGTTGCGTTGCCTCTCGGAATAAACGGAAGAGGCGCACGCGGTGCGCAAAAGGCCGGAATGATCCGAACACTCCTCGACACAACTATCACCCTCTCACTTAACGCCCACTCCCGTTCAGCCCGCGCCACAGGCGAACCGCCCGCAGAACTCCGACCGGACACTCCGCACAGCGGCTCCGGGCACAATATTCCGTGCTCAACTGGATCAGGGCCTGCGAATCCGACGCACTCCGCGGCGTAAACACCGAAGACCAGGCCCGGGTATAGCGGTTCGACTCCGGCGCCACCTCGTCGTAAAGCGCCAGCGCCCGCTCCTGCAATCCCGTATCGCGGTTCGCACGCCCCAGAGCCGTCAGAAGCGGAATCACAAAGTTGATGATCCGCAAGTCCACCTTCTGAGCGCTCATCCCCGCCCGAGCCTCTCCGAAAAGTTCGCGCAATGCCGGCATCCCCTGCTGCGCCGCCTCCCGCACCCGTTCCGAGAGCTGTGTCTCCCGCGCCAGCAGCGCCGCCGCACGCAGCAGCATCGTCGACGGCAGCGACACCGGCCGGACTCCCGCTCCGGCCCACGACACGACCGGGCGCCGGAGCCCGTACTCCTTTTTGAGCGACAGATAAATATCCTGCCACTGCCGGACAGCCGGATCGGCCTCGAACACCCCGTTCAGATAGCCCGACTGTCCCAACAGCAACGCCTCGGCCTGCCGCACGTCTCCTCCGCAGCGGACGAAACAACGCAGGGGAATCGATCGCGCCAAAGCCTCGTACGAGCGTTTCTGATCGCCCATCCCCAGCGAACGCAGGTAACAGACATATGCCGTCTCGTCCCAATCGCCTCCCACGGCTGTCCGCAGCCGTTCGATCTCGGCCGTCTTGCGCCGCAACCGATCCGCCAGCAGCCGCGACACGATCTGTCCCTGTTCCACCCCGGCCAGACGGCCGAAAAACTCGGCACACACTCCTCCCCCACCCGCTGCGGCCGTTTCGAGCGAATCGGCGTACCACCCGTTCAGCTCCTCCGACGGTTGCAGCACAAGGGTCGTCACCTCCCGACCGCCCCGCACCAGGATACGGTCGCGATCGCCCACCACGTGGAAAGCCACGCCGTCGAAGGCCGGATCGGTCATCCGGCCCTCGTCGCGCCACTGCGAAGCACGGCTATCCACCCGCACCGCCCCGTACAACGTCGTCGGGCCGACCCGAACGGCGGCCTGTACGAAATCGGGCAGCGGGGTATCGGCCTCGGCGGCCGGTTCGGGCGCATACCCGGGATGTTCGACCATCGGTTCTCCGTCCGCTGCGGAGAGCGTCAACTGGTCGTCGCGGAAGAGGCGATGACCCCACACCAGTGCCAACAGGCCTCGTTTTTGATTCTCGGTCATAAATTCATCGTTTCGATCAAACCCTCGCCGCTGCTCCCGAACGGGATCCGTTCCTCAAAGGTAGCATTTCGGAACGAAAGTCCCGCTTTCTTTTTCGCCGGAAATCCCCTATATTTGCGGCACGAAAAACACACAGTATCACCGAAATTCGATATTATGGGAAGAGCTTTTGAATTCCGCAAGGCGCGCAAACTCAAACGCTGGGGCAATATGGCCAAGACATTCACCCGGCTGGGCAAGGAGATCGTCATCGCCGTGAAGGCCGGCGGGCCGGATCCGGGATCGAATCCGCGGCTGAGGATGCTGATCCAGACGGCGAAGTCGGAAAACATGCCGAAAGACAACATCGAACGGGCTATCAAACGGGCGATTTCGAAAGATACGGACACGGACTACAAAGAGATCCAATATGACGGATACGGGCCTTTCGGCATCGCGATCGTGGTGGAAGCGGCGACGAACAACAACACGCGGACGGTAGCCAACGTGCGGAGCTACTTCAACAAGGCGGGCGGTTCGTTAGGGACGACGGGGAGTCTGGATTTCATGTTCGAGCGCAAGTCGGTGTTCAAGATCAAGGCACCGCAGGAGTTGGATATGGACGAGTTCGAGTTGGAGATGATCGACTACGGGGTGGACGAAGTTTTCGCGGAAGAGAACGAGGAGGGGGTGCAGGAGATCGTGATGTACGGGGCGTACGATGCGTTCAGCAAGATTCAGAACTATTTGGAAGAGAAGGGGTACGAAATCCTGAGCGGGGAATTCGAACGGATTCCGACGGATCAGAAAGAGGTGACGGCAGAACAGCGGGAGTCGATCGAGAAGCTGCTCGAAAAGTTCGAGGAGGACGAGGATGTGCAGCGGGTGTACCACAACATGAAGGAGGAATAGTCCTCTCTCACGCCTCTTTTTTCAACGAGAATGGGCTTGTATCTTTTACCGAAAGATGCAAGCCCATTCTCGTTTTTTAGAGATAAACCCCGCCCCGGGTGACCGTCTTCACAACTCGGGCGCACTGTTCTACATCGGTAATTATGGTTTTAGCTATTCGTCATCGGAGCTCGGCAATAACGGGATGTTCTTGTGTTTCAACATGACAAGCCTTAATCCCAGCGACGCGACACGCCGGGCCTACGGTCTTCAGTTGCGTTGCCTCTCGGAATAAACAGAAGACTCGCTTGATTGAGAACTTCGAACCCGGGCTTGGACTTGAAGTACTTCAAAGATTTTGCGCCCCGTCAGGGGCGCGCGGGCCGGAGCCACCCCAGGCGTAGGCCTGCAACTCGACGGAGCTCGTTGGGCCCACGCTGGCTCCGGCCCGCACAGCAGGTGCCGCCCAATTCTCCGATCTATTCGGCCTGTCGCCCATCCCCCCGAGCGGCAAAGCCGCTGGGCGACAGGGCCGGCGACCCAATGGGTCGCAAGAGTTCTGCTCAATTCTTTGCCGTTTCGGGCTGCGCGCTCCCCGGGTGGGCCGAAAGCTCGGCGCGCAAGCCCGGCGATTCTGCGAATCGCGCTACTCGCTCTCAGCCCCGTGTCCGCCTCACTGCGGCTCCGCTGTCGCTCCGCCGCGTTTCGCGCGCCAGGCGATTCAACTGTTTCGGCGATAAACCGAAACAGTTGAATCGCCTCCTAAGGCGTCGGCGCGCGGTGCCTTCGGGCACTCCGAAATGGCAGCCTCTACCCCAACTGGACGGGACTGCCCTGCGCGGGCGGCGGCCGAGTGACCTCGGCGGGACGGAGCGATACTGCGCGTATCGCTTACCGGTTTGCTTTACCCCGTTCTCTATCCGCACGTCTCAGGGCAAAACTCAACGTTTCGCGGCGGCAGTCATAACCCCAAACTCTATGAAAACGATTCTGACGTCACCGAACCGGCAACTATTTGGACAATGCCTGCCGATTTTTCAAAGCATGGGTGATGGTCAGTTCGTCGGCATATTCGAGCTCGTCGCCGAAACCGATACCGCGCGAAATGACGGAAACCGTCACGCCCAAAGGCTGTAACTTCTTGGTCAGATAATACGACGTCGTTTCGCCCTCGATCGTCGTCCCGAGGGCGAGAATCACCTCTTTCACCCCCAACCGCGTTACGTTATCGAGCAGAAGATCGACATGCAGATCCGACGGCGAAATCCCCTGAATCGGAGAGATCACCCCCCCCAGAACATGATACAAACCGTTATACTGCCGCGTATTTTCGATCGAAATCAGATCGCCGACCTGCTCCACGACACAGATGGTCGTCCGGTCGCGCTTCGGATCGGTGCAGATCGGACAAAGCTCCTCGTCGGAGAGGTTCCGGCACTGGCGGCACCAGCAGATGTCGCGACGGAACTGATAGATGGCCCCCGCAAAAAGATCGACATCGGCCACCTCCTGCTTCAACAGATGCAAAGCCAGACGCAGAGCCGTACGACGACCCACGCCCGGCAATTTGGAGAGCTCTCCGACGACGTTTTCGAGTAATTTGGACACCGCGCACTACTCCTCATCCGCTTGCGACCGATGAGCGCCGGCCGCCGGATCGACCGCCTCGATAGCGTCCGAAGCGATCCACCCCTTATTTCCATCCGACAGAACGATCTCCGTCCAACCGTCCAGCGTCTCCTGCATCCGCACCTTCGTCCCCTCGTGCAGCACAAAAAGATCCTTACCGCCCGCCCCCGGCGAACTCTTGACCGGTGCAACGAGATTCATCACCACCGCTTCGCGGTTATGCAACAGCCGATTGCGTTGAAAGTTGGCATAGAACAACGACAGGAAGCAGAGAATCAACGCCGTCACCGCCCCGTAAAAGCCGAACTTCCGCCCCCGCAGCGTGCCCGCCAGCAGCCAAAGGATTACGGCTGCAAACGTTAGCCCCAGAAAAACCAGGCTGAGCACCGCCCAGGTGTTCGACCCGAGCATCAGCCCCAACTGCCGCAGCCAGCTTTTGAGAAAAAACTCGGGAACGGTATCGATTTTGTCCACGATGCGGGCATGAGCCAAGGCCAGGTTGTACTCCGTATCCTCGTCGGTCGGATCGAGCAGCAGCGCACGATTGTAGTTCAGAATCGCCTTGCCCATCCGCCCCTGTTTGAACCAGCTGTTGCCGAGATTGTAATAGAGTTTGACGCTATGCACGCCCCGCCCCAGCAGCGTTTCGTAAAGTTCCACCGCCTGCCGGTAGCTGCCGTTGCTGTAAGCGGCATTGGCCCGGGCCCACAGCGAGTCGGACGGTGCAGGTTCCCCTTCTTCCCCCTTTAAAACAGCGGTATCTGACGCCACGGCTGTCGACAGGAACGAGGTATCCTCCGCAATCTCCTGTCCCGCCGCCACGACCGTACTGACGGCCCCGAGACTCAGCCACAAGACCGCCCCGCACCAAAAAGAAACACGGAATCTATTTATCGTCTTCATACGGATCATATTTTGGATTCGAACCGCCCGATCCAGTCGAGAGCGGCCTGATAAGCCTTGTCCATCTGCACCCCGCCCGCCGGAGCATACTGCGCGAATTCGCATTCCGAAATCAGATTCAGGAACTCGCGGGCCTCTTCGTCCGAAATCCCGCGCTCGACAACCAGCACGTGCCGGACGCGGTCTTTAGTCAGATCGGCTACCGAAATGGCCAGCTTATCGCTCATATATCCCCACAAGGCGCGCAGCATCTCCTCGAAAAACGGACTCTCTTTCCCCGCGGCGAGATAAGCCTTGGCCCGTTTCAGCCGCCGCAGAGCCACTTTGTCGGCTTTCCGGGTCTTCACCCGTACGATATCGGCGCGTTCGCGAATCCGGCGCTGCAGGTAGAACAGCAGTCCGGCAAACAACAAAGCCAACGCTATCGCGGCGAGGAACCAGCCCCACGACCACAGGAAAGCGCGCCCCTGTCGCACGAGGTGCGGATCGCCCATCCGGATGAACCGGATGTCGGAGCCGAGGAGTTTCAAGTCCTCTTTCGTCACGCCGGAGACCATTCCGAGTCCGGAGCCCGAGCCTCCCTCGCCGCGGACGATCTCGACATGAAACGCATCGGTGGTCAGCCGGTCATACCGTCCGGCCACCGGATCGAAATAGGAGAATCCCACGGCCGGTATCTCATACGTCCCTTCGGCACGCGCGATAAACGGATACTCGTATGTCCGCTCGCCCGTCGTCCCGCGCGGGGTATTGACCAGCCGTTCGGTCATCTTCGTGTCGAACTGTTCGAAGGCCACCGGAAGCTCGATCCGCGGCGCTTCGATCAGCGGGAAGTTCCCCGTCCCGTTCAGCCGCAGCGAGATCGAACCGGCACTGTGGGCCGGAAAGCGGTCGCCGGAGATGACGCCGGTCAGCTGGAACTGTCCCACCGCTCCGTTGAAGTCGGACGGCTGGGGCTGGGGCAACTCTTTGACCCGGATCCGCACGACGGGCGTGGAGAGCCGCGTCGGCACCTCCTTGACTTGCGCCGCGCCGCCGAAAAAGAGGTCGTAAGGCGAACCGGTCGAAGGCATCTGGGTCACGAGCCGGGCCACTGCCGTCAGCTGGGTCTGTTCGATCTCGATCGTGCCGGTGCGCTGCGGATAAAGCAGCCAGCGGCGAAGCACCTGCGACAGATAGACTTTGCCTCCGACCGTCACCCGCTCTCCGCCCTGCGCGCTGACGTCCATCTCCTGGGCCCAGAATCCATTGAGGGCCGGATATTTGATCTGCTGGAGTCCGGCGATTTCGACCTGAGTATAAATCCGCAGGGTAGCCACCAGCGCCTCTCCCTTATAGACGTCGTTCTTGCTGACCTCCATCCGCAGCAGCACGTCATCGGCCGCAACGGTCGTCTTCGGGGCGGAAGAGGTGGTTTCTCCTGCCGCACCGCCGCTGCCCGAAGGTTTCCCGCCTCCGGACGCACCGTTGTCGAGGCTTTCGATCACGGTGGATTTCGCGGTATACCGTTTATTCCCGACGGTCAGCGTAGCGGCAGGCAGGGTGATCTTCCCGGCCCGCGTAGCCCGCACCCAATAGGTGTAGGTATGGGTCTGCCGGCTCTCCGACACGCCGCCCATGTTGCTCATAAAAACTCCGGTCGCCCGCACCGGCCCGGAGAGAATTTCGATTCCATCGGGCATGGTCGGCGGCGCGAACTGCGCGCCGTTCAGGTCGCCGGTGGTCGAAGCGGAGTATTCGATCTGGAACTGCTGGCCGTTCGCGACGGTCAGCGGGGCTTGTATCTCGAACTCCACCTCCTGGGCCGAGACGCTCCACAGGCAGAGGCCGGCCATCCAGACGGCCAGCACGGTCGTGCGAAACCGCCGCAACCGGCGCACACGGGTATCGGGTTTGATTCTATTCATAACGGTCTGCACAAAATTACGTTTTTGCATCGACTTCCGACCGGTCGTCGTCGTTTTCTCGATGCGGTCTCAGGATTTGAAGATCGAAATCCGGGACAACCATCGGTTTTTCCGGTCGATCATCGCAAATTCGAGGAGCAGGAGCACCAGCGCACAGGCCAACAGGTAGTGGAACTGGTCGTTGTACTCGGAAAAGGCCATGGAGGAGAACTCCTTTTTCTCCATCCGGTCGATCTGTTTGAGAATCTCGTCGAGACCGATCTGCATGTCGGTCGCACGGACATAGCTGCCGCCGGTCAGTACGGCAATCTGCTGCAGGGTCTGCTCGTCGAGTTTCGAGACGACCATCTGTCCGTTTTCGTCCTTAATGGTCTCGCCGCCGATGGTGATCGGCGCTCCCTCGGGTGTCCCGATCCCGACGGTGTAGACCACCACGCCCTGTTCCTTGGCCATCTGAGCGGCGGCAATCGGATCGTCGTCGTGGCTCTCGCCGTCGGTGATCAGAATGATGGCGCGGCTCTGACGGCTCTGGTCGGAAAACGACCGGGTCGCGACTTCCAGGGCGCGGGCCACGGAGGTACCCTGAACGGGCACCATATTCGGATTCAGACCGTTCACGAAACTCTTGGCGGAAATATAATCGGAGGTAATGGGCAGCTGAATATAGGCGTCGCCGGCAAACACGACCATCCCGACGCGATCTTTGTCGAGCTGTTCGATCAGCCGGTTCACGGCGTTCTTGGTGCGCTCCAGCCGGCTGGGGGCGAAGTCTTCGGCCAGCATACTGTTCGAAACATCGACGGCAAGCATGATTTCGACACCTTTCCGGGTCACTTCGTGCAGTTTGGCGCCGAACTGGGGCTGTCCCAGTGCCAAAACCATCAGAAGCAGTGCCACGGCGCTAAGGATAAATTTGTTCCTCACGCGCTTGGGCGATGCTTCGGGCATCAGCTGCCGAATGGTCTCGGGATCGCCGAAACGGGCCAGCCGCCGGTTCCGGGCTCGACGATACCACTCATATACGGCGATAACGACTGGCACCAATATCAATAGCCACAAATATTCGGGCTGTGCAAATCTGAACATATCCTAAATTTATAATCCTTTCCTTTATCTGTATTTGCCCGGGAGGGTACTGTTCTTTCTGTGAACAGAAAGAACCAAAGAAACTTTAGAGGATGCTGACGCATCCTAAAGCTACCGGCGGCCCAACCCTCGGACTTTCTTTGGGCCGGGAGTTGTAGCGCGCTTAATGCAATCATAACCTTTGGCGCGCTACAACCCCGACCCAAAAGACTCTCGAAGACTGAGGATTGCGGAGCCTAAGGAGTAGCGTAGCTATCTAAAAGTTTTTGGTGCCGCTTTTTACAAAAAGCGGCAGTTCCAGCCGGGTAGACACGGATAAAAGAACGGTTAAAAGTTACGGTATCTGGCGGAGGAAGAGGTAGCGGCAGAGGAGTTCGATCACCAGCAAGGCGATCGCCAGGAGAAGCCATCCGTGGTATACCTCGCTGTACTTGACGAAATTTTCGACCTCGACCTGCGTTTTTTCCAACCGGTCGATTTCGGCATAAATCTCAGCCAGTTTGGTATTATCCGTCGCCCGGAAATAACGTCCTCCCGTCTGTTCGGCGATCTGCCGCAGGATCTCCTCGTCGATCTCGACCTTGGCCTGTACGAACGATATCCCGCCCCATTCGTTCAATGTCGGTGTCGGCGCCACTCCTTCGCTGCCGATCCCTACGGCATAGATCCGGATGCCGTAGTCCGCCGCGATCTGCGCCGCCGTCATCGGGTCGATCTGACCACTGTTGTTCACCCCGTCCGTCAGCAGGATGATCACCTTGCTCGGCGAATCGCTCTCTTTCAGGCGGTTGACCGCCGTCGCCAGCCCGTTCCCGATGGCCGTCCCGTCGGCAATCATTCCGATCTGGATCTGGTTCATGAGGTTCACCAGCGAGACGTGGTCGGTCGTGATCGGCGACTGAGTGAACGCTTCGCCGGCAAACACGACCAGTCCGATCCGATCCGTAGGCCGTCCGAGAATAAATTTCGACCCGATATCTTTGGCTGCCGAGAGCCGGTCGGGCTGGAAGTCGCGGGCCAGCATCGATCCCGAGATGTCGAGCGCCATGACGATATCGATCCCTTCGGCATTGATGTTCTGGCGATCTTCGGCCGCCTGAGGCCGGGCCATGGCGAAGATCACGAGGGCCACCACCGCGCACCGCAGTACGAACGGCGTGTGTCTCAGCCAGTAGCGATAGGTATGCCTCAGCCTCTCGACGCCGCGCACGGTGGAGAGCCGAATGGCCGCCCGCCCCTGGAGCGTGCGATAGACGTAATAGGCCGCCATCGGCACCAGCACGAGCAACAGCCACAGGATGCGGGGATTTTCGAATCTTACTATATCGAACATACAGCGTTCCGTATCTGTCGTTTTATCAATAAATTATCACTCCTCGAATCTCCTACCACTGTTTCCGTCCCCGGACGCCGACCGCTTCGGCTTTCTCGGCATCGACCCGCTTTTTGGTATTGTCTTCGCTGGCCTGAATGGCTTTCAGAAGGCGCTCCGACTCTTCGCGCGAAGCGGAGGGCTGACGTTCCGGCTGCTGCCGGCCGTCGTTCGGCTTGTTGCTGCCGTCCGAGTCCCGGTTGTCGGGATTGTTTTTCCCGTCCGGATCATTGTTCCGGTCTTTATCCGACTGATCGTTTTTGTCCGGATTGTTCCGGTCGTCGTTATTCCGGTTGTCGGAATTATTCTGATTGTCCTGATTGTCGTTCCGGTTATCCTGGTTGTTTTGATCGTTCTGGTCGTTCTGCTGCTGTTCCTGTTCCTGCTTCAATTTCTTGGCGTAGGCCAGGTTGAACTTCGCCTCTTTGTCCTCCGGAGCCAGCCGCAGGGCATTTTTGTAGGCTTCGATCGCCTCGTCCAGTTTGCGCTGCTGTACGAGCGTATTCCCGAGGTTGTAATAGGTCGCCGCCTGCCGGTGCCGGTCGTTCCCGTCTTCGGCCAGCCGCCCGTAAGCCGCCGCCGCGTCGTCGTACCGCCCCTGTTTGTAGAGGGCGCCGCCGAGGTTGAAGTTGGCTTCATACGAGGTGATGTTTTTCTCCAGCGCACGCCGATAGCCCACCTCAGCCTCGGGGTACTTGCCTTCGTAGTAGGAGAGATTCCCCCACCGGATATCCGCCCGCTCTTTCTGGCCCCAGGCCACGATCGGAGCGAGGGACAAAATACCGATTATCCACCCTTGGTTCCTCATCGTTCGAACTCTTTGTTTTCTGTTTCTGTTTCCGGATCGAGCAGGTCGTCTTCCGGCATGTCGACCGCTTCGGTCGCTGTCACTCCCGGTGCGGCTGGAGCTTCGCCCGGCGCGGGCAGTTCTTTGGTCTCTTCGACATAGAAATAGGCGTCGAAATAGGTCTGTTCGTTATCTTCGGGCGACGGGACCAGTTTGGCGAACTTCACGAGGTCGGCCAGCCGGAAAAGCTGGCGCAGTTTCTCGCACAGCCGTTCGTCGTTCACCTCGCGCACGGCGTCCAGAATCTGGTCGGAGGTCATCTCCATGGCTCCGATCCCGTACCGGCCTTCGATATAGATGCGTACAATGTCGGCCAGATGGGAGTAGTATTCCTTATGTTTGCCGTTCTGCCACAGTTTGCGGCTGTGCAACCGTTCCAAGGCCCGAATTGCCGCCACATGAGGCGGTACGACCGATCTGTCGGCACCTTTTCTCCCCCGACGCAGGTATTTGACGAGCAGATAGATCACTACGGCCAGCCCCACGGCGATCAATCCGCCCCACAAGAGGTACTCTTTGATTTCGCGCCACTGGAAAGGGGTGTTGAGCGGCCGTTTGATGTCGAATATCTGTTGCTGAGTGGTATCGATTTCGAAGGTCTCGACCACGAGCCGCATCGCTTCGGGGGCAAACACGGTGTCTCCTCTCCCCGCCTTCGCGTCATCGAGTGTGGCCGACCAGACGACCGGAAATCCGCCCAATTCATAATTCCCCTCGTCGAATCCGGTCAGCCGATAGGCGACACGTATCCGAATCCGCCTGCCGCTCTGTTCGACCGTATCGATCCGGTCGATCCCGAGCACTTCGATCTGCGGAGTGAGCCGCCCGTCTTCAAACCGGGGCAGCTGGATCTCCTGGGCGACATCTTTGTCGATATCGAGGTAGAGGTTGAACTGGTCGCCGATCAAAATGGTATCGGGCACGAACCGGGCATGTATCTCCGGCGCCTGCCGGGCCGAGGCCGGCTGGGCCCATGCGGAGGACGCCGTTCCTCCGGCGGACGCAACTGCCGAAAGCAGAAAAAGAATGCTACGATAAAGTTTCATACTCTACGAGTTATCGCATTTTAAAGAGGCGCAACAAGGCGGCCACATAATCCTCGCCGGTCGCCACGGAGACGGTATCGACGCGGCATTTGGTCAGCGCCTGTCCGATGGCGGACGAGGCGAGGTCCCAGTATCGGGCATAGCTGTCGCGGGTTCGGGCGGAGGCGGTATCGACCCACACTTTTTTCCCCTCCTCTGCGTCCTGCACTTCGATAATCCCCACGTCGGGCAGAACGGCCTCCCGGATGTCGTAAATCCGCAATCCGACCAGGTCGTGCCGCGAGGAGGCGATTTTAAGCCCCTCCTCGAAATTGACCTGCAAGGCCTCTCCGCGTTGATTGTCTGAGGAGAAGTCCATAAAATCGGTCAGCAGGAACACGGTGCACCGTTTTTTCATCACGTTGGTGAAAAAACGCAGGGCTTCGTTGATATCGGTTCCGCGCCCTTCCGGTTCGAAGTCGACCAGATCGCTGATAATCCGCAGAACGTGCTGCCGCCCTTTCTTCGGCGGGACGTACTTTTCAATGCGGTCGGAAAAGAGGATGCAGCCGATCTTGTCGTTATTCTGCGCTGCCGAAAATGCCAGCACGGCGGCAATTTCGGTCATCAGGTTTTTCTTGAGCTGTCCCTGGGTTCCGAACATGCGCGAGGCGCTGACGTCGATCAGGAGCATCATGGTCAGTTCCCGCTCTTCCTCGTAGACTTTGATATACGGGGCGCGGTTTCTGGCGGTGACGTTCCAGTCGATATCGCGGATGTCGTCGCCGATGCGGTAGTCGCGCACTTCGCTGAAAGCCATCCCGCGCCCTTTGAAGGCGGAGTGGTATTTCCCGGCGAAAATATCGTTGGAGAGGCCGCGGGTCTTGATTTCGATTTTGCGGACTTTCCGGAGTATGTCTTCTTCGGTCTCTTTCATGGTGTGCAATCCGGTGATCTATTTTGTTGCAACAAAGCTTCAACGTGCGTTTCCCGCCCCGGGCTTCCGCGACGCAGGCAACGATGGGCGGTTAGGCGACCTGCTGTACATCGGCAACAGCGGGTTCTGCTACTCATCGTCGATGAGCGGCAGCAATGGGGTGTACTTGACTTTCACTGTGGCATCTCTCTATCATAGCGACGCAGGTCACCGCGCCTACGGTCTTCAGTTGCGTTGCCTCTCGGAATAAACGGTGCGAAGATTTGGGCCGCCCCAGCCAATTGGGAGTGCGGCACGCACCGCCCGCCCGGCGTAAGGGCAGTACCCTCAAACCACCGCGCGCCACGCCTTAACAGGGAAATCGTTCAAACACGCAATCGTGTTTGAACAAGATTTCCCATGGCGCGCGGACAGAGAACGGAGCGAAGAGCTGGGCTAACACGGCCATTTGCCCACCGCGGGCACGCGGGGCCTGCGCGGCCCGAGCGCAGTACCCTCAAACAAACCCGCGCGCCACGCCTTAAAAGGAAAATCGTCAAAATGCACCTGTGCGTTTTGACAAGATTTACCAAGGCGCGCGGACAAATCAAGACCGAAACCCTGCGGATCTTCGAGCCGCGCGGGCCGGACGCCTCCCCATCGGGAGGCCCGCAACACGCCGCTCACGCGTCGAAAATTGCGGTACCTCCCGGGCACTCCGAAATAGCAGCCTCTACCCGGTTTTCCCGCGCGCTGGCGGAAATCTTATCCAAACGCGCACCACGCGTTTGGATGATTTCCTACTCCAGCAACCGCGCGCGGGACTGTTTTTTTTTGCGTGCCTTAGGCGATTCAACCGTCGCCCGCTGGAATTTCATCTCGATTTTGTTCACCGCAAAACGAGCGAAATCCCTCTTTAAGCGGGCGGGCGGTGCGTGCCGCACTCCCAATTGACAGCCTCTACCCTAACAGGATGGAACTGGCCTCGGGCCGGCCGGGCCCCACGTCCCGTGGACGGGAAATGCTCCGCATTTCTGCGGCTGGGTCGGCTCCATTCTTTGTCCGCGCGCCATGGCTCCACAAGACTCAGGTATCGGCTGCGCTGCGGCAGCCTCGGCCCAACCCGCCTGCCGCCTACGGCACTTCGACGGTGTTCAAAATTTCCGTAATAATATCTTCCGAGGTAATATTTTCCGCCTCAGCCTCATACGTCAGTCCGATACGGTGACGCATCACATCCGGACACACGGCCCGAACGTCTTCCGGAATCACATACCCGCGACGCTTGATAAAAGCATACGCCTTGGCCGCCTTGGCCAGCGCGATCGAGGCACGGGGCGAACAACCGTAACCGATCATCATCGCCAGCCGGTCGAGACCATATTCCGCAGGTTCGCGGGTGGCGAAAATAATATCGACGATATAGCGTTCGATTTTCTCGTCCATATAGACCTGCGCCACCACCTCGCGGGCCTTGAGGATCGCATCGGTGGTCACCACCGGCGCCGCTTTCGGGAACGCGGCACCGAGCATGTTCTGACGGATGATCTGCCGTTCTTCGTCCTTTTTCGGATAACCGATCTTGACCTTCAGCATAAAACGGTCCACCTGCGCTTCGGGCAGCGGATAGGTTCCCTCCTGCTCCAGCGGGTTCTGGGTCGCCATCACGAGGAACGGATTCGGCAACCGATAGGTATTGTCACCGATGGTCACCTGATGTTCCTGCATGGCTTCGAGCAGAGCCGACTGCACCTTGGCCGGCGAACGGTTGATTTCGTCGGCGAGGACGAAGTTCGCGAAGATCGGCCCGAGTTTCACGGTAAACTCTTCGTTTTTCTGGCTGTAAATCAGGGTTCCGGTCAGGTCGGCCGGCAAGAGGTCGGGCGTGAACTGAATCCGGCTGAATTTGGCGTCGACAGCATCGGACAGCGTATTGATGGCCAACGTCTTGGCCAATCCCGGCACCCCTTCGAGCAGGATGTGCCCGTCGCTGAGGAGTCCGATCAACAGACTTTCGACAAGGTGTTTCTGCCCGACGATCACTTTTCCCATCTCCAGAGTCAGCAGATCGACGAACGCGCTCTGTTTTTCGATGCGGGCGTTGAGCTCCTGAATGTTTACGGCTTCGCTCATATAGGTTGTTTGGTTAGATTATCGTTTTCCGTCGTTTCGTCCGGGTTTTAAAGTAGTCCCGACTACTTTAAACGGTCGGAAGCGGATTTTATTTTGTTCCCGGAGAACAAATTTAAGAGTTTTTCCGCCTCGACGATCAAATAAGATGCCATTCGCTCCGGGCACCTGTAAAAACGCGGCGCGCCGGGAGGTTTTTCGTTCCCCCGGCGCGCCGTACAAAACAGCATCCTTTACTCTCCGTCCGCAGCCGTCTCGCCGTAGACTTCGGCGAGTTTGTTCATCAAGGCTTCGCCGCGCAGGTTGCGCGCCACGATCGTCCCGTCCGGCCCGATCAGCACGTTCGAGGGGATCGACCGAACGCCGTACATCCCTGCCGGAACGCACTCCCAGAACTTCAAGTCGCTCACGTTCGTCCAGGTCAGGCCGTCTTTTTCGATGGCCTGGATCCAGTTTTCGCGTCCGTCCGGTCGGTCGAGCGATACGCCGAAGACGGTAAACCCTTTGTCTTTATACTGATTGTAAGCCGCTACGACATGCGGATTCTCCGCGCGGCACGGCCCGCACCACGATGCCCAGAAGTCGAGCAGCACATAATTTCCTTTCCCGGCCACAGAAGACAAGGCGATGGGCATCCCGGTGGTATCGGGCAGGGTGAAATCGAGGAACGGATGGCCCGGGCTGCTGAGTTCGAGTTTGTCGGCCATTTCGCCGACGAGCTTCAGGTAGACCGACTCCCGGATCGTGCTGTCGAATCCGGCTGCGTATTCGCGCATTTGCGTCGGGTCGAGCCCCGGAGCCATCCGCCGGAACAGCAGATAAGCCGCCGCCACGCTGGCCGGATTCCCTTTCACAAACGATTCGTTGACAGCCAGATAGTCTTCGTAATTTTTCACCGTGTCGACCGCCGCCTGGTAGGTTTCGAACAGATCCTGTTCGGCCGAGCCGACCACCTGAATACTGTCGGGCTGTTCGAGCGATCCGGTCACGGCAATCGGGCTGTTTTCGAGGAAGAAGACCGTCGCAGGCCGTGCGGTGCTGTCGCCCACGGCAATCTGGGCCAGCAACGGCAGTTCGAGGACGCCGCTAAACGAGACCTTCCCCTGCGCTACCTTGGCCGAGTCGACCACAAGAGGGGTTTTCCCCTGAAAAACAGAGAGGTAGACGGGTTGCCCCTCTTCGAGTCCGTCGAGGGTGGCGACCACTTGGTAACCTTTCTTGGCACATGCGGCAAACATCAGGGCCGCTGCACCGAGCAAAAGCATTTTTTTCATCGTATTTCGTTTGGATTTGATGGTTGATTCCACGTTTCACCGAAGTTTGTCGGGGTTGTCCCGCACAAAGGCGGCCCAGCCTCCCGAACCGCTCCCCCTGCCCGAAGCACGCTCGCCGACCGAGGTTCCGAACGGGCTGGAATGGATGTAATAATGACACAGGGCCACCGCCAGCCCGTCCGTCGCATCGAGCTCTTTCGGCGTGGTGCCGATGCCGAGAATTTTCTGCAGGAGGGCCGCCACCTGCTCTTTCGAGGCGCCGCCCTGTCCGGTAATGGCCTGTTTGATACGCCGCGGCGAGTATTCGAAGACCGGAATCCCCTGGGTCAAAGCGGCGACCATCGCCACCCCCTGCGCCCGCCCGAGCTTGAGCATGCTCTGCACGTTTTCGCCGTAGAACGGCGCTTCGAGCGCCATCTCGTCCGGCCGATACTCCCGCACCAGAGCGGAAACCCGTTCGAAAATGTGCCTAAGTTTCTGATACCGGTCTCCGTACTTCCCCAAGGTCACCACGCCGAGCACCCGGCACTGCGGCTGGCCGTTCCGGATCTGCAGCACGCCGTATCCGAGCACGTTGGTGCCGGGGTCGATCCCGATGAGGGTCTTCCCCTCCATGGGGTCGGCCCGGACGGCCTGCTCTTCGCGCTGGGCGCGGCTGCGACGCGTAATCATAAAACGCCCGACACTACTTCTCCCCGAGATCGTTCAGCCGGGTTTCCAGCGCCTTGAGCTGGCGCGACAGCTCGGCCACCTGTTTCCGCAGCTCCGGCAACTGCTTGACCGAAGCCTGAATACGGTGTCCCTCCAGGCCCGGATAGGCCGGAGAGCCGAACAGGGTTGCCCCCGGTGTCAGAACGTTGTTCGATATCCCGGACTGCGACCCGACTTTCACGCCGTCGGCGATCGTAATGTGTCCGACAACCCCCACCTGTCCCCCCATCATCACATTCCGCCCGACTTTCGTAGAACCGGCGATCCCGACCTGCGCCGCCATCACCGTATTCTCGCCGATCACCACGTTGTGGGCCACCTGGATCAGGTTGTCGAGCTTCGCCCCCCGCTTGATCCGCGTGGAGCCCATCGTCGCCCGGTCGATCGTACAGTTGGAGCCGATCTCCACGCGATCCTCGATCACGACATTGCCGATCTGGGGAATCTTTTGGAACGATCCGTCTTCGGTCGGCGCAAAGCCGAACCCGTCGCCGCCGATCACCGTCCCGCCGTGCACGATCACGTCGTCGCCGAGCTCGCAAGCCTCATAGACCTTGACCCCCGGATAGAGTATCGTCCGTTCGCCGACCCGGGCGCCGTCCCCCACGTAGACCTGCGGCCAGATCTGCGCCCCCGCCTTCACCACCGCACCCTCGCCGATCACGGCATACTCGCCGACATAAGCCCCCTCGCCCACCGTCGCGGTCGGATGAATCGCTGCCAGCGGACTGATGCCCGTCTTCTTCGGTTTGTTCGCCACGTAGAGGTCGAGCAGCGAGGCGAAGGCCTTGTAGGCATTCTCGACCCGCACGAGGGTCAGCCCCTCCGGCAGTGCCTCGCGAACGACCAGATCGGTATTGACGATCGCAATCGTCGCTCCCGTCCGGTAGAGGAACTCTTCGTATTTCGGATTGGAAAGAAAAACCAGGTCGCCGGCCTTGGCCTCCTCGATCTTGGCGACCGAACCGACCGCCGCCTGAGCGTCTCCCTCGACCGTGCCGCCGAGAAATCCGGCGATCATCTCTGCTGTAAACTGCATCATCGAATCTGATTTAGAGATTGTGTGTAACTCCTACCGCGCCGCCCGCACCAGAGAATCGAGACAGGTGTAGAAAGCCGGATCTTCGCCCGTAAACCGCCGTACGGTGCTGCCGTCCGGCGCCAGAATAATCTTGGTCGGGAAGGCCTCGATGCCGTACCGCATCGGAATATCGTCGCCTTCGGCCCGAACTTGGATCCACGGCAGACCGTGCGTTTCGACCCCCTTTTTCCATGCCTCTTCCGTGTCGCCGCAGTCGATGCCGACGAATTCTGCTTGTCGGCCGTTCCCCAGCTCGGCATAGGTTTTCTTCATCTCCGGTATCCCCTTGATGCACCAGCTGCACCAGGTGCCCCAGAAATCGAGCACGATGTACCGTCCTTCCGTATTGAACAACGACGAGAGGGTGAAATCCTTCCCGTCCAATCCCGGCAAGGTGAAGTCCGGCGCTATCCCGCCGCCGGCCATCGCCGTGCGTGCCTCTTCGGCGGCAAAAACCTTGGCGATCTCTTCGTTCTGCAGGTCGAGCCACGCTTTGAAGGGGCCGTTTTTCACCGATTCGTCGAGCCCGCGGTACAAGCTGTCGACCAGATACGGATCGCCGATGGTCGTCAGGTAATAGGCCGAAAGCTGAGCTGCCGGATGCTCTGCGATATAACCGGTCTTGAAGTTCGAAACAGAATCCGCCAGCATCTGCATCTGCCGCTGCAACGAATCTGCCACACCGCTCTCCGGCTGCACGAACGAGGCGGTCATACTGAGCATCCCGAGCTGCATTTCGAGCGGTTCGATCACCTTCTGCCGTTCGAGCCACTCTTCCTGCACCGGCGAGCCGGTCAGGGTATAGTCGATGGTCTGATGTTCCGTTTCGTATTTCCCCTCGACGCGCACGCCGTTCTCGCCGGGCAGCAGAAACAGTTGAACGGTCTGCCGCGGCCCGTCGCCGCGATAGCTGCGCGGGGCGAGAATCAAGCGATAAATTTGCTCGTCATCCGGCGTGGTCACGCTGAATTCGACGCTCTTCCCGTCGTCGCTTTTCCGTCCGCCGATCACGCGCTGCACCATCGGCTGCCGGTCGCGAATCGTGGCCGGGGTCATATAGGCACAGATCAGGCTGTCTTCCTGCAATCCTTCGATGCGGACGGTGAGCCGTTCCTTTTCGTTGTTGCGGCATCCGAAGGTCAGCAAGAGGAGGCCGAGAAGCAAAAATCTAGTTTTCATGATCACTGGTTTTCAAATGGATACGAACGATGTCCACGAAACATCACCCGATGTTTAGAACCGCAGGCCGAGATTGACCGAGAGGACGCTGCTCTTGGCATGATTCTTCTTGTTTTCGTCGACCCGGATGGTCGAAATATCGTACCGCACCCCGACGTCGAACCACCGGCGGAACTGGTAATTCAGCCCGACGGGAATGGTCAGGTCGAAGGTTTTGCAACCGTCCATCAGGTCGCGGGTATGGGTCGTGGATTCGATCACATTGCCGGCTATATCGTACGAGTTGCTATTCCATTTCTGCTGCGCCTTGACCAGCCAGTTGAAGGCGACCCCGGCTTCCAGATTCAGCCCGCCGATCAGATAGACTTTGGCCAAAACGGGAATCTTCACGTAGTTATAGGAGTAAATATCTTTCTGGTCATTATCGACTTTGCTCCCCTGAAGCGAGTAGAGGGCTTCGGCCTGCAGGCCGATCAGGTCGTTGATCTTATACCCGGCCATCAGCCCGAAACTTCCCCGGATCCGGGCTTTGGAGTAGCTGGTCTTGGTCATCGAACTGACGTTCATCCCGACGCGGGGCCCCCAGTAGAAATCCTGCGCCGAAGCGCTATGGCTCGATCCGAGGCCTATGATCGTCGCGAAAAGGAGTTGCACGAATCGTTTTTTGGTCTGCATCGCTTTCAAAATCTATATGTGGTTTGAATGACTCGGCGGATTCGTCCCGACAGCTCCGGTTCACCCGGGGCGGAAACACACGAAACCAACCGTTTTAACTGTCAAAGATAAGCATTTATTTTTCAGTTGCTTCGGAATGCAGGATTTTTCCGGTTTTTGCAGCTTGTCTTTTTAACCTTTGAATCGGTCTTCGAGCCTTATTCTGCCCCGCCCCGGGCTACCGCGAGAGTACTCATGGTAATCCGGTACAAGTCGGTAACTTCGGTGCCAGCTGGTCTTCGACAGCCAGTGGTAGCGGTGGCATGCGTTTAGATTTCCATGCGAAGATCCTCGACCCTTGTCTCGCCGGGCGTATCGGTCACGGTCTTCAGTTGCGTTGCCTCTCGGAATAAACGGAAAGACAAAACCCGCCCCGGGCCTCCGCGGTCGTACCTCGGGCAAACTGGATGGCAGTGTGGGCAACGAAGGCTCGGTCTGGTCGGCTTCAGCCAACGACGAATACTGGATATATTTGCATTTTTACATGACGATACTCAATCCCAAAGGTTCGCTCAATCGTGCCGCCGGTTTTCCGTTGCGTTGCCTCTCGGAATAAACGGAAGACTCGACTGATTGGGAACTTCGAACCCGGGCTTGGGTCTGAAGTACTCCAAAGATTTTGCGCCCCAGCCGGGGCGCGCGGGCCGAGAGCCTCCCCCGGCGGGAGGCCCGCAACTCGCGTTGCTCGTTTGGGCCCCGCAGGCTCTGGCCCGCTCCGACTTCATCCAACTCACAGCCAACAGCGCCGCCCCATTCGTCCTGTCGCCCACCCCGAGGCGCTTCGCGCCTGGGCGACAAGTCCGGCGGTTCTGCGAACCGCAAAAGCTCTGCTCAATCCTTTGCCATTTCGGGCTGCGCGCTCCCCGGGTGGGCCAAAGGCCCAGCGCGCAAGCCCGGCGACCCTGCGGGTCGCAAGAGCTCAGCCCAATTCTCCACCCGTTCGTCCTCGGCGCGTCCCCCCTCTCACCGGTGCCTTCGGGCACCCCGAAATAGCAGCCTCTACCCCAAAGCCGAGGCCGGCGATTCCTCTCGGAATCGCACTGCTCACTCTCCGCCCCGTGTCCGCCTCACTGCGGCTCCGCTTTCACTCCGCCGCATTTTCCCGCGCGCTGGCGGAAATCTTATCCAAACGCGCCCTCACGCGTTTGGATGATTTCCTTCTCCAGCGGTCGCGCGCCGGGGCGATCCATTCTCTTTCGGCTCATCGCCGAAACAGTTGAATCGCCTCCTAAAACATCGGCGCGCGATTTGCGTCGCCCGCGGCAATTCTTGCCGGATTGGCTCACCGCCAATCGGCAGAATATGCCCTCTTAGGCGTGCGGGCGACTGTCGAGCTTTGCGCCGGCTGGAACTGCCGCTTTTTGTAAAAAGCGGCACCAAAAACTTTTAGTTAGCTACGCTACTCCTCAGGCTCCGCAAAACACAAGCCCCGCGTACCCGCTGGACAATTAGTAGCCTCAGCCCAATTCCCTCGCCCCGCTCTTCGCCCGCGCGCCGCGCACTCCGCAAGGCTCGTCCGGCGCGGCGGCAACCACTCCGAATCTCGCCCACTGCACCCAAACACCCAACCACAAAAAACAGGCGGGTCTCTTGTCCATAGACAAGAGACCCGCCTGAGTCAAAATCCGCTGCATTTTCCGAACCTTTTTCAGGCACTCCACCGGCCCGCAAAAAGAGTCGAAACATGCAACTCTCTTAAATAGAAATCTCGATTACTTAGCCGCTCCCACTTCAGCCGCAGCAGCTTCCGCCGTCTCCGCAGCCGCGTCGTAGTGCATAGCCGCATAGCGTTTGTAGCTGTTATACCGCCACTTGGCATTCTCTTCCGATGCGTTGAAGAGTTCCTGTGCTTCCTGCGGGAAAGCTTTCAGAAGCGAGGTATAGCGCACTTCCTGATGGATAAATTCCTGGAATTTAGACCAATCCGGTTCTTTGGAGTCGAGGGTGAACGGATTTTTGCCCTCTTTTTCCAACAGCGGATTGAAACGCCACAGGTGCCAGTACCCGCACTCTACGGCCCGTTTCTCAGTCAGCTGCGAAACGCCCATCCCGTTCTTGTTCCCGTGGTTGATACACGGCGCATAGGCGATAATGAGCGACGGCCCCGGGAATGCTTCCGCCTCCTTGAGCGCCTGGAAATATTGGCTGTGGTTAGCCCCCATAGCCACCTGAGCCACATAGACATAGCCGTAGGTCATCACCATCGCGCCCAGGTCTTTCTTCCGGATCCGTTTCCCGGCGGAAGCGAATTTAGCCACCGCGCCCACCGGAGTCGCTTTCGAAGACTGACCACCGGTATTGGAGTAAACTTCGGTGTCGATCACCAGCACATTGACATCCTCGCCCGAAGCCAGCACGTGATCCAAGCCGCCGTATCCGATGTCGTACGCCCAACCGTCGCCACCGAAGATCCACTGCGATTTCTTGATCAGGTACTGCTTGAGTTCCACGATCTGTTTGCAATAGTCGCACCCGCAAGCCTCAACCAGCGGCAACAGTTTATTGGTAGCCTCGATAGAAGCAGCCGCGTTGTCCTTGCCGTCGATCCACGCCTGCATAGCCGCCTTCAGTTCGGCCGTGCAGCAATCGCAGCCCGCAATCGCTTCGGTCATAATCTGTTTCAGCCGGTCGCGCATCTTTTCGACAGCGATGTGCATCCCGAGACCGAACTCGGCGTTGTCTTCGAAGAGCGAGTTGGCCCATGCCGGCCCGTGTCCCGAAACCTGATTCGGACAATAAGGCGTCGAAGGCGCGGAACCGCCGTAGATCGACGAACATCCCGTCGCATTGGCCACCATCATCCGTTCGCCGAAGAGCTGGGTGATCGACTTGATGTACGGCGTTTCGCCACATCCGGCGCAAGCTCCCGAGAATTCGAAGAGGGGCTGGGTGAACTGCAGGTTTTTCACGTTCTGGGTCTTGTCCACCACCGCGGACTTGTAACCCACCTTGCCGTGCAGGTATTCCCAGCGCGGTTCTTCCGCCGGCAGCAGCGCTTCCATCGGCTCCATCACCAGCGCCTTGCCCTTAGGCGCAGGACATACGTTGGCACAGTTGCCGCAACCCGTACAATCCAGCGGCGACACCTGAATCTTGAATTTATACTCTTTGAGCGCCCCGTTCCCCTGAACGAACGGCGTCCCTTCCGGCGCCACAGCCGCTTCGGCTTCCGTCAGCAGGAACGGACGGATGGCTGCGTGAGGACAAACATAGGCGCACTGGTTACACTGGATACAGTTTTCGGGTTTCCAAGCCGGAATATTGGCTGCAATCCCCCGCTTTTCATATGCTGCCGTACCCGCTTCCCAAGTCCCGTCTTCCCGTCCGGTAAATGCCGATACCGGCAGATCGTCCCCCGCCAAAGCGTTGATCGGGTCAACGATCTTGGCGATAAATTCCGGACGCGACGGATCGGCAGCCTTCGCCGTAACGGTAATCGAGGCCCATTCCGCCGGCACTTCGACCTTCACCACATTCTTCCCCCCCGCATCGACCGCGGCGTAGTTCTTGTTCACCACATCCTCGCCCTTCTTTCCGTACGATTTGTAGATGGCTTTCTTCATCTCTTCCACCGCCTGGTCGTACGGAATCACTTCCGACACCTTAAAGAAAGCAGACTGCATGATGGTATTCGTCCGCGACCCCAGCCCCAGTTCCGCAGCGATCTTGGTGGCATTGATGATGTAGAAGTTGATGTGGTGTTCCGCCAGATATTTTTTCATATCGTCCGGCAGGTGCTTCTTGGTAGTCTCCTCATCCCACACGGCATTCAGCAGGAACGTCCCGCCGTCCTTCAAGCCCTTGAGCAGGTCATACTTGCCCAGATAAGACGGCACGTGGCAAGCCACGAAGTTCGGCGTGGTCACCAAATAAGTCGACCGAATCGGCCGGTCGCCGAACCGCAAGTGCGAACTGGTATACCCCCCCGACTTCTTGGAGTCGTACGAGAAGTATGCCTGACAATATTTGTCCGTCGCCCCGCCGATAATCTTGATGGAGTTCTTATTAGCCCCCACCGTCCCGTCGGAACCCAGCCCGATGAACCGGGCTTCATAGGTGGAAGCGTCCCCGGCAGCCACCTCTTCGCCCACCGGCAGCGATTTGAAGGTCACGTCGTCCACGATCCCGACCGTAAACTGGTTCTTGGGTTCGTTCTGGGCCAGATTTTCGTACACGGCGATCATCTGGGCCGGCGTGGTGTCTTTCGACGACAGCCCGTACCGACCACCGATAATCATCGGCCGTTCGTTTTCCGGCATCGCGTAGTACACTTCGCGCACATCCAGATACAACGGATCGCCATTGGCCCCCGGTTCCTTGGTGCGGTCGAGGACGCAAATCCGTTTGGCCGTCTTCGGCACCGCCTGCAGGAAATACTTGGCGCTGAACGGCCGGTACAGGTGCACCGACACCAAGCCCACCTTCTGTCCTTTCGCGCGCAGCATATCGATGACCTCCTTAATAGTCTCCGTCACACTGCCCATAGCGATGACCACATTCGTGGCCTCCGGATCGCCGTAGTAGTCGAACGGATGGTATTCGCGCCCGGTAATCTGGCTGATCTTGCCCATATAGTCATTGACCATATCCGGCACGGCGTCATAGAATTTATTGGCCGCTTCCCTGCTCTGGAAGTAGATGTCGGGGTTCTGAGCCGTCCCGCGGGTCACCGGATGTTCCGGATTCAAAGCCCGTTCGCGGAACGCCTTCAAAGCGTCCATATCGATCAGCGATTTCAAGGCATCGGTATCGAACTCTTCGATCTTCTGAATTTCGTGCGAAGTCCGGAAGCCGTCGAAGAAGTTGATGAACGGCACGCGCCCCTTAATCGCAGTCAAGTGCGACACCGCCGAGAGGTCCATCACCTCCTGCACCGACCCGCTGGCCAGCATGGCAAAGCCGGTCTGTCTTGCACTCATCACGTCGGCATGGTCGCCGAAAATCGACAAGGCCTGAGCCGCCAGCGCCCGCGCCGAAACATGGAACACCGCCGGCAAGAGTTCTCCCGAGATCTTGTACATGTTCGGGATCATGAGCAACAACCCCTGCGAAGCGGTATAGGTGGTGGTCAGCGCCCCCGCCTGCAGCGAGCCGTGCACGGCCCCCGCCGCACCCGCTTCGGACTGCATCTCCTGCACGCGAACGGTTTCGCCGAAAATGTTCTTTTTCCCTGCGGCCGCCCACTCGTCGACATATTCCGCCATGGTCGAGCTCGGGGTGATCGGATAGATGGCCGCCACTTCGCTGAACATATAAGCGATGTGTGCAGCAGCATAGTTCCCGTCACAGGTAATGAATTTCTTCTGATTTGCCATTGCTATCGAAATTGTTGAAATAATTTACTCGGTAAGCCAACTCCGACGCGCATGCGGAACGATGTTTTCCGCCCATGAGACGCGCGCCCGATTGGACAAAGTTACGGAAAATTTCGGCTCGACGGGTCGCTAAGCCGATAAAATCCGGTTGAGCCGCTCGACCAGGGCCTCGGCATCGGCCACGGTGACGATTTCACCTCCTTCGGCGACGGAAATCTTCCCGCGCTCTTCGGAAACCACCACCACCACGGCGTCGCTGTGTTCGGTCAGCCCGATGGCGGCGCGGTGCCGCATCCCGTAGTGCTGCGGAATGTGGGGGTTGTCCGACGAGGGCAGAATACACCGGGCGGCATGGATCCGCCCCTGCCGGATAATCACGGCACCGTCGTGCAACGGGCTGTTTTTGAAGAAGATGCTCTCGATCAGTCGCACGTCGATCCGGGCGTCGATCGTATCTCCGGTCGCGATATAGGCCCCCAGATCGCCCTGCCGTTCGATGCAGATCAGGGCTCCGGTATAGGTCGCGGCCATATTCCGACAGGCTTTGGCCACCTCTTCGGTCCACTGGAGATCGCTCCGGACGCCGGCCGAACGGAAGATGCGCCGCACGAAACGGTTTTTAGCTTTGGAGTACCGACTCCCGAGCAACAGGAGGTATCGCCGGATCTCTTGTTGGAAGACGATGATCAGTGCCAGCACTCCCACGCCGATCACCTGTCCCATGATGGAGCTCAGCAGGGTCATATTCAGCGCCTTGACGACGACCCAGAGCAGGTAGACGATAAAAATTCCGGCAAAGATGGTCATCACGGATGTCCCGCGGATCATGCGGTAGACCTGATAGAAAAGCAGGGCGACGACCAGCACGTCGATGATGTCGAGAACGGTGATACTGATAAAATCCATAGGCGTTTCCTTTCCGGCGGAATCGGCCGGAATTATGTCGGTAAAGATACGATTTTTCTGTTTGCGGCGGACTGACGGAGGTTTTGCAGGAGAGTCCCCGCCCCGGGCTTCCGCGATCCTTCCGGAGGAATATTATGGGGCAGTGGCAGTTACGGATACAACTGGTCAGCCACACCTTACAACTCTGGAGACCACAATCGCGGCATATATTTGAATTTCGGCGCGACCACACTCACATTCACCGCGGCAAACCGTGCCTATGGTTTTCTGTTGCGTTGCCTCTCGGAATAAACGGTACCTGCGAGCACTCCGAAATGGCAGACTCTACCCCAAGGTAGCCTCTACCCCTCTCATGCGGCTCGCAGAGCCGCGCGGGCCGAGAGCCTCCCCCAGCGGGAGGCCCGCAACTACGTTGCTTTTGCCCCCGCAGGCCTCGGCCCGCTCCAAATTTAGCCCGATTCACCGCCCCATTCGGCCTGTCGCCAAAAAAGCACTACCCCGTGCCCGCTTCAATGCGGCTCCGCTTTCGCTCCGCCACAGTTCGCGCGCCTTGGGAAATCTTGTCAAAATGTGTCAGCACATTTTGACGATTTCCCTATTAAGGCGTGGCGCGGTGCCTTCGGGCACTCCGACAGGGCCGCCTCTACCCTAACAGGATAAAAACTGCCCTGCGCGGGTGGCGGCCGGGTGACCCCGGCGGGACGAGCGAAACTGCGTTTCGCTATGGCCACCTCTGTTCGCGCGCCTTACGCGCCGCAGGACTTAGGGATCGGCACGCATTGCTGCGGCAGCCTCAGCCCAAATTCCAAAGCCCCCTCTACCCCAACTACAAAAAATCCTCTCCCGAGACTTCGATACGAAGTCTCGGGAGAGGAGCCTTATCTGAAAAATACGTACTACAAAATACTGAATGCCACAGTCAACCCCGCCATCACGATCGCCACCATACTCATCAGCTTGATGAGGATATTCAGCGACGGCCCGGAAGTATCCTTGAACGGATCCCCCACCGTATCACCCACTACCGTAGCTTTATGGGAATCCGACCCTTTACCGCCGAAATTCCCCTCTTCGATGTACTTCTTGGCATTGTCCCACGCACCGCCCGAGTTGGCCATAAAAATCGCCAGCACGAACCCCGCGCCCAATCCTCCGACCAGCAGCCCCAGCACGCCTGCCACACCGAACACGATCCCCGTCACGATCGGCGCCACAATCGCCAGAATCGACGGCAAAAGCATCTCCCGCTGCGCCCCTTTGGTCGAGATCGCCACGCAGCGCGCATAGTCCGGCGTCGCCTCACCCGTCAAAATCCCTTTGATTTCGCGGAACTGCCGGCGAACCTCCTCGACCATCGACTGCGCCGCCCGTCCCACGGCATTCATCGTCAAACCGCAGAAGACAAACGCCATCATCGAACCGATAAAGACCCCGATCAAGACCTTCGGATTCATCAGATTGACCTGATAGTACTCCATGAAGTCCGGCAGCGTAGCCGCCTCGACCGGCACCGCATTCCCCAACACCTCGATGGTCTTGACCCCGATATGCTGCAGCCCCATCTTGATCTCTTCCAGATACGAAGCCATCAGGGCCAGCGCCGTCAGGGCCGCCGAACCGATCGCAAAGCCCTTGCCCGTCGCAGCGGTGGTGTTCCCCAGCGCATCCAAGGCATCCGTCCGCTTGCGCACCTCCGCCCCGAGACCGCTCATCTCGGCATTCCCGCCGGCATTGTCCGCAATCGGCCCGTAGGCATCCGTCGCCAGCGTGATTCCCAGCGTCGAGAGCATCCCGACCGCCGCGATCCCAATCCCATAGAGCCCCAAAGCCAGGTTCTGAGCCGTCAGCATGTTCGCCACGTCGAACCGGATGGCACACAGGAAAGCCAGCACGATCGCCACACAAATCGTAATCACCGGAATCGCCGTCGAGAGCATCCCGAGACCGATCCCCGAGATAATCACGGTCGCCGGCCCGGTCTTCGAGCTTTCGGCCACTTTTTTGGTCGGTTTATACGATTGCGAAGTGTAGTATTCCGTCGACTGGCCGATAATAATCCCTGCCACAAGCCCCGCAATCACCGAGAACGAAATCCCGAGCCAGTTTTCCAGCCCCAGCAGATAGAGGATCACGAACGTAGCCACGGCAATCAAGAACGAGCTGGTGTTCACCCCCAATCCCAGCGCGCTGAGGAGGTTTTTCATCGACGCCCCCTCTTTCGTCCGCACGAGGTAAATACCGATGATCGACAACAGAATCCCAACAGCAGCAATCAGCATCGGCGCCAGCACAGCCCGCAGCTGCATCTCCGGCGCGAGCGCGAAAGCCGAAGCTCCGAGCGCCGCCGTAGCCAGTATCGAGCCGCAGTAGCTTTCATAGAGGTCTGCGCCCATCCCAGCCACGTCACCGACGTTATCGCCCACATTATCAGCAATGGTCGCCGGATTCCGCGGGTCGTCTTCCGGAATCCCTGCTTCGACTTTGCCCACGAGGTCGGCTCCCACATCCGCAGCCTTGGTATAGATCCCGCCCCCCACTCTGGCAAACAAGGCCTGGGTCGAAGCACCCATCCCGAAGGTCAGCATCGTGGTGGTGATAATCACAAGTTTCTGGGTGGTGGTAATATCGTCATAGAACCACTCCAGCACCAGATACCAAGCAGAGATATCCAGCAGCCCGAGACCTACCACCACAAGCCCCATCACCGCCCCGGAGCGGAAAGCGACTTTCAGCCCGCGGTTCAGCGATTCGGATGCGGCCTGCGCCGTCCGGGCCGAAGCATACGTAGCGGTCTTCATGCCGATGAATCCGGCGAGACCGGAGAAGAAACCGCCGGTCAGAAACGCAAACGGCACCCACGGATTCTGTACGCCGAACCCATAGGCCAACACGGCGAAAAAGGCGCACAGTACGAGAAAAACGATTCCGACGATCTTGTACTGCTGTTTCAGATAAGCCATCGCGCCTTTCCGAACATGGGCGGCGATGGTCTGCATGGTCTCGTTCCCTTCGCTCTGACGCTTCATGTGCACGAAAAAATACCGCGCAAACCCGAGCGCTATCAGGGCTGCGGCCGGCACAAGCCAAAAAATCTGAGGTATGTCTGTATTCATAAGCAATTGTTTTTTGTGATTCCTGTTTCGCGTCTGAAAGATAAACATTTTTTTCTTTCGTCATCCTCCCGCTCTCGACTTTTCCTCCTATTTTTGCTCTCTATCAAAATCGATCGGTTTTCTGTACTTTGTCCTTTGGGCTTGAGGGTACTGTTCTCTTTGTGAACAAAGAGAACCAGAAAAACTTTAGA
>NZ_CAJTMN010000009.1 GCF_910577125.1 uncultured Rikenella sp.
CAGGCCCCGCGTGCCCGCGGTGGGCAATTGGCTGGAGTAGCCCAACTCCTTGCCCTGTTTTCTGTTTGCGCGCCTCAGGCTCCGCAAGACTCAAGCTGCGGACACAACGAACCCTGCGGGGACGCACGGCGGGTAATAGCCGTATCGGCCCGAACAAGAATATAAACACACTAACAACCAATAAATTATGAAAAAGTTATTTTTGTCGTTGATGATGGTAGGTCTGGTAGCCGGCGCCGCCGCTCAGGATTACAGCAAACAGGTCGTTCGCGACGCCAAACGCACCGAACGGAAAGAGGCCATGATCTCCCAGATGACCAATGCCCTGCAAAGCCACAACCTCACCTTCTCCGCCTCGTACCTGACCCCCGAGTTCGACGGGCCGCAACAGGCGTTGAATCAGTGGAATAACTATGTTACGGTCTATCCCGGCTATCTGGAAGTGAACCTGCCCTACGTGTCGGTGGCCGAGAATGTGACGATGATCCCGAAACGGATCGATTTCACGACCAACCGGTTTACCTTCTGGGAAGATATGAACAGCGGGGCGCAATGGACGCTGGTTTTCCAGACCGAATGGGACGGCGTGAAGTATGTTTTCCACCTGAACTATAATATCGACAACGGTTTGGCTACCCTGACCCTCGTGCCGAATATGGGGAACACCGCATCTTACACCGGCACCATCCAGGCCAACTGATCGGTCTGGCGAACGACAAAAAAAGGGACTCCGTAACGGAGCCCCTTTTTTGTTCCTAAAGAGATGCTTAGTCCGACAGCACGAAGTTGATCGGCACGTTGACATACACCCGCACCGGCTTTCCCCGGTTCGACCCCGGCGTCCACTTCGGCGCACTCTTGATCACCCGCACCGCCTCGTCGTTCAAAAGCCGGTCTACCCCCCGCAGCACCGTCACATGGCTGATCGACCCGTCGCGTTCCACCACGAACTGCACCATGACCCGTCCCTGCGAACCGTTGTCCTGCGCAGCCGGCGGATAGACGATGTGTTTCCCGCACCATCTGGCGAAGTCGTCCACCGTACCGCCCATAAAGGTAGGCATCGTTTCCGCAATCACCACCGGCGTATCGTCCTCCACTTCCGCTTCCCCCGTATACGTCGCCCCGAACTTCGTCACGTCCACCGCCAGATCCTGCGTCACGTCCAGGTCGAGGATATTGACCGTCGGTTCGATTTTCGCGTCGTTCTTCACCACATTCAGGATTTCCGAGATCGCCACCGCCTGGGTCTTCATAGGTGCCGGCGGCCGCTTGTCTTCCTGGATGGTCACCTCCATCATTTCCGTTTCGACCACGACCGGAGCCTGTTCGACGACCTCGATGACACGCTCCTTCTGGCTCCAGCTGAACATGGCGATACATGCCGCCAGCGCCACGATGATACCGATCTCCAGAAAATAGCTCCGCTTGTTTTCCAGATCGGCTTTGGGTGATTTTTTGAGTTCCATATTGTTGGGTAGTGAATTTTTGTATGCGTCCGTGCGCACAACCGGTAAATCGTACTTACAAAGCTATGCCATTTATTCGAAAAAACCAATACTTCGTTCGGATAATATTTGTCGCTGTCGAAAAAAGGGCTATATTTGTGGAGTCGACGAAGGGGAATTAGCTCAGTTGGTAGAGCGCTTGCATGGCATGCAAGAGGTCACCGGTTCGAACCCGGTATTCTCCACTTGTTTCTTTCGGTTTCCGCCCTCGTTTTCGTTTCATGAAACGTTACTGTCCTCATCTGTTCAGCTATTCCCGCCGGCGGACCCATCCCATTCGGATCGGCAGCCGGTTAGTGCTGGGGGGCGATGCCCCGATCGTCGTGCAGTCGATGACCACCGCCAACACGGCCGATGTCGAGGCCTCGGCCGCTCAGGTGCTGCGGATTGCCGAGGCGGGAGCCGAGATGGTGCGGCTCACCGCACCGGGGCGGACCGAAGCGGAGCGGCTGCTGACCATCCGTCGGCGGATCGAAGAGCGGGAGTGCTACGTGCCGCTGGTGGCCGACATCCATTTCAATCCGCAGGTGGCCTTGATTGCGGCGCAGTATGTCAGCAAAGTGCGGATCAATCCCGGTAATTTCATCGACAAGCGGGCTACGTTCCGGAAGCTGGAGTATACCGACGCCGAGTATGCTGCCGAACTGGAGCGGCTGCGGGTTCAGCTCACGGCGCTGATCGAAGTCTGCAAATATTATAATACGGTCATCCGCATCGGGGTGAACCACGGATCGCTCTCCGACCGGATCATGTCGCGGTACGGGGATACGACCGACGGAATGGTCGAGTCGGCGATGGAGTTCCTGCACGTGTGCCGGGCCGAGGGATACGACCGGGTCGTCATCTCGATGAAGTCGAGCAACACCCGGGTGATGGTCGAGGCCTATCGCAAGCTGGCGGCCCGGATGGACGAAGAGGGGATGACCTACCCCCTGCACCTCGGTGTGACCGAGGCGGGAGAGGGGGAGGACGGACGGATCCGCTCTGCGGTAGGGATCGGCGCGCTGCTGGCGGACGGGATCGGGGACACCATCCGTGTCTCGCTGACCGAGGCACCGGAGAATGAAATCGCGCCGGCGCGGATATTGGCGGACTATTTCGTGGGGCGCGAGATGCATAACTACATTCCGGTGGACGACGAACCGGTGCCGTACGATCCGTACAACTACGCCAGACGGGCGGCGACCGCTGTCGTTTTTCGCGGGGTGCCGATCGGGGGCGGGGCGCCGCCCATTGTGGTGGGGGATTGTGTTGGGCCGGGCGGCGCGGACTTGTCGCCGGAGGATTTTGCGCTCGTGACACCGCGACAGGCGATGCAAGACTTGGATCATGGAGAGGGTTGGATCGCCTGCACGCTGGAACACCTCTCGTATGAGTTTCTGGAGTGGCTGGAGAGCCATCCGGAGAGGATTCTCGTACTGGTGTCCGAGAACAGCCATTGGGTGGGCGAGATTCGGGCCTGCTTTGTCCAGCTGATGCGGCACGGGCTGAAGAATCCGGTGATTATGAGCCGCTGTTACGGCGAGCGGGATTTGGAGCGGTTGCAGCTCTATGCCGCCGCGGACTTCGGCGCGCTGCTGATCGACGGCTTCGGGGACGGGATATGGATCGTGAACGAAGTATTCACCACGGAATACGACGAGGATTCGGCGGGGAATTTGGTGGAGACGGAGCGGGATCTGACGCCGGATTTCGACCTGACCTCGCTGTCGTTTTCGATTTTGCAGGCCGCGCGGGCCCGGATCTCGAAGACCGAGATCATCTCGTGTCCGGGGTGCGGACGGACGCTGTTCGAGCTCCAGGAGGTCGCCCGGGCGGTCAAGGCCAGGTTCGGGAACTATCCGGGGCTGAAGATCGCCGTGATGGGCTGCATCGTGAACGGGCCGGGCGAGATGGCTGACGCCGATTTCGGCTATGTGGGAGCCGGGAACGGCGTGGTGACCTTGTACCGGGGCAAGGAGGTCGTCGAGCGCAACATTCCGCAGGAGGTGGCGTTGGAACGGCTCGAAGTTTTGATTGACAACAGTTTACGGAACAAATCATGACGATATTGACCAACGAAGAGGTGCTGGAGCTGCTCAAAGGGGTGACCCATCCGGAGCAGGAGAAGGATATCGTGTCGCTGGGGATGGTGGAACACCTCGCCGTCGATCCGGCGACCGGCGCCGTGCGCTTTACGCTGAAGCTGACCAAGCCGCGGGATCCGATGGCCGGTTCGGTGCGGCGTGCGGCGGAGGCGATACTGACCGAGACTACGGGGGTGGCGCCGGTGATTGTGGTGTCCGAGCCGCTGCCGCCCGACTCCAAAGCGGCGAAGCAGCAGGCGATGCGCGAAAAGAGCTCGATGAGCGGGGTGGGGCAGGTGATTGCCGTGGCTTCGGGCAAAGGCGGGGTGGGGAAGAGCACCGTGACGGCCAATCTGGCGGTGGCTTTGGCCGCCGAGGGATTTCGGGTGGGGGTGCTGGACGCGGATATCTACGGGCCGTCGATGCCGAAGATGTTCGGCGTAGAGGGCTATAAACCGGTGGCCGAAGTGGCCGAGGACGGTTCCGATCTGGAATATATCGTGCCGGCGGAGGCGTACGGGGTGAAGGTGATGTCGATCGGCTTTTTCATTTCGGGTTCGGATGCCTTGGTGTGGCGGGGGCCGATGGCGACCAACGCGTTGAGGCAGCTGTTGCACCAGACGGCGTGGGGAGAGTTGGATTATCTGTTGATCGACCTGCCGCCGGGGACGGGAGACTTGCACCTGACGATCGTCAGCGAGCTGAAGCTCTCGGGCGCGGTGATCGTCAGCACGCCTCAGGAGGTGGCCCTGGCCGATGTGGTGCGCGGTATCGCGATGTTCCGGAACGAGAACGTCGGGGTTCCGATCCGGGGGATTGTCGAGAACATGGCCTGGTTCACGCCGGCGGAGCTGCCGGAGAACAAGTATTATATCTTCGGGCCGGCGGGAGCGGACGGCCGGGTGGCCGCTTTGGCGAAAGAGCAGGGGGTTCCGTTTCTGGGTTCGATCCCGTTGGTGCAGGCGATTGCGGAGGGGGGCGATGCGGGAACTCCGATTGCAGCGCGCGATTCGGTGACGGGCGAAGCGTTTCGCTCCGTGGCCCGGACACTGGCATAGTCTGCGGCGGGCGGCCTGAAAACCAAAAAGAGAGCTATGGCAACAAAGGAATACATACGGAAGATCGAAGTGCGCGGGTTGTGGAACGTCTGCGACCTCTCGTGGGAACTCTCGCCCGAAGTGAACATCCTCTCCGGGAGCAACGGGAGCGGCAAGAGCACCGTTTTGCGCTGTCTGAGCGACCTGTTCACGCGCGGTGCGATATCCCCCGGCCACCGTTGCCGGATGCGTTCGATCGAAGTCGAATTTGCCGACGGCCGGCGGGCCGGTTCCGACCACCCGTTCGATCCGGCGGCATTCCACGTGGCCGTTATCAGCACCTTCGACACCACCCTGCAGGAGAGCGAAGCCATCTACAAACTCTCGGACGGCACCGTGGCCACCTATCTGGACTGGGAGCTGTACCGGCTCCAGAACCGCTATCTGACCTACCAGCTGGAGGTGGGGAAACGCGTCATCGCCGCCTTGCAGGCGGGCCAGACGATCGCAGACGTCAGTTCGCTGACCACCCGCCGGACCCAATATTTCGACATCATCGACGCCCTGCTGGAGGCGACCGGCAAGCGCGTCGATCGCGAGAGCGACACCTTGCAGTTCCTCACCCAGTACGGGACGATGATCTCGCCGCATCAGTTGTCTTCCGGCGAGAAGCAGATTCTGATCATTCTGACGACCGTGTTGATCCAGTCGGGACGCGAGTTCATCCTGATTATGGACGAGCCCGAGATTTCGCTTCATTTCGACTGGCAGCGGCGCTTGATCGATGACATTCGGACACTGAATCCCAACCTTCAGCTGATTCTGGCCACCCACTCTCCGGCCCTGGTGATGAACGGCTGGACGGATCGGGTGATCGAGATCAGCGACATCGTCCGCCCGATGGCGGAATAGTTCTCCGCCATCGGATCGTTGCTCCGCCAAGGCGAACGCGAGAATTACATTTTGGAATCCAGATTGAGCCCTTTCTCCTCGTGTTCGAAATTGTGCAGGAACTCCTTCATAATAGCAACGATTTCGGCCTTGGTAACCGAAGGACGGGCGAACGCCTCGGTCAGTTGCGTAAACAAAGTATCGATCTCCGCCATCGGCCGCGGCTGCACACCGGTTACCACCCCCAAAGCCTGATGGCGTTTCATATCGGTCGTTTCGTCGTCGGTGAAAAACTCTTCGTACGGTTTTTCTCCCGTGGTATTGCTTCCTGAATAATATACAGGGTACCTCTTATCGCCCTCATCAAGCTGTGCGGCCATATCGATCGCCTCTTGTTCCGATCCGCATTCGACGGCCCGATAGCCCATAGCAGTCAGCAAGTCCGTTGCGATGGCCGAGAAAGTCTTGACCTGCTCCTTCCCGAGTTTCGGGAAATAGATCTCCCCGCTTTTCCCCAGCATACAGGCCAGCATGCAGATCTCCCCGCTCTCCTCCGGCGAGACGAAGTACCGGGTCACATCGTTCGGAGCCGAGAGCGGCTGGCGTCGTTCGATACGCTGCATCCATCCGTCGGGCAAACTTCCGTTGCTGAACGCCACGTTGGCAAACCGGGCGGTGGTCACGGGAAACCGATCGCTGTATGCCATAATCATATCTTCCATGATCTTTTTCGACCCGCCCATGATGTTGACCGGATTGGCCGCCTTGTCGGTCGAGACGCAGAAGTAGTGCCGCGGCGGGAACTCTTCCAGCAGGGTCAGCAGTTTCCTGGCCCGGAGCACATTGTTTTCGAGCAGCGCTTCGACGGAATACACATCTTTTTCAGACCGCACATGTTTATGTGCAGAAAAATTGGCCACGATATCGAATCCGCCGTGTGCCCGAAACATCTTTTCGAACACGGCGTCATTGAAATTCATGGGATACGTTACATATTCCGGCGGTACATATCCTCCGGAGGTCGACCGCAGGTCGCGCGTGAGTTCGGTGAGTCCGTTTTCGTTGATATCCACGACGGTCAGCGCGCCCGGTCGGAACGGCAGGATAGCGCGGATAAACGACGAACCGATAGTCCCGGCGCCACCGATCACGAGTACGGATTTTCCTTTGATTTCTTCGGTGAGTCGTTTCCGGTTAGCATCGATGTCAGGTGCAAACATACTGGTCTGCCTCCCTGTGACATGGTCTTTTATGAATTGTGCGAGGTGGAACATTATTCAGAAATAAAAGTGATATTATCCGGTTGCGGGTGTACGAATTCGTATTCAAGCGTTCGTTCGAGTCCGTCTCCGAGTGTGTACGGTGCCATAAATCCCGAGGTGTGGGCTGCCGTGGCATTGAATTGTGTCGTGGCACAAAACTTTTTGACACGCACCGAACTGATGGTCAGTTTTTTGCGCGTTATCCATGCCAGCAGATCGAAACCATAGCCACCCATCATCCCCAGCCAATATGGGAAATGGGTTGCCGGAATATGTTTTTTGAGTACATTGCCTACATGTGCAACCAGTTGGTTCATGGTAAAATCCGGCGTATCGACATAGTTGTACACATGGTATCCGGTCGTTTGAACGGTCAGCAGAAAATCGATGAAAGCTACGATGTTTCCGACATATGCCATGGACTTTTTATTTTCGCCTTTTCCGATCATCAGAAATTTCCCGCCGGCAATCTGTCGTAATAGATTATAGACATTCCCACGGTTCCGTTCCCCGAAAATTACAGTTGGTCGTAAAATATTCAGGTTTCGCTGTGTCGGATCAGCATCGTACCACCCGCGGAGCACCTCTTCCGCCTGCCACTTACTTTTTCCATAGTGATTGAACGGATCGGCCGGGTGTTGTTCGTCCGGATTCTTCTTGTTCAATCCATAAACGGCGACGGAGCTGGTGAAGACAATTCGGCGTATCCCGTTGGCATCCATAGCCGCCAGCACGTTCCGTGCTCCTTGTACGTTGACGTCGTAGTACAGTGAAGTCGGTGACACGTCGTCCCGGTGTTCGGCAGCGAGCAACACTACGGCGTCGAAGCCTCCGGTGAGTTGTTCGGTGAGTTTGGCGGAGTCACGCACATCGCCAATAATAGTCAGGTCGGGATGAAAATGACTATCTTGTTTGTCGATATTACAGATTTGATGCTGTTTTCGGAGCAGTTCGATCAATCGCGTGCCAACGAATCCGCTACCGCCGATGATGGCTATTTTCATGGTTTACCTAAGTAGTTTTTTATAAATTAGTGTTCGGATCTTATTGGGCATGATGCGTATTGTGAATCGAATAAAACCGTTGGTTAATAAGGTGTAAGTATTAATCCATTTAACTTTATGCATCACCCGCAAAAATCGCCATTCACTTAGAGCGTATTTAAGGCCCCCCCGGCGAGCGATCATTTGGGGATTGCTGCGGAAGAATAAAAGACTTTCTTGGATGTTGTATAGCTCAAATCCGTTGATTAATAATCGAACCCAAAGATAGTAATCTTCAAAGAGAAAAAAGGGTTGGTATCCGCCGACTTGTTGGATTGCGTCTTTTCGAAACATGACTGTGGGATGGTTCAGCGGATTTCGCTTTCGGGCGAAGTGACAGATTTCTTTCGGGGTACATGGTGTGCGGCGAACGGATAATAAGTGAGCGGGATCGTCAATGAATTCGTCCACCCAACTTCCAACAACAGCTAAATGAGGGCTTTGGGCATAAACAGCCAACTGTTTTTCAAAACGATTCGGTTTACAAATATCATCCGAGTCCATTCGGGCAACCAAGTCATAGGAACAATGTTTGAGGCCCTCGTTTAAAGCAGAACCGAGTCCGACATTTTCCGGTAAAGTAATTACATGCAACTCGGGCTGCAGAGCGGCATATCGACTAATTACAGCATCGAGACCGGGCGTCAGTGGGCCGTCTTTGACCAATACAACTTCATCTGGCAGAACCGTTTGATCGAAAACACTGGCTAATGCGATATCCAAGAATTCCGGCAGTTCCCGGTAATATACAGACATTAGAACACTAAACTTCGCCATAATATATTCGGAGATAACGTTCATACATTCTTTCCGGGCTGTACGCTTGTTCGTATTTCAGGTGCAGATTCTTACCTAACGTAGAATTAGTTGTCGCTCCATGTATAGCCTGGATTACAGAGGTAGGTGCTTCGAGTCTAAAAATCGCTACTTCGTCTGTATTAAAACATTCGGTTACGATGGGCAGATTGGAAACAACACATGGCTTTGCATACACGGCCGCCTCAAGTAAAGACAATGGAAAACCTTCACTCCGACTCGGCAGGGCATAAATATCATATAACGGCAAATAAAGATAAGCATTCTGTCGGTAGCCGGCAAACAGACAGCGATCAGCCACTCCCAATCGGCGAGCCAGGCGTTCGAGTCGCGCACGCTCTTTACCATCCCCCGCAATGAACAATTTGTAGTCCGGCAAGCGCACTAAAGCCCGAATCAACATATCAACCCCTTTCCGCCGTGTCAATAAGGCATTGACTCCGATCAATACGGAATTTCCTTTGAATACCTGAAGTTCTTGTATGGAATTTTCGTCAAGAGTTTGAGTCAGATATAATACTCGAGTATTGTATGCATAGGTTACTTTTTGTGGTGGAAACCATTTTAAATAATATTGTTGAGCATGCTGAGACAGTGCAACTACAGTATCCATTTTTTGAAGAGTATGCATCCATAATCGACCGAATATCTGAGCAACCAACCAATTATATTGATATCGTAAGTCCTCTAAAACATAATTATGCAATGTAGAGATATAGCGAACCTTCCCGCTATATTCTCGATATTTAGCTACATATTTATCCGGACGTAGGCCATGGCTGTGAACGATATCGTATGCTGAAAAATCTATTTTTTCGTTTTTTCGAATGCGATGTGTCGCACAATCGAAAGTAATCGGAAGCTTGTCATCAAAATAAAATACGGTGCATTCGTGTCCATGGTTTATCATTTGACGAACCAATTCTTTGACGACAATCACCGGACCTCGATTGGCTAAAGAGGGAACAATATAGGCTATCTTCATTGGGTTAGCAGAAATTGATAACGGGCGACATTGCCGACAGCCAAGTTGAGGGACAAAGTGCTCAGGGCATACAACACCAGCAACAATCCCATAACGGGGCGAGAACGTGGAGTGACAAGATAAAGCAACATCGGGACAACTAATACTTCCGTGATGGAAAAGAAAGTTCCGATACGGCCGGCAATAATCGCAAAATCATTCCAAACCACCAACCAACACACTGAAACTAATAACGGCGTAACTAGCAGTCGAAAATAAGGAACCCGTTCGTCTAATGTTTTCCAGTATTTTAGGCAAATGAACGAAAAAAACAGTTGTTTGATGATTGTCGGATTGGTTAGTATTCCGGGTGCTCCCTGTTCGACCATCCATGAATAATTCTTTATCCGTTGAAATAATGCTCCACCCGGTAACATGGTCAACAGTTTTCCGAAAGGGAAAAGAATACCGATTACCAAACAAATACCGATAAGCCATTTCCAAACCTGGTTTTTCAGATTCCATTGGTAGATTGGATAAATCAGCGCGAATGCACCCGATGCGAGATGGAATCCCATAGCACATAGGATCAATAACAGAAATTTGAAGGGCTTTTGTTGCGTTACAAAAGGTAATGACCATAAGACAATCCCGGCTGCGACTCCTGCACGGATTTGCATCGTTTCGCGCATTAGAAAAGTATGGACGAAATACAAAAGTAGAGATAAGAGGAAAAATTCCGAATATTTGGCATAAAACCGACTGTTGAGTATTACCGCTATCGCTGCGATAATCAAGAATAAGAATACGGGCTGCGTCGTACAAAATGTTATTATATATACTGTCAGGTTATAGAGCGGCTCGAAAAATTGTGCAATATTGAGTCGGGTGTAATCGAGTCCCACGTGAGCGACCTCTTCGAACCCTTCTTTATAAGGCATCCAGTCTGGCGAGTCATAGCGAAGTCCGGCAAAGAGGATCAAAATTGCAGCGCCAATGACCAATAGACATAGCCGCTGGTTTCGTTTTACATTAAAGAAATCAGCGAACGAAAACAGCCCCAATAAAGTGAATATGATAAAATAGGGTGCCACTTATCGTTTAATCTTGCGATAGAGCCAATTCAGCAATCTGACTTGGGTGATGAAAGTATACAGTTTTTTCTTGAGTTTGGCTTTCGGCGGCAACCAAGAACCCATTGGCCGATGCACCGTATAACTTTCGTCCGTGATCTTGAGCGTTGCCAAGTCCGGACAAAAATAACGGCTCGGATAAATAGCCACGCCACCATCCAAAATCGTTGGAGCCGATTCCGTCGGGACGAACTGGGGATACACTTCTTGTAGTATATTCTGAAAATGTATCCCGATGACAGTATTGTCCGGTCGTCTGTCCACTACATAGTGCATTTGGTCATATTGTGCCAGAATGGTCCCGATGAGTCGATTCTGAGGTTCGCAACCGAACACTCCTGCTTGCAAACGAAGTCCGGGTTCAAGGCCGAAGAAAACGCTATGTTCAACAAAACGATCCAACGACCGGATCATTTCTTCGTCCGCATCGAGATAGATACCGCCGTGGTCGTATAATACTTTTACTCGAATATAATCCGAAACGAAAGCCCATTTCTTCAAAGCATAAGCTTCTCGACAATAGTCCGCCGAATGTTCAATATCAAAGTTTGACTCATCCCACCGTATGATTTCCCAATCGGGCATTTTCCGACTCCACTCATTGATAAAAGATTGGTATTTCGCAGGAATAGTCCGACTGCCGACCCATATGTAATGTATCGTCTTAGGTATCATTGTTACACGGGATTTTGAATGAAGCGGCGTGAGTCTTTAATGCTGATCTGAACGGCAGGTACGCCTGCAACTGTAATTCCGGCGGGCACGTCTTTTACAACCACAGCATTGGCTCCTATCACCGCATAGGCACCTATATGCACTCCGCCTACAATTTTACTGCCCGGGCCGAGGTATACCCCCTCTTCAATGGTTGCAAAGTCCATATTGGTACTCCCTATGGTGACACATTGCGATATGTTCACATTTTTAGCGATTATAGTTCGGGGAGAAATGACGATGCCTGAAAAATGACCGATATAGAAACCGGGTGCAATAGAGGTGGAAGAGGGGATGTCTATGCCATACTTATAACCGTAATGCCGCATCAGTAATTCGAAAAAAACGAATAAAGGTTTGTATAGCCCATTGCGTTGCGAACGTGTCTGCCAGTGTTGCGCTTTGCGGTACCAGTATAAATATTTGAATCCAGGAATGGTTAGATAGCATTTCCAAAATGCTTTGAGCGAAGCATTGCCTGCATAACGAAACAAATCCTGATCGATTACATCTTTTACATTTACCATAGTTGTTAATGTTTCATAGTCAAAGCTGCTAACCGACATAAGATTTTGAGGTTTCGTAATATTGAGTTTTGTCGGCTTAAGGCGTGGCGGAGTGTTTTTTTTGCTTCTTGAAATTCTTTTATCTGTTGACAGATGACACCTCGTGAATAATTGTATCGCTTTTTTATTCTTTTACGTGTGCGTGCATCTTTGATTACGGGTAGGTATTTGTTGTAAATTGCGTCATGACGGGCTACCCATTTCGGACTGGACGAGATAGAGGTCGACCCGATCCAATAATATCCAAGCGCTTTAGGGATCATTGCAAAACGTTCGGTAACAAGACTTAAACGCAACCAATAGTCGAAATCTTCCACAGCGACTAAGTCCCGCTCTTCCGAAAGGAAACCTATTTGTTCGATCACTGTACGACGAATACATGCCGATGAATTGGGCATGCAACTGTCATGCAGTAACAAATTAACGAAGATAGGCTTCCGAGGCACGTATGCTCGAAGTGTTTTGGTCGTAAGTCCCTGTTGTTCTGTGTATATCCATAATGTGTGATATATCACGTCGTTTTGGTCTAGATAAGGCAGGCATGCCTCCAATTTATCCGGTGTCCACCAGTCATCGGAATCCAGAAAACAGATCCACTCGCCGCGAGCTTCCGAAATACCTTTGTTGCGTGAAGCGGCGATGATACCGTTATTCGCAAAATTAATCAGTCGAATGCGAGAATCGTGGTAACCCTCCACCACTTCGATGGTGTTATCATTTGAGAAATTATTCACCACGATCGCCTCCCAATCCCCGCAACTCTGTCCCACGACCGAGTCAAGACAACGACCGATCAGGTGCCCATGATTGTAGGTAGGGATAACGATCGAAAAAAGCGGTGTAGAAGAGTTGTATTTATGCTCTTGTGCCATCGTGCTGCTCTAAGTAGTCAAACAGGTCCTCGATCCCTCGCCGTAAATCCCATTCCGGCGTATAGCCGATACTGCGCAGTAAGCTGTTGTCGATCGTATAGCGATCCGACGCTGTCGCCCCGCCCGTAGGTGGTACGGACTCTATTCGGATGTCGCGGGAGTAACGTTCCGCATAAATTTGCTGTACGGTCTGTGCGATCTCCATAATGGTCAGCGTAGTTCCGGAGCTGATCTGGTACAGTGTATGAGGCGCCTCTGTGGCGATGATGCGCTCCACGGCCCGGCATACGTCCCACCCGTGAATAAAATCGCGCTGCGGCGTTCCGTCGGATTGCAGGACGATTCGCCGTTCGCGGAATGTCATCCGACACAAGTCGTTGACCACCAGCCACCAACAATTATTCTCCATGAAAATCGGAGCGCCGTAGCTATTGGAAAGCCGTACCACACGACATTGCGTTGAACTGGTCCGATTGTAATGGTCGCAAATCTGTTCTCCGATCCAATGGGTAAGCGCATAAGCATTCCTGGTCTGCGGCGGATGTTGTTCCGTAATTTTTCCCGGAGTCAATACCCCGTATACCTGTACAGTGGAAAAATAGACGAATTTTTTCAGTCCTGCTTTCGAGAAAATGTCGAGCAAACTCCAAGTCGGAGTAATATTCACCCCTGCCACCGAAGCAGGATCGCCGGCCGACTGTCGGTGGTCCAGCGAAACGAGGTGCACGACAGCATCAAAGCCTCCCTCTTGCGCGAGTCCCCGCAAAAACTGTTCGTCCCGCACGTCGCCTACGACTATGCGCTCCATCTTGGCACGCCAAGCCTCATCGACCGGTGCCGCCGGATAGCATACGGGGGTAACGGCATAGCCCGCATCGGCTAAATGCAAGCTCAAACGAGCTCCGATATAGCCGTTGCCGCCCGTAATCAGTATGTGTCCTTTGGTTATCACCAAGTGTAAGGTATGTCGTCCAGTGTCTCTTTTCGTTCCACTTCTTCCGGATCGTGCTCCAGATTAGCTAAGTTGAGTAGCAGGTTCAATCCTTCGCCCACGCCATGAAACGCGACCCATATCCCCGCCGGAATCGTGATTCGTTGATAATTCCCCTCTCCCAGCGTAAGGTCGAAAAATTGTCCGTAAGTCGTACTCCCCTCCCGATCGTCGTATAACACAAACCGAATCCGTCCCACCGGTATGACAAAGTTCAAAGTCATCCGCAGATGTTTTTTCCACGGTTTGGTATCTCCGGGATGAATTGTGGAAAAGTAAGCCTCTCCAAAGCCATCGAAACCCGGGTCACTACGCTTCATCCCATGAAAAACGTCGCCTTTCGGGTGAAAAATCTGTTTGAGGGGGGTAAGCATGACCCCTTCTATGGTTATTTTCGGGCCCATTTCACTCCTTTCTCTATAGCTTTTTGTTGATAAGCATGGATTTGCTGCATCGTATAAGCATACATATCCGTATGTTCCTTATAAAAAGCGTAGTACCAGTTTCCCGTGAAATCGATCACGGCCGGATAGTCAAGTGTCGGCGTCCACCGAAAATAGAACAATGCTTTGTCGCAATTGAGTTTGAGCAATCCCGCCTCATGGAATTTTATGTCGCCCGTAATTTGATAAGCCTGCTGCGGGTCGGTAAAATGCCAGGTTCGGCTCAAATCTTCGAGCAGCTCCTGTACCGTATGGCTATACTCAGCCTGCGGTCCGAAATTGAAACTTTCGCCGGTCAACTCCGGTCGTTGATAGAGTTCGGCACCCAATTGCAGGTATCCGCTCAGTGGTTCCAATACATGTTGCCACGGCCGCGTCGCTTTCGGCGAACGAATCTCGACGACCCGTCCTTCGCTCCACGAGCGCATACAATCCGGTACGATTCGATCCAAAGCCCAATCGCCGCCGCCGATCACATTCCCCGCCCGAGCCGTAACCGCTTTAATCGGACACTCCGGCTTTTTGAAAAAAGAGTGGTAATAAGATTTGAAGATCAATTCCGCCGCCCCTTTGGAACCGCTGTATATATCTTTTCCCCCCACTGCATCGGTTTCTTTATACCCCCACACCCATTCGACATTGTCATAACACTTGTCGCTGGTGATAATCACCGCTGTACAAGGCTGATTATACTGCCGCAATGCTTCGAGCACGTTGGTCGTCCCCATGACGTTGGATCCGATCGTTTCGATCGGTTCGGCATACGAGAGCGACACGATAGGCTGTGCCGCCAGGTGAAACACGAACTCCGGCTTTACCGTACGAACAATCTCGCATACTTGTGCCAAATCCCGAACGTCAGCCGTATAATGCGTTATTCGCTTTTCCAGCCCCAGCTCGACGAACATCGACGGCTGAGTGGGAATATCTTTCGAAATTCCGTACACATCAGCTCCCAAATCGAGCAACCAGCTGGTGAGCCACGAGCCTTTGAAACCGGTATGGCCGGTCACCAACACCCGCTTCCCGCGGTATAGGTCTCCGAAAAATTGATTGTTTACCATCTTACCCAAGGTGCCTGATTCGTTTTGTAAAGCTCGTTGAGCAACGTGTATTCCCGCGAGGTGTCCATCGGTTGCCAGAACCCGTCGTGTTCGAACATCTTGAGTTCTCCCCTGCGTACAAGTTCTTTCATTGGCTCTTGTTCTAAGACGAGTCCTTCGTCGTCGCTCAACAGGTCAAGAAATTCGCGGTTGCAGACAAAAAAACCGCCGTTAATGCGTCCCCCGCTGGCCTGCGGTTTCTCGTTGAAGCCTAAAACGGTATTGTCGTCAGCCAAGCTGAGTTCGCCGAATCGTCCAGGAGGCCGCACGCCTGTCACAGTGACCATTTTCCCATGCGATTTGTGGTATTCCACCAGTCGATCGATGTCGATATTCCCTACCCCGTCGCCGTAAGTGAGCATAAAATACGGATCTTCGCCCACATAATGCCGAATGCGCCGTACCCGAGCGCCGGTCATTGCATTGAGTCCTGTCTCGGCCATAGTAATCCGCCAGCCGGACTCATCGTGATGTGCCGAACTCTGCCGTCGTGAATCGGGATCGCCCAGAGTCAGCGTAATATCGGAGCTGCGCAGTTCATAGTTGACGAAATAGTCTTTGATAACTTCGCTTTTATAACCCAGGCAGAGTACAAAATCCTTATAACCATAGCTGGCATAATATTTCATGATATGCCACACGATCGGTTTCCCTCCGATGGGGATCATCGGTTTGGGTATATTGTCGGAAACGTCCCGTATCCGGGTCCCATATCCGCCGCAAAGAATCACTGTTTTCATAATTTTATAAAAAAACGGTTGGGGATGTATTTATTGATTTTAATCGATTACAATTTGGTACCTGCATATGGTATTTTCATATCGGTATCTTTATTCCAATGTATGCGGCAGTATTCTTTTACTGCTTGCTCGAAAGAGGTGTAAGAGAATCTTCGTTCTACTTCCAAACGCGCTTGATTCCCCATAGCATGTATTGATTCGCTTGTTGCGGCACACAGTTCTATAAATGCTTGGGTAAGCTGGGCTTTATTGCGTGCCTGGATCAAAAGGCCTGTACGATGGGACTGAATTACTTCCGAAACTCCGCCTACGTCGGTCCCTAAGACCGGAATGCCGTGTGCCATCGCTTCAATAATGACGTACGGGAACCCTTCCCAAAATGAAGGCAATACTAAAACATCAATTTGGGGATAGACGTCTGTATCCGCGGTGTCGAAAGGCCCGTGTAACGTAATGCGGTCGGCATGCTGGGCCACAAGTTTCATAGAGCGGATACCCAGCATTTTCTTACCATAGCAGTGCAGATGGGCGGCCGAGGGGATATGGTCCAAGGCTTCCACAAAAGCCTCGATCATTAGTTCGGCCCCTTTGAGGGGCTCGACACGGCCTACGAAGCCAAACTGAAGCCCCTGTGACCCTGAGGTGCAGGAGCGGATGGTGGCGGGCAAATGGGTGCAATTGTAAATGACATCTATGCGATCGGGAGATATGTTCCGGGAAGAAGATAAGGCTTCTTTGATTCTGTTGCAATTAACAACAAAGCGATCAATTCCTGCAATCACGTGTCTATATATACGGTCAAAATGTTCGGCCGTTGCAGGCATGCTGACTACACTCATCAGTGTAGGCAATCCTCGCCGGTGGGCTGTATGCAATAGGTCGAAACACGAATAGCCGCCTGGAAAACCGCCATTGAACGCCCACACGGCATCATAGTCTCGGGTTTGTAAAAAATGTCCGAACTGCCGGCTGTTCTTTGTTCTGAGCCGGCGGGTAAGCAATCGGTTAATCAGGGGTAAACGCCGCCAAATCTTAAAAAGCAGGCCAGTTACTCCCCCGCGGTGTACCAAATCGTGGGTAGTAACTACTGGCAATTCCAAAATCGAAAGGGAACGTTGTTTGAGACGTTCCAAATCGGATTTGAATAATGCGCCACGATTAGTTATCACTTCCACGGTCCAAGAGGGAGGAAGGGCATTAACAAAATCAGTCAAGTATCGATTACCTCCCCCTGGTTCATGATTTTGTGTATACAATAATAGTTTCATTTCTATAGATTTTTTAGAAAATGAACTAATTTGCTGTTGTTACCATAAATAATGGGTAGGTCATCTGGTTTGTAGAGGGATCGATCGATCTCTATTGTAATATTTTTGCCTGACTGTGCGATTTCCTGTTCGAGCAAGGTGCGCATCTGCACCGCACTACCGCTGCACACGTTATACACTTCGCCACCCGGAGCATGCAGCAATAGTTTCCAATAAATATCTACTACATCTTTGACCTCCATATAGTCGCGGTAGGATTCCAGGTTTCCAAATCGGACCGTAGCCCTATCAGCGGCTTCGGCTATCTTTTCCCGCCACGCACCAATGGCTAGCTGGTTCGATATCCCTTGCCCGATCAGGTTGAATGTCCTGGCTATAACTACAGGAACATGGTATTTCCGCCAAAAGTAAAGTGCTTCTTCCTGCTGGATTACTTTTGACAGTCCGTAGGCGGATACTGGATTTCGGGGAAAATTTTCATCTACGGGATTCTCTGCCACAAAGCCGTATTCGGCAACCGATCCGATAAGCAAAATCTTTTTCACCGGAACATGTGCCTGCACGGCATACTGCATCAGATGTCGTGATACTTCGACATTACAGCGGTAAAGTTGGTTCAAATCGTCGCTGCGAAGTATACCCATCAAATTGACGATATACACTGGTGAAATACGATCCAGCACATCTTTAAGCATTAAATGGTCACATGCGTCAATGGTATGACTTTCATAACCGGATTCAATGGGTGTAATGTCTATCAAAATAGGCTCGTAGCGATCACCGGTATTTTGTCTTTGCAGATAGTCTATAAAATGTTTGCCGGTAAATCCTCCAGCACCAAGTATGGCTATTTTTTCCCGGTTCATATTTATTGCTTTTGGATATTTTGCAGAAAAAGATCATACAACTTTTCCTTTAATTACAAAGATACAACAACTATTCAAATCGCCACCTTTTTACGGAGTAAATCCGAGTTAAAGGCCGTGTTTTGAAGGTAAGCGCAAAAGTTGAAAAACGTATTGTCGAAGTCTGGGTACAGTCCATAAACTCACCATCAAGCCAACGAAAATACTTCCGAGTATCAATACTCCGTTGAGGGCTAGGTTTAACTTGTCTTTGCCGGTGATGTAACTGTCTCGAATCAAGAACAACACACCCAACATGACTGCCAACCCCGGCAAATAAGGCACAACCACCGTACGTAGAAACGATCGTAACGATATTCCCAAGAATTGTAACGAGAGCCATAGATATGCAATCCCGTTAAAAATAAAAGTCAAAAACTTGAAACGAGCAAATGATTCTATCCCCCAGATTCCTACGGTAGTGAAAATACCACCCCAAAATATCAGGACCATCAATGCATTTTGTAGATATAACTGCCGAATCTTTTCACAAGCCATAAGCATTATTCCTGTCGGATAGCTTACAAACCCTAGAATATTACACAGTACCAGCCAAACCACGATTTCGACAGATGCCGCATATTCCGGCCCAACCCATGAAATTACCACTCCTCGGCTCATCATGGCAACGGCGACAAAAGGAAAAACAACTAACGGGAAAGTCAGAAAGATTACGTGCAAATAAAAATGCCGAAATTCAGACCACTGCCCCAAACCTATAAAATGGTTAAAACGGGACGAAAAGGGGGAAAACAAGACTCCAACCAAAGATCGACTGAAAGACAATATGGATAAGCCGATAGCGTAAATTGCCACAGCATCGGCCCCCAGCAGTTTAGCGATTGCGATCGAGTCGAGTTCGTAATAGAGTATCCAACAAAGGGTGATAAAGAGACTGGAAAATGCAAGGGATCTGGTGTGTCGAAAAATATCGTTTGAAAAGCGGAAACGACGCACGAGTTGTCCCAGCGGATATTGGTACTTGTAGCGGGCCATCCAAATCCCGCCCACAGCGACGAAAGCCGCAATGATTTGAATAAATAGATAATAACCGACAATATTATACCGACCATTGGTAAAGAAATAGAATACCGAAAGTATTTTGAGTGCGTTCCCGGCAATGACGAGTTTCTGTATGTGGTATTCTTCGAGTCGGATGCCGAAGATCATTTGTACCAACCGCTGTATTACGACAATAGGGGTCGAGAAAGCCAAAATAAGGAGCAGTTCATGTGCTGTTTGAGTCTGCCGGCCCGGTAAAAGATTGTTGATGAGTTGGTCGGGATGAAAACTGAAATAAAGGAATACGCCACCTATTAACAAAGTTACACACAAGAATATAAAGTGTGCAAAACCTATCAACGAGACTTCTCGTTCTCGGTCTCCTTGCGAATAGCTCTCGGCGGCATATTTTTGGGCTGCGCTCAGAAAACCGAGGTCTGCATAAGATAGAAAAATAGTGATCGAAATACACACAGTATATATCCCGTACGTGGTTTGGTCGGAACTCAGGTAAGGGACTACGATAAACATCGACGCAAATCCTAATACCATGGAGAGGATCTGCATCGAGTAAATTTTCAGGTAGTTTTTTGTAAAGGATGTTTGCAAGGCAATGTGTTACAGACTGAAATTTTTAAATGCGTCGATAATAATATCCACATTGTTTTTGTGTTCGCTGTCCGGTGAAGTCAAGTAATTGTACTTGTACTGCTGATAAGCCTCGGTATCAATGGTTAATTGGATGTTATCCGGCAATATTTGGTCATAAAAAAGGAACTGTGCTTTAACGGTTTGTCCTTTGATGCGGAAATCATCTCGATAATAAGGCATAACTCGATCGATTGCCTCTGAAAGCAGAATGGCTACCGGTTTGTTGAATATTACGGCAAAACCGATCGATGTGCTGCCATGAGCCAAAACAAAGTTACAATCTCGAACTAAAGCAGCCGTTTGACCAAATAGTACGGTCCGCCCGTCGAAAAAATCGCGTTTTTTGTATTCTATAGCTTTTGGATGGGCTGCGATTACAACTGGCATACCGTAACGCGCCTCGATTTGTCTGAAAAACGAGTTGATGGTTCGGTAATATTCTTCTGCATCGATAACCGGTTGTCCTATTATTGCAAAATCCGGATGGAGCGGTAGGTATTCATCCAAAAAGAGAATATACTCATTGGCAAGTACTCGGTCATTTTGCTGTTCTATCCGTTGACAAATCGTATAGTCTGTTGAATTGATATTCACTATCTTGTGAGCATAAGCCAAATCGATTGGAGCTCCCAATCCAATGGCGCGAAATCCTTGACGACTGCTGCACAATAATAGATCGAAAGGCCGGATTATACCCCATTTTTTATAATAGACTGAAAGCTTGTTGCGCAAATAATGCGGAAGTTTCTTGGGGGTAATTCGCAACAATTTCTGAAAAAACGATTGTCGGCCCCCATTACTTACGGGAACCGGGATCATATTAATGCCATAGCGACCAGTAATACAACCTGCACGGGTCAGTGTCCGATGTAAGCGAATTACTCGCCCTTCATAAGTCATTAATGACAAGAAAAGTGTAGTTTGACGGCTTTCCGCCCATACCATTTCTCGGAATTGTTTGTAGTTCGAGACTTGGCGTACTAATGGATCATTCCGGTTTTCTATGCTTATTTGATCGAACCCGAATATGTGAGCCAGATCCCAATATTCGACTACAAACCCTCCTGTGACTAAACGATCTAATAGAAAATCTTCTTTGATTTTCAGTGAGAGGGGCAAGTAATTCAAGAATATGACTTTGCGAATCAAATTGCTGTCCATCCGCCGTCGATCATTAAATTGTGGCCTGTGATAAAACTCGATTCGTCGGAAAGCAGAAAAGCGACTCCTGGAGCCATCTCTTCCGGTCGGGCCATCCGCTTGAGCGGGGATTTATGGCTATAAGCCTTGACAAATTCAGGTCGCTGATTGTCGAATACGCCGCCCGGGGAGACACAATTCACCCGAACGCCATATGGCCCGAAGTACGATGCCAGGTACCGGGAGAAATTAATAATCCCTCCTTTGATTGCCGCATATCCGGCTGGAGAAGTGCCTCCGTAGGCTTCGTAGATCGTAAAGTCGTTGCCCACCACCCCGTATATGGAGCCGAAGTTCACCACCGAGCCCGAACCTTGTTTTTTCATGACAGCCAGTACTTTCTGGCAAATGAGAAATACGGCATTGAGCTGCATATCTACATTCTTCTGCCAGCTTTCATAAGGGATGTCTTCAAACCTGGCGCTCCAGTCCGAAGTCCTGGGATAAGCAGCATTCACCAGTCCGTCGATCCGTCCGTACTTTTGTATCACGTAGTTTACCAGTGCGTCGATCTGGGCCGGATCGGTCACATCATAAGCCACGTCCGGAAGCTCTCCCCACCGGTTCGGCCGGTCGATATCCACCCCAACTACCGCTTCGGCTCCGCTTTCGCGGCAGTATCGCACCACTTCGCGTCCGATCAATCCTCCGCTGCCGGTGACGATGATTATTTTTCCTTCGAGTTTCATGCGGTTAGTTGAATTTACGGAATACAGGTTTGATAGCCGGCCCGACGAGATAGTTGTCGACGCCTTCGTCAAGTGCTTTTTTATAAATAGTCAGTGCTTTGCGTGTAGCTTCAAGTGTGATTTTCAACTCTTTCGCGCCATGAGCATAAGAGATGGCGATCCACGGCATCAAGATGCCCTGTTTAATCATCTCCTGTGAGAAGAGCGTACGCAGCGGCATCGAAACATTACCCGCCCGATCGCGCGTGGCATATCCCGGGGAACACGGTACTCCGCAAGCTTCAAATTCTTTTTCAATTCCCAATTCTTTGGCAATGGCATTCATCCCATCGATCAATTGCTGACCATAGCTCCACAGGTGTTCGACTACATTATGTTCTTTATAAAATTTGACTGTTTCCACGAAAGCGCCCAAACCGCACATTTCGGCGCCGTGTGTGGTAGAAATCAGGAATAACCGTTCTTTTCCTTCTTCCAAAATGCCGCCGACGTTCATGATTTCGCGCTTCCCGCCTAAAGCAGCTACGGAGAAGCCGTTGGCCATCCCTTTCCCGAAAGTACACAGGTCGGGTACGATATCATAATATTTCTGAGCTCCCTGCAAGTTCCATCGGAAACCGGTAATCATTTCATCCAGAATGAATACCGTCCCATTTTCTTTGCACAAGGCTTGCACTTTATGTAAAAAATCGTCCTGCGGATGTCCGCCCGTAGCCGGTTCCATAATTAGGCCGGCAATCTCTCCCGGATATTGTTTGAAAAGTGTTTCGACTGACGCGATGTCATTGTAACGAAAATTCAAGGTCAGTGCATGGTGTTCCTCCGGAATCCCCAGCGTTAGCGGGGTGTCGCCGATAAACCAATCGTCATAAGAAAAGAACGGATGATCCGCACACCGTGCGATATACTTTCGGCCGGTATATCCTCTGGCCAGTTTTAACGCAGCAGTGGTTACAACCGAACCGTTTTTGGCGAATTTAACCATTTCTACGCTCGGAATTAGCTCGCACATGAGTTCCGCGGCCTGAAGTTCGATCAGCGACGGCCGGGTGAGATTATTTCCGAAATGGATCTGTTTAATGGCCGCCGCAGCCACTGTAGGTTCAGCATAACCCAAAGTAACAGCGCGAAGCGCCATCCCGTAATCCAAAAATTTCTCCCCTTCCGGCGTATAGACATAAGCTCCCTCGCCGCGTTCGAGAATCTGGGGCGCATTAGCGGGATATTGGTCGTCGCCTCGCGAATAGGTGTGAGCTCCGCCGGGAATCGCCGCGTGGAGTCGCTGGCTGTAGTTTTTCATAGCTTGTTATCTTAGTTTGTTTTTTAAGATTGACTCGATAATAAACCAGTCTTCAAGATCATCGACCTCAAATGCTCTACTTTTAGGAACGATGTAAGGCAGCGTCTTGTCATGGTAAAAGGTTTGTTTTTGTAAGTATGCTTCAGGACGTGTAACGTAAACTGTTCCCTCGAAATAGTATGCCTCGCCTATATCTTGACGACGAATAGTTTGCATATCCCCCTGATAAGGAATTAATAGTCCTTTTTCGCTGCAACGGACCATAAATGCAGGGTGTGTACATTCGGCCCGGCAGACGCCTACAATACTATCAGCTTCTGGGTGGGCCGACAATATTTCAACGGATCGATCTATGTCTTCCACTTCCCGTAACGGCGAGGTGGGTTCCAGCAAAACTACATAATCGTACTCTTTCCCCTCCTTTCGAAGCTTCTCGATGGTATAAACTACAAATCCGGAAGAAGGAGCTGTATCGCTGGCTAATTCTCCCGGACGCAATTCCGGCACGTTGATGCCGAATTGTTCGGCCACAGCAGCAATTTCAGGCGAATCAGTCGACACAAATATATCCGTAATATACCGGCTGGCTTTGGCCTGTTCGATTGTCCAACCGATGAGCGGCTTACCACACAAAGGTCGGATATTTTTTCCAGGCAATCCTTTGCTGCCGCCCCGGGCGGGAATAATCGCCAATATTTTCATAATCCGGTTTTTTTGTTGTTCATATGCTGTGCCAGTTCCTGCACTTTGTGGAAGTCGTCGGGTTTGCCGATGTCGATCCAGTAGCCGGACAGCGGATAGCGAATGACTCGTTTGTGTTGTGTAATAAGTGCTTCCATTAAGTCTGTGGCGTGGAAGCAGGTGTCGTCGGGTATCCGATCCAGCACTTCGCGACGAATGAGATAGATGCCGGCGTTGGCATAATAGTGGAAGTTGGGTTTTTCCTTGATGCCTTTGATCTCTCGCGTGTTTTCGATTTCGAATATCCCGTAGGGCACAGTGACATTGTACGGAACCGCCGCCACGCTCATGTCCGCCTCGTGCTTCTTGAAGTGGAGGTAAAAATCCTCCAGATCGATGTTGGTGAAGAGGTCGGAGTTCATCACCAGAATGGTGTCGTTGTGCCAGTCGGGGATGAATTTGATGGAGCCCATCGTGCCGAGGAATTTCGGTTCGCGCACGCATCTTACCAGTACCTGATCGGTGCCTATCGGTTGGGCGAAGTGGGCTTCGATCTGTTCGGCGAGGTAGTTGGTCGTGACGTTGATGTGTTCGACTCCGTGTCGCAAGAGGTTGTCGATGTTGTAGTCGATGATGGGTTTTCCGTCTACCGGCAGGAGCGGTTTCGGGGTTTCGAGTGTCAAGGGGCGTAGCCGCTCGCCGCGCCCGCCCGCCATCAATACGGCGTCGAGCGGCAGGAACGAGCCTCCGTTGGCGAAATTGAGTATGCGAACGATCTGTCCGGCTTCATTCAGTATGGGTACCAATTTCAATCCCCGTCGCCGAATCAGTCGCAGGATATCGGTATCGGATGCTCCGGCTCGAATGAAGGTGAAGTCCCGGTGCATGATTTCCGAAATAGGGATATCTATACCTTGTCCGCCAATCAAGGCACGCCGGATGTCACCGTCTGTCACGGTACCGACGACGCGTTGGGTATCGTTGTCGATGGCGAACAGGGTCAGTGACAGATCTGCCGAGATGTCGTTGAGTTTCCGTACGGCATCCAGGATCGTGTCGGTCTGAGAAATAATATGTCGTGTATGGTCTCTCATTCCTGGGAAGAGGGCAAGTCGTGAAAGTGTTTCTGCGGGTCGATGGAGCCGACGGCGTGTTTAATCGTTTCGTATATCCGACGGGCCGTGTCCGGCCGGTCGTACGGGTTCGGGCCGGATGCGTCGATTTGTCCGGATAAAAGTAGCGATAATTTTTCAATAATCTCCTCTTGGGTCGTTCCGCAATGCACGACGCTTGCTGCGGCGATCCGTCCCCGCTGCCGGTCGCCGATATTGATCGTCGGAATATGGAAGCTCGGCACTTCGAGAATCCCGCTGCTCGAATTGCCTACCACGCCGCCGATGTATTGTAAGACAGACAGATAGCGTTTTAACCCCAAGGAGGTGAACCACACGCACCGACTTTTCCGGTCGGGTGCGGCGCACCATTGTTCGATCCGGTCGGCAATGATTCGGGAGCCTGTGTCGGAGTTGGGCATCGTGAAGAGAATCCGTACCCGGGTGTCGAGGTGCATGGCCTGATCCAGGGCGGATAGCAGGGCTTCGATTTGTGCTTCGGGCGATTCCGAGTCCAGGGTGACCGGATGGTAGGTCACGAGCAGGGTCTGCCGGTCGAGCCGGAATCCCCCGAGACTCTCTTCTGTCTGTGCCTGAGACCACAAAGGTATCCGCCGTACATTGTCCACCCCGATCGCTCCCACATGGAATACCCTGTCCGGGCTTTCGCCCAATTGGATGACGCGCTGGCGATAAGCCTCCGTCGAGGTGAAATGCAGGTGCGACATCTTCGTAATCGCGTGCCGTATCGCATCGTCATAAGCTCCCTCTGTAATTTCGCCGCCGTGCAGGTGCGCCACAGGGATCCGGAAGATCAACGCGGCCTCCACTGCACACAGAATCTCGTATCGATCTCCCAGTACGACAATCAGGTCGGGCTTTAGCGCATCGTATGCCCGTGCAAATCCCTCCAACCCCTGGCTCATCTCCCGCACAGTGGTACCGGCGTCCGTGGCGGGGTGGAGGTCGTCGATCATCGGTACCCGGTAATCGATCGTGAATCCGTCGGCCTCGATCTCCTTATAGGTCTCTCCGTACTTCGGCGAGAGGTGCATGTTGGTCGCCACGATCTGCAGCTGCAACTCCGGATCGGCTGCAATAAAGCTGGCTAAACGGGTCAGCAATCCCCATTCGGCCCGGGTGCCGGTAACGATGCAGATTTTTCTCATAGCTCGATCGGTTGATCCGGTTCAAAGTCGTGCGGAGCAGTCCGCCCCACAATCGATTCCCAAAGCATCGGTGATAAACCCGTTCCCGGTCGCTTGGCCGTAAGATTTTCCTCGGTAAACAGCTCCCCCCGCTGAATAGCAGTTGCCGCTACAATCGATTTCCGTGCAATAGGAATATTCGGCTGCTCAGCCGGTGCCGGTTCTTTGGTGCCGTTGCCTAAGGCCGATTCCACGGCCCGGATTTGCCGCACCATGGCTGTGAGTTCGTCCGGTTCGAGCGAGGCTTTGTGATCCGGCCCCGGCAGGTTCCGGTCCAGCGTAAAGTGCTTTTCGATCACGGTCGCTCCCATCGCCACCGCTGCCACGGGTATCTCGATCCCTTCGGTGTGGTCGGAGTAGCCGACGGGCAGGCCGAACCGTTCGTGCATGGTCTGCATCGCACGCAGATTGACCTGGTCTTTTGGCGCGGGATATTCGGTGGTGCAATGCAGTAAGGTAATCCCGTTCCGCGGTGTCCCGAAGCGGGTCAGCACACCGACGGCCGCTTCGATTTCGTCGAGCGTGGCCATCCCGGTGGACAATATGACCGGTTTACCTGTCAAGCCGATAGCGCGCAGATAAGGGAAGTTCGTAATCTCTCCGCTGGGTACTTTCCACAGGGGCAGTCCTAGCGAGTCGAGGAAAGCAATGCTTTCCAAGTCGAATGCGGTGGAGAGGAATTCAACGCCTTTGGCGTTGCAATGATCGATGAGGGTGCGATGGTCGTCCGGCGAGAGCTCGAGCCGCTTGAGCATGGTGTACTGCGACTCTTCGCCGTGACCGAGATTGCGGCTTTGATAGGCGGCCTGCCGGGCGGTTCGGGTCACCAGTTTGTCGGCCCGAAAGGTCTGGAACTTGACATAGTCCACCCCAGCCGCCGCAGCAGCGTCGACGAGCTGCCGCGCGAGCTCCGGGGAGCCGTTGTGATTGACGCCGGCTTCGGCGATGATCAGTGTCCTCATAGTCGTTTCATGAGTATGGCCGGATTGCCGGCATAAATGCCCGGTTCTTTCAAGGTCTTGCGCACGAAAGAGCCGGCGGCGATGATACTGTCCGGTGCGCTGATCGAGATGCCGTTGAGCAGCACGGACTGAGACCCCAGAAAAACTCCCGGCGCGATCCGGCAGTCGCCGTTGACCATGGCTCCGGTGGAGATGTGGCAGTAATCGCCGACCGTAGCGTCGTGTTCGATGTTGGCCAGCGTATTGATGATGCATCCTTCGCCGATCGTCGCGCCGGCATTGACCATGGCGCCGTGTAGCACCACGGTTCCCGCACCCAAAAGGGCGTGTCGCGAAACGTGGGCGGTCGAGGCGACGATGGTGGCGAATTCACCATTTGCGTCCATGACACGGGCTGCGATCCGTCGCCGTATCTCTGCGGTTTTGATATGTCCGACGGTGATAATAAACCGGGTGTCGGGTTGTGCGGCCGCTAATGCCGGGATGTCGTTGTCGGTGCCGATCACGGGATAGCCCAGAACGGTTGTCCCCACTTTATCCGCGGTGTCGAGTATGCCTGCGATTTTCCATTGGCCGGAAGACTCTGCGGCTTCGATCACCGATTTGCAGTGTCCGCCGCCACCGATCAGAATTAAAGGCTGTAGGGTCGAATCAACCTTGTGCATACCAATCATTTGTTTGGGCATCTCTGCTTTTCGGAATATCGTTTGTGTCGAGGCGCGGTAACGTAAACAGTGAATCCTCGGAAAGATCGGCCACTTTTACTGTGGTGGTAAACCCAGCCGCACAACCGTATTTCCGGAGCAAATCCAGTGTATCTTCGTTATATCCTCCATACGGATAACAAATGGTCCAGTCCCCTGTATAACGTGATCCGTAAATGTCCTTGATAAACCGAATCGAAAGGTCGATCTCTCGTTCCTGTTGTTCTTTCGGCAGGGAGTTAAACCAAAAATGGTCGTACCCATGTGAACCGATGTGCATGCCGGCGTCAACCATACACTGCATCTGTTCCCGGGTCATATATAGCTCACGGGAAAAAGTTTCCGGATTGATCCCGACTATTCGGGTAAAAAGTGAGTCAGTCATTTGGGTCCTGACTTCTAATGGCAGCTCAACTTGGAGTAATCGTTTGATGAAGAGTACTTCCGGAGTGTCGAAACGATCGAATCCTGCCAGTCTCTGGTAGTAACTTTCGAGCGTGTCCAACTCGTATCCCTCTCTGCCATACTGTTCTAACAGGATACGGATATGGTTAATAATCTCCTTCGGGGTACTTCCTGAAGCTAATATAAAGTGTATCTTATTGACATCCAGTACTGTATTCTCTGTCAGTGCTTTGATCGGAGCAAAAAAGGAACCTTGTATGTTACGGTTTTTCAAAATTGGGAATACCGTAGTAAAATGATCGGTATAACCGTCATCGAAAGTGAGCAACACGGCTTTTGGCGGCAGTGGCTCACCACCGGGGCGGCCTGCGGCGATAACCTGTTCCATCGTTACCGGCACATAGTGTTTCCGCAGGTATTCTACCTGTTCGATAAAGAGTGTCCGGTCCAGCCCGTGTATAGCCGGGTATCGCGAGTGTTTCAAGTCTCGGACGTAGTGGTACATGACCACCGTCACTTTTTGGTTCCCTATCATATCCTGGCAGGTAATACGTTCGGTCGGTCTTGATCGCCGTCGCCTTTAAAAATCACGAACTGGTGGTCTGTCGGCGTATGTGCACATTCCAATCGTACATTTTTCTGTACGAAGGATTCGAAATAATTTGGAATGATAAGCTGAGAGTTATCGGGGTCAAGTTCCTCAAAGCCAATCCTATGGAAATGAATCGGATCAATTCCATAGTTCAAACAGTCTATGTATTCCGCATTTTCATCTTGCAATAATTGCTGGATGGCATCGTCTATTCGCGGAAGTTTTTCCACAGCACCGTATATATCGACGATTCGGATGCATCTTGCTTCTTGTGCCTCCACCGTGCGAGTGATTAGGATTGTTTGTAGCTCTTCGTTCACAAAAATCCCTTTGAAATCGTACTGATAGACTGGATGGCCAGAGTATCGAGTCTGTAAATAACCGATATTCTTGACTGGATGGTACGGATACCGAATCGTTTCCGCCGCACGATGATCTACTGTGGCGATACGTACTGTGCGGTTTTTATCTCTTGTTGCAGCTTTTTTTCTGACATTAGCGGGTATTTGTGCAATTCGATAATCGTTTATCGTGTCGTTCAGTATATAATATTGATGTAAATAACCCAAAGTCAGCTTAGCAGCCTGGTAAAATTGTTTGGCAATGGAACTGATTCCACTGACAGCATATGTTTTGAAGTTGGGCAGTTTGGTAATACGTTTCCAAAGAAAAACGCCGAGTAATTTGATTTCGTCATTTGTAATGTCATCCCGTACTTTCCAGAGTGCTCCATAATAAGTGCCGGGATCCGATGCCAACGGAATATATCCAAAGACACCGTCGATCTCTCCGGATACCGTGTTGCGGGCCACCAGAAAATGATATGACCCGTCCTCTGCGCGATGCTGAAAATCAAGTAACGTATCCGATACAGCCAATGCGTGCCCTTTTTTCCAATGACAATCGATAAAGTGTTTCAACTTTCCCTTTTCAGCAGCCGTACAGGGATGTATTTCGTATATCATGACCGTTTCTTTAAGAGAATCGCTTCGATTTGGTCGAGAGACTTCATGGCGGCAATCTCTTCCGGTTCGAACTCTACGCCCATTTCCATTTCCAATTCAATGGTTAGGTTCAGGTGGCGGAGTGAGTCCCAACGGTCGCAGGTGGCTGTAGATATTCCGTCTTCGATCTCGGGCAGTCCGAAAACACGGGCCATGATAGCTTTAATCTGCTCTTTCATTTATTGTTCAATTATGGTGTAATTGTCATTTTGACAGGCGATAAGATCTTCGGGCTTTAGCAGATACTCACCGTCGTCTGTTCCTTTGAATCCAAGTTTCGGATAAAAATCGGCAACTTGTGTATTTTTAGCCGTCGGCCGATAGTTGGCCCGGATTGAGGTCACGCGTCCGGAAAAAAGACCTTGCAGTACATGGTTAGCAAAGGCGTATTCTATCCCTTTTCCCAGTATCCGGCAACTCATTAAGAAAGTGTCGATCACGGCAGTCTGCGAATCCTCAAAAGTAAGAATCATCAGCCCGGTTATCCCGTTGTCGCCGAATTTATCCGCTACGCTTAATGTGATTACCTGTGCTCCTGTACGTATGAGTTCTTGTATGTCTGCGTCGGTATAACGTTGTGTCGTCAGGTTGAACTGATTGGTTTTTTGGGTCATTTGGGCAACTCGTTCGATGGTCAGAGGAGTTGCCTCTGCGATGGTCAACCGAATTTCCAGGCTGCGGACATAGTCGTTGAAGTCGGTAAACAAGGCCTGCTGGTTGTCTCGCAGCGCTTTGATCTTATACTGTTCGGTTTTGCCTTTGTCTTCATCCGTGAGAGCGTAAACCGTGAAATACCTTTCGGTAAGGTGCCCGGCGAATGCGGGCAGTTGATAGGGGTGGTCTGGAAAGTCCGGTACAATGACTTCCGGAAGGAGCCCACGAACTAATTCACGCTCTGTAGGATTGTCGTCGATAAAAACGATACTGTCTAACCCTATATTCAATTCCTGAGCGATTTCACGGATGTTGGAGGCTTTGTCTTGCCAATTGATGCGTATGGCGGCAAAATGTTCCTCGCGCAGCAGATTGACCGGATGTTCGCGCCACAGTTCTCGGACGTCCGCTTCGTTGTTCTTGCTGCACAGGGCCAGTATGACTCCGCTTCTGGAGAGTTCCAGAATGTATTGTTGGAAGGCCAGATAAGCATTGCCGGGATAATCGCCGCCGATTTTGACTCCGGGCACACCGTCTTCGCCTAATATACCTCCCCACAAGGTATTGTCTAAATCGAGCACCAGGCATTTTTCCCGTTTTAGTTCGATGACCTGTGTCTGGCGTTCGAACCATTGGCCGAAAGCAGGTGCCAATCGCGGGTTGACCGGCATTTGCGAGAGGAAATAGTATTTCCAATCGATCCATTCTTCACGAGGATAATCTGTTATAAAACTTGCAAAATCAATGATTTTCAGATTGGGATACTTATCCGCAAGCGCATAAAGCGTATCGTTGTATTCTCGCGTCGCAAGTGCCGCCTTATCGCGAGCAGTCACCCGGAAAGGAAACAAATTGCGCATAGTCAGTGCGATCATCATCTTACCTGCCTCGATCTGCCCCAGAGTCAGTTGTAGCCGGTTGGCATAAGTTGCGATCTCTGCTGCGGCGACTTCAGGATCGGCTTTATATGGAGCCAGGTAGCACCATATGTACCGATCTGTTTCGTGCGGTATAACAGAAATGTCTTCATAACCGGAAAAAGTTGCTTCTACTCCTTGAAACAACCTCTCTACCGTCATATTCCTGAATACGAAATATCTCATCGCTTGATTTCAATTATCCATAGATTTATAAGCGGTAACGAAATGTCCGTCAAATGCCTTGAATAAGTATGGATTTAAGCAGGAGATAGCATTTGGCTTAATTACTATCTCTATGGAATATCAAGTTGTAAATTGAATCGGATTATAGTCGTACCGAGCTGGGGAGGTTGACGACGCGGTCGGCGAACCATTCGGCCGTGGAAAGATCGCCGCATTCCGCTCCGGCGAACATCGGAAGTCGGTTCATCAGCTCCCAAATCGGACGGGTCATCACCCCGTTGTCATTGGTCTGGGTCAGGAACTCGATCTGTGCCTCGTGATCCGGCAGAATCACGGCGTTGAGCCAATAGTTGCTCCGGGTATCGGCCGGTTCGCCGAAAAATTCGATGCCGGCCGGCCGGTTTCCGAAGTAATCGGCATATTCGGCCGCCACCGCCCGCTTCGAGTCGATATAGGCCGGCAGACATTCCAATTGTGCGCAGCCCAAGGCGGCATTGATGTTCGGCATCCGATAGTTGTACCCCACCGCGTCGTGTACGAATTCCCATCGGTGCGGCACTTTGGCTTGCGTGGTCAGGTGTTTGGCCCGCTCGGCCAGCTCGATGTTTTCTTCGTTGAAGAGGAGCATCCCGCCGCCGCCCGTGGTGATGGTCTTGTTGCCGTTGAAGCTCAGCACGCCGACACGGCCGAAAAGGCCCGTGTGTCGTCCTTTGTAGAGCGATCCGATACTCTCTGCCGCATCTTCCACCAGCTCGATGTGCCACTCCCGACACAAAGCGACCAGCTCGTCCAGGTGTACCGGATGGCCGAAGGTGTGCATCGGCAAACAAGCTTTGATCCTCCGTCCCGTACGTCGGTTATAGCACTGTCCGTCGCGTATCGCGGCGTGTCCGGCCAGCCATTCGGCCGTTTTCTTCGGCGAGAGGCCCATGGTGTCGCGGTCCACGTCCACGAACACCGGATGCGCCCCGCAGTACGAGATCGCGTTGGCTGTGGCGATAAAGGTCAGCGGCTGGGTGATCACCTCGTCTCCGCGCTCCACGCCGGCCAGCATCAGGGCCACGTGCAGGGCATTCGTGCCGCTGACGCATACCACGGCCCGGGCTGCTCCCGTATAGGCCGCGATATCCCGCTCGAACCGGTTGACGAACTCGCCTACGCTGGAGACGAAGGTGGTGTCGATACATTCGTTCAGGTATTTCTTCTCGTTCCCGGAGAAGGTCGCGGCATGCAGCGGCACGAACCCCTGTGCGGCGTAAGCGGGATACATCCCTTTGATTTGCTCGATGATCTGTCGGTAATCCACGGAATTTCGGTTTATCTTACAAAGATAGGCCTTTCTGCGATATCCTGAACGGATTTCTCAGTTGATTTTCCGTAGTGTGTCCGCACGCTATTTCCGCAGCACATCCACCGGGTTGGCCCGTGCCGTTCTCCACGACTGCCACAGGACCGAACCTCCGGCAATCAACAGCGCCGCCGCTCCTGCCAGCACGAAGATCGTCCACGACAGCGGTATCCGATAGGCATATCCCGCCAGCCACCCCCTCATCAGATACCCGATCACCGGCACCGCCACGACGAAAGCCACCCCGACTAATTTCAGAAACGCCGCCATCACTCGCGTCAGCGCCTGTCGGGAAGTCGAGCCGAACACCTTCCGCACCGCCACCTCTCGTTCCCGCTGGCGCATGAAGTAGGTCGCCATAGCCAGCATCCCGAGGGCCGAAATCACGATCGCCAGCAGCGCAAATACCCCCACCATCTCACCCATCCGCTGTTGGGTGAGATACTGGTTGTCGATGTCCTGTTGCAGGAAACGGCCATTGAAATAGTTCCCTCCCGCATGTCGGTTGTAGACCTCCGCGATTCGGTCCATCGCCGCGAAGTTCAGCCCTCCGGTTACCCGAATCAGGATTTTCCGCCCCACATAACCCGGTTTGAGAGAGACCAGCACCGGAGCGATCTGTTGGCTGAAGTCGTCGATATGGAAATCCCGCAGCCGCCCCGTGATGACAAAGCGGTGCCGTTCGTTTTCGGCCCGCGTATATTCTATGGCATCGTCCGCCAGCTCCAGATCGCGCCAGGCGGCGTCGGTCAACCACACCTGCCTTCCGTTCGGTCCGCGCCGTCCGGTCTCCTGAGTTGGGCGAATGCCCAGCACTGTCAGAAAAGCCGTATCCCCGTCGAATCCCCGCAAATCGTGCAATTTGCCTTCGGTGTCGAAATGGCCGTAATATCCGTTGTGGGCCCCCACTCCCGGCGCGGCGAAGGCAAACGAGACCGCCATGACTCCCGGAATTGACATCAACTCGCCTCGTACAGCGTCCCGTTGCGAGGCCGTAAAACGGTTTTTACAGAAAAGCCCGCGAACAGACTGCCTCGCGATCCTCCCAGGAGCCTCCGCATGGCGACCTCTTGAGCCCGAAAGCCGCTCTGGGCCACCGACAGGTTGATGTAATTGATGACGGCGAAGAGGAGGATCAGCGCAGCCGTCGTGCCGAGAATCAGCAGGTAGGTGCGGGTGTTGGAACGGGTGCCTCGGCCGGGAATCGGACTGAGGTAGACCTCTTTCAACGGGCAGAGCCGCGGATGATTCAGGTGCTTCGACTGGAAAAGATCCAATTGAAGATCTTCCTGCACCAGGCGGTTCAGCTCTGCGGTGTCGAGCCGGGCCGCGAGGTCGCTGTTGGATCGGCCCAACAGATAAAGTCCGAAGTCATAGTTTCCGTTGATGACAGCCATTTGGGACGGGTCGTCTATCCCATACGCTATCGCGTACGCTTTTTCGGCCGGCAGCAGGATGTCGGAGCTCTGGAAAGCGGTCTGTTCGAAGTCGTCCACCACGCCGCTTACGGTGAGGTCGTTGTTGCCGATGTGCAGCGTCTGTCCCATCGCCGGCTCGTTTCCGAAGAGCCGCCGGGCGAACCGGCGGGTCAGAACGACGTCGCGCGGGGTCTGCATGGCGGTAGCGGGCGACCCCTCGACGAAGGGATAGGAGAAGATGGAGAAAAAGGAGGAGTCGACGAAGAGTCCGTCGGCGGTGTTCTCCTCGGTGGTGAATCCGCTGACGGGCGCGACGGTGAGATCGCAGGCGTGGATGCGGGTAAAGGCTTCGATTTCCGGATACCGTGTCGCTATCGCGGCCCCCAAGGCGGGCGGCAGGTTCGATCCTTCGGCGTATTCGACCCGGAAGATCCGATCTTTGTTGGCCTGAAAATCGTCGACCGACAACTCGTCCTGCACGTAGAGTCCGATGAGCATGACGAACATCAGCGAGACGGCGAATCCGAAGATGTTGATAGCGGTAAAGAGCTTGTTCCGCTGCAGGAAGTTCCGGAAAGACTTCAGTTGGAGAAAATTGCTCATGGGTAAAGGGTTTTGTTCTGCGATTTTCGTGCCAAAATCGTGCCGTTCGACGCAACTTTCTCGTTGTGAATATCTTATCGATGCGTTTCTGATCCCGCTGTGTCTAATTTTTTGACACCGACTGTCTAATTTTTGGACAATTCCGCCCGGGCAGGCTGCTGTTTACAGCTCTGCGACGAAGCGTTCGACCAGGGCGCACATCCGCGGCGTCGCCTCCCGACCCGCTGCGATCACCTCGTCGTGCGTTAGCTTCACCCCCGTTCCCGTCAGCACGTTCGTGATCAGCGAGAGGCCGAATACCCGTACTCTGCGATGCCGTGCGGCGATCACCTCCGGCGTGGTGGACATCCCGACGGCATCGCCGCCGATCTGGCGGAAATAACGCACTTCGGCCGGGGTCTCGTAGCTCGGCCCGGTCGTCCCCACATAAACTCCCTGATGCAAGACCGCGCCCTGCGCTTCGGCCACCCGGCGGGCCTGGGCGATCAGCTGCCGGTCGTACGGTTCGCTCATGTCCGGAAACCGGACGCCCGCCTCGGGGTCGTTCGGCCCGATCAACGGGTTCGGTATCAGGTTGATGTGGTCTTCGATGGCCATCATGTCGCCCGCCGCGAAACCGGGGTTGAGGCCTCCCGCTGCGTTCGAGACGATCAGGGTGCCGATCCCCAGGTCGCACATCGCCTGCACGGGCAAGACCACCTCCCGGATCGGGTATCCCTCGTAGTAGTGCACCCGGCCCTCCATGGCGATCACCCGCCGACCTCCCAGCATCCCGTAGATGAAGCGCCCTTTGTGTCCCTCGACGGTGGAGCGCGGGAAATCGGGTATCTCGCTGTAACTCAAGGCCGCTATGGTGTCGATGCGCTCGGTCAGCGCACCTAAGCCCGAGCCCAGCACGATGCCGGCTTCGGGTGAGGCGGAGGCGTTGATTCCCAGTCTATTCCGGATGAAGGACGTTGTATTTCTGATTCTCTCTGACATATTGTTCCAGTTGTCGGCGGAAGTCGGACTCCCGGTTTTCCAAAAATTCCACGCGGATGGAGACGTAGTAGAGTCTCCGCTTGAAGTCGTCGCTGATTTTGCGGCTGTTCATGAGCCGGACGGCGTCTTTCTCGGTCACCACCACGACGGTCTCGGGCGGACAGCCGGCCAGAGCCTCTTCCGCGGCGTGTATGTCCTTCATCTTGAAGGTGTAGTGGTCGCGGAAGACGAAGGTCTGCCGCAGGTCGTAGCGGGCTTCGAGCCCGGCCAGAAAACGGGTCGGGTTGGCGATCCCGACCATGGCGATCACGGGCGTCCGCTCCGGGAGGGTAGCCGGCTGGTTGTAAGAGGGATAGAGCGGTTTAGGAGGCTCCGAGACCATCCGGGTGAAGTAGAGGCTCTGGTAGGGATAGAGGTCGAGGTTCTTGCTGACGATCCGGTAGTCGAGGGGTTTCATCTCCTCGGGACACTTGGTGACGATCACTATCTGAGCCCGAGAGAGTTGCGCCGGACGGTCGCGCAGCCGTCCGAGGGGCAGCATGCGGTCTTCGTAGACGGGGTTGTGGTAGTCCATCAGGACGATGTTGACCCAGGGCTCGACGTAGCGGTGCTGGAAGGCGTCGTCCAATATAATCAGGTTCACCTCCGGATGGGCTTCGCGCAGCCGCTCGATCCCTTCGACGCGTCGTTCGCAGACGGCGACGGGGATGTGGGGGTACTTGAGTTTGATCTGTTTGGGTTCGTCGCCGACTTTCTTGAAGGAGCTGGTCACTGTGGCGAGCAGGAAACCTTTGGTCTTCCGTTTGTAGCCGCGCGAGAGGACGGCGACGTGGAATTCGCTGTCGAGCAGCTCGATGAGGCGTTCGGTGTGGGGGGTCTTGCCGGTGCCGCCGACGGTGAGGTTCCCCACGCAGATGATGGGGATGTCGAATTCGCGGCTCTTCAGCACGCCCCAGTCGAACAGCCGGTGGCGGATGTCGATCACGCCGCCGTAGAGCCAGGCCAACGGGGCGGAGAGTATGGTTCCGAGCAGTTTCAAGGTGTTATCGTGTTGGTTCGGTTTCGGGTCGGGGGTGTCAGATGCGGTTATAGTTTAAACAATGTTGCAAGATTTATACGGAATGATGTAATATTTAAATAAAATGATGCAATGTTTAAACGAGATGTTGCAATCGGATTGTAACATGCGGGGCTGGGCGGGTGTGGGGGATATGGGATGGGGTGTGGCATGGGGTGGTTCAGTATTGCCATTCGAGGGTGAAGGGCATGTCGGCCCGGATGCCGCTCTCGGGCAGCAGGGGCCGGAGGTGTTCCAGTTCGCGGTCGAGCTGTCGGGAGCCGGCGGCGGGGGTGCCGCTGCGGAGGCCGAGGCGGGTGACGATGCTGCCGCTCAGCGACCCCAGAAGGGTGACGAAGGTGGGTTCTTCGGGTTCGGGGTATTGCCGGAGGGTGTAGTCGCTTTCGGAGAGGCCGGCTTGCTGGACGGCGAGCCGGATGGCGTCGCGCAGGCTGCCGGTGGCGTCGGCCAGGTGGTTCTCGGTGGCCTGGAGGCCGGTCCAGACGCGGCCGCCGGCGAGGGTGTCGACGGTGTCGATGCCGAGCCGGCGCCCTTGGGCGACGATGTCGATGAAGCGGGTGTAGACGCTGTCGACGCCGTTCTGGATATAAAGCCGTTCGGCGGGGCTCAGGGGACGGAAGGGGTTGCCCATGTCGGCGCCGGGGGCGGTGCGGACGCCGTCGGAGGTGATGCCGAGGTGGCGGGAGGCGCCTTCCTGGAGGTTCACGACCAGACCGAAGACGCCGATGGAGCCGGTCAGGGTGGTGGGGGCGGTGAGGATGTAGTCGGCGCCGCAGCTCAGGTAGTAGCCGCCGGAGGCGGCGTAGTCGCCCATGGAGACGATGACGGGTTTGTCGGATTCGTGCAGCAGGCGGACTTCGCGCCAGATGATTTCGGAGGCGAGGGCGCTCCCGCCGGGGCTGTTGACGCGCAGGACGACGGCGTGGATGTCGGGGTCGCGGCGAATCTCGCCGAGGGTCTCGGCGAGGGTGTTGCCGACGATCTGTTCGTCCCGGTCGCCGGCGTCGACGATGTCGCCGGAGGCGTAGACGAGGGCGATTTCGTGGTCGGAGTTCGGGTCGCCGAGGAGGTCTGCGGAGAGGGTGCGCCGGCGGACGGCTTCACTGCCGCGGTAGTCGGCGAGGGGGATGAGGTGCGGGTCGGTCTCGTCGTCGGTGTTGTGGCTCAGGAGGTTGAGCCGGTCGCGAAGCTGGTCGCGGTAGAGGAGGCTGTCGACGAAGCCGAGCCGGAGGGCGTCCAGGGGGGTGGCGACGGCGAGCCGGTCGGCATAGGCTTGCAGGCTGTCGGGGCTCAGCTCCCGGGCGCGGGCGATCTCTTGGCACAGGTAGTCCCAGGTGGAGTGGGTGATGGAGGTGAGTTGCTGGCGGTTTTCGTCGCTCAGGCGGTCGAGGATGAGGGGCTCGCCGGCGCCTTTGAAGCGGCCGTGGCGGATCAGGTCGACGCGGATGCCGAGTTTGTCGAGGAGGCCTTTGTAAAACAGAACGTTGGCGGAGAGCCCTTCCCAGCTCAGCCCGCCCTGGGGGTGGAGGTAGATTTGGTCGCTGACGGTGGCGAGGTAGTAGCTGCCTTGGGAGTAGACGTCGGCGTAGGAGATGATGAATTTGCCGCTCTCGCGGAAGTCGGACAGGGCCTGACGCAGTTCGTACAGGGTCGAAAGGGTGGTGGGAAGGGCCAGGGGCATCTCCAGGTAGATGCCGTCGATGCCGGGGTCGGCGGCGGCGAGCTCGATCCGGCTCACGGCGTCGAGCAGGGTGGTCTGGTTCCGGAAGCTGAGGGCGCTGTAGTCGAACAGGGCGAGGGCGTTCTCGACGGGTTTGTCGGTGATGGGCTGGGCGAGGTCGATGTGCAGGATGCTGTGGGGCTGCAGATTGCCGCTCCCGCGCTGGCTGTGCGACCCGGAGGAGCTGAGCACGCTGAGGAGCCCGGCGAACACGAAAAGGCTGAAGATGAAAAAGAGGATCCCGCTCACGAAGATGGCGAGCAGGCTGGCGAAAAAGGTCTTGAAGAAGGTGTTCATCGGTATGTCTCTGACTTATTGCTGTATATCGTGTGTGTACGGGTGGGCCGAGCGGTTTTTTATGAACTGCAAGAGTGGGGGTTGGTCTGTCGGTTTCGGCCTGTCGCCCATCCTCCCGAAGCCGCTACGCGGCTTGGGCGACGAGGCCGGCGGTTCTATGGGCCGCAACAGTTTGGCAAGCCGTCTGTCGTGTTCGGGCGGCGCGCTCCGGGGGTGGGCCGAAGGCCCAGCGCGCAAACCTGGCGATTCCGCAGGAATCGCGCTACTCATTCTCAAAGTACATTTCGTAACGCCCGTAGCAGTCCGGCGCCAGCGGAGGGGGTAACGAGCTCCGTCGAGTTGCAGCCCTCCGCCTGCCGGGGCGTCGGACTGCGCGACCCTGGCGGGGCGCAGGGTTGCGAACTTGGTTTTATCCGCGCGCCTGGGCGATTCATTCTGTTTCGGCTCATCGCCGAAACAGTTGAATCGCCTTTCAAGGCGTGGCGCGCGGTTCGAGCTTTGCCCCGTTCTTCGTTCGCGCGCCTTACGCGATTCCGTCTATTTTGACTCACCGTCAAAATAGAAAATCGCTTCTTTAGGCGGCGGCGCGCGTCGAGCTTTGTCCCGCCTCGAACCGTACCTTTCTTGAAAGAAAGGTACCCAAAGAACTTTTAGTTAGCTACGCTACTCCTTAGGCTCCGCAGTCCTTAATTTTTCGCGTATCTTCGCTCTGTAGGTCTCGGTCTTGCTCCCGTTGTGCGAACGCCGAAAACACGAAAAAGGTCAATTTCGGCTAAGATACGCTTTTTTCCAAAGAAACGGATGCGAGGTCGCCGGAAATTCGTTATCTTGGGAGCGCACAGAAAAATATCGAGACAGAAAAATAACTCAATACGGAGTATCTATGATCAATAAAGTCATCCTGATCGGACATGTGGGCGCTGAACCGGAGGTCAGGGCGCTCGAAACGGGAAACAAAATGGCAAAGGTGAGGCTCGCTACGACGGAGCGGATCTATAATGCGGCGACGGGTGAAAAACGGGAACACACGGAGTGGCATACGGTGGTTTTGTGGCGCGGGCAGGCGGATTTTGCGGAAAAATATATCCGGAAGGGGTGTCAGATCTATGTGGAGGGTAAAATCCGGTCGAGGGAGTGGACGGAGGAGGCGACGGGAAATAAACGGTATGCGGTGGAGATTCTGGCGGAGGAGGTGCGGTTGTTGGGCGGGGGACGGAGGAACGAGGGGGCGGCTGGAGGCGACAGGCGGCAGGGGGAACGGCCGGGCGGGGTGGAACAAGGCGGCGAGGGGGTGCCGGGGCTGTCGAAGGATGCGAGCGATTTGCCTTTTTGAGGATGCCCGGAGCCTAAAGCGCGCGGACGAAGAACGAGGGTATAGGTTGCCAGCGTTCGAGTGCCGAAGGCACCGGCGGAGCGACAGCGGAGCCGCAGTGAGGCGGACACGGGGCCGAGAATTTGGTCGAGCTCTTGCGACCCGTAGGGTCGCGCAGTCCGACGCCCCGGCAGGCGGAGGACTGCTACGGGCGTTACGAAATGTATTTTGAAAATGAGTAGCGCGATTCCTGCGGAATCGCCGGGCCTGCGCGCTGGGCCTTTGGCCCACCCGGGGAGCGCGCCGCCCGAACACGACAGACGGCTTGCCAAACTGTTGCGGTTCGGAGAACCGCCGGCCTCGTCGCCCAAGCCGCGTAGCGGCTTCGGGGGAATGGGCGACAGGCCGAATGGGGCGGAGGATTTGGCTGTGTAAGTTGTGGGTAGGGCGATGCTCTTGCGACTCGAAGAGTCGCGCGGGCCGGACGCCTCCCCCCGGGAGGCCCGCAACACGCCGCTCCCGCGTCGAGCATTGCGGTCACTCCCGGGCGTCCGACCGCATAAAGAAAGTCAGGTTCTAAGGTAGCGACTACTAGTAAAAGACGCAGTGCCTTCCTCCTGCCGGGGTGGCTTTCGGCCCGCGCGACCCTGCGGGTCGCAGGGCTTCGGCCGATATTTAGGGCAGTGCTTACCCTCCGCGCGCCTTGGGAAATCCAGTCAAAACGTGCCAGCACATTTTGACGATTTCCCT
>NZ_CAJTMN010000010.1 GCF_910577125.1 uncultured Rikenella sp.
TTCTCTTTGTTCACAAAGAGAACAGTACCCTCCAGATAAGGCGCAAATAAACGAAGGATTAAAATAGACAAGAGAAATGCTTTACCCATTGAAATTCAGGCCCATTTACAAAGAACGTATTTGGGGAGGTCGGAAGATCGAGACCGCATTCGGGAAGAAATTGCCCGCCGACGAGAAAATCGGCGAGAGTTGGGAATTATCCGGCGTGGACGGTGATATTTCCGTCGTCGCCAACGGCAAACTCAAGGGGAATAACTTGCAGGAGCTGACCGAGATTTACATGGGCGATCTGGTCGGCGATAAGGTCTTCGAGCGGTATGGCGAAGAGTTTCCGCTGCTGATCAAGCTCATCGATGCGGATGACAACCTTTCGATTCAGGTGCATCCGGATGACAAGCTGGCAGCCGAACGGCATCAGTCTTTCGGAAAGACCGAAATGTGGTACGTGGTGGGGCATGAGGCAGGGGCACAGCTTTATCTGGGATTCAACCAGCCGGTCGATCGGGAGAAATATCTCGAGTATCTGAATGCCGGGCGTTTGGCCGAGCTGCTCACGGCTTACAAGGTTGAAGACGGCGATTCGTATTTTATTCCGGCCGGGACGATTCATGCCATTGGAAAAGGGCTGTTGATCGCTGAAATTCAGCAGACTTCGGATATCACCTATCGTGTTTTTGACTGGAACCGCGTCGATCCGAAGACCGGAAAGGGGCGCGAACTGCACACCGAGCTGGCTCTGGACGCCATTGAATATAAAGCCCGATCGGATTACAAGACCGTGGCGGCTCCGAAGGTGAATGCCCCGGTGACGCTCGAAAAATGTCCCTATTTTCAGACCAATTCGCTGGTCGTATCGGGCGAAGCGGTTCGGGATTATGCGGCATTGGACTCGTTCGTGATTTATATTTGTCTGGACGGCCGGTTGGAAATGGCTTATGACGGCGGTACAGAGACGATTGCCAAAGGGGAGACGGTGCTGGTGCCGGCGGAATTGAACGAGATTGTGCTTCGGGGGGACGGGAAACTGCTGGAGGTGTATATCCCGTAACGAACTTGCATACAATGAGAATGGAATGGTGTTCGGTCGGATCGGGCCGGACACCGTTTTTGTCGTTTCGGGGTGCGAACAAAGACAGCGTCTTGCGGAACGTAAGGCGGGCGGACAGGATTGGGCCGACCCAGCCGCAGCAAAACGTAAGTTTTGCCCGTCCACGGGACGTGGGGCCCGCGCGGCCTGAGCGCAGTCCCTTCCAGTAGCCAAAGATGCGCGCCGACGCCTAAGGAGGCGATTCAACTATTTCGGCGATGAGCCGAAATAGAATGAATCGCCAGGCGCGCGGACAAAGAATGGAACAAAGCTCGACCGTCGCCCGCCCGCCAAAGAGGGCATATTCTGCCGATTGGCGGTGAGCCAATCCGGCAAGAATTGCCGCGGGCGACGAACAGTGCGAAGAGTTGGGCTGCGTCTGCTGCGGGCCGAAGCCTGCGGGTGCCCAAACGAGCATAGTGAGTTGCGGGCCTCCCGCTGGGGGAGGCTCTCGGCCCGCGCGCCCCTGCGGGGCGCAGGGTTTCGACCTTGTTTTTGTCCGCGATTTTTGTTCGCGCGCCTTGGGAAATCTTGTCAAAATGCGATTGCGCATTTTGACAAGATTTCCCTGTTAAGGCGTCGGCGCGCGGTTCGAGCTTTGTGCCGGACGGAACTGCCCTGCGCGGGCGGCGTCCGGGTGACCCCGGCGGGACGGAGCGAAACTACGTTTCGCTAAGGCTGTGTCGGCCCAATCTGCGGGTGGGGTAGCGGCTGCCTTAGGGTAGACCTGGCCGGTTTTCGAGTGCCGAGCGGCACCGTTTATTCCGAGAGGCAACGCAACTGACGACCGCTGGCACGGTTATTCACGCCGCTGGGATCGAGCCATGTTACATAGAAATCCAAGAATATGCCATTGGTACCGCTGCCAGCGGATGACCAGCTATAACCATAATTACCGACGTACAGTAGATCACCGAATCGTTCATTATAACTTGCCGTGCGGTAGCCCGGGGCGGTCTCAGGCAGTCAGGAACTGTCGTGGCCCGGGAGAAGGCGGTTTTTTCGGAACCGCGTTGGAAATTCGCAAAAAAACACTACCTTTGCCCCGCTTCTAATTAATAGACCGTATAATTACATGAGCAACTACATCGACACCCAAAAGAAACAGGAACTGTTTCAGAACTATGGGAAATCGGCTACCGACACCGGATCGGCAGAGAGCCAGATCGCGCTGTTCTCTTACCGGATCGCGCACCTGACCGAACACCTCAAACAACACAAACACGACTACAACACTCAGCGGTCGTTGCTGAAACTCGTCGGGAAACGGCGCAGCATGCTCGACTACCTGATGAAAAACGATATCGAACGCTATCGGGCGATTGTCAAGGCGCTCGGGCTGCGGAAGTAATTCGGGCTATTCCGGCGCAAGTTGTATTTTTGTTATAAAACAGGCGGTTTCTGTGCTCGCGGCACAGAAACCGCCTGTTTTTTTACGAATCACCCCCTCGCTATATTGGTAGGGGGCGTTTTTTTTGTAACTTAGTCCCCGAATTTTCAAGGAAAAAACCATGTATTACAACGCAACCAAAAAGAATATCGAGCTGAGCGGCGGCCGGACGATCGAAATCGAAACCGGGAAACTCGCCAAACAGGCCGACGGAGCGGTGGTCGTGCGACAGGGGGATACCATGCTGCTCGCTACCGTCGTGGCAGCGAAGGATGCCAAAGAGGATGTCGATTTTATGCCGCTGTCGGTCGAGTATAAAGAAAAATATGCAGCTAACGGGCGGTTTCCCGGGGGATTCCTCAAGCGCGAAGCGCGGCCGAGCGATTATGAAATTCTGGTCTCGCGGCTGATCGACCGGGCCTTGCGGCCGCTCTTTCCGAGCGATTATCATGCCGAAGTTTTCGTGACCGTCACCTTGCTGTCGGCCGATCCGGATATCCAGCCGGATGCGCTGGCCGGCTTGGCCGCTTCGGCGGCACTGGCCGTTTCGACCGTCCCGTTCGGAGGGCCGATCTCGGAAGTGCGCGTGGCGCGGATCGGAGGCGAATTCGTCATCAATCCGACCTTCTCGCAGATGGAAGGCGGGGCGTGCGACCTCGATATTATGGTGGCCGCGACCTACGACAATATCATGATGGTCGAAGGCGAGATGAAAGAGGTGTCGGAGGCTGTGATGCTCGACGCCATCAAGTTCGCCCATGCCGAAATCAAGAAACAGTGTCAGGCCCAGATCGAACTGATGCGCGAGGTGGGGACGACCGAAAAACGCACCTACTGTCACGAACAGAACGACTCCGCGTTGCGGGATGCCGTGGCGGCGGCTACCTATAATAAGGTGTACGAAGTGGCCAAGAGCCAGTTGCCCAAACACGAACGCAGCGATAAATTCGATGAGATTCTGATCCGGTATCTCGCCGATTTCGCCGCACAGCATGGTGAAGAGGAGCTCGCGGCCAAAGAGAGCATGATTCGGCGGTACTTCCACGATTATGCCTTGAAGCCGGCCATGCGGAATATGATTCTCAACGACGGAGTTCGGCTCGACGGGCGGAAAACCACCGAAATCCGGCCGATCTGGTGCGAAGTGGGTTACCTGCCGGCACCGCACGGCTCGGCGATCTTCACCCGCGGCGAGACCCAGTCGCTGACTACCGTGACGCTCGGCACGAAGCTCGACGAAAAGGTGATCGACGACGTGTTGCGCGAGGGGACGGAACGGTTCGTGCTGCACTACAACTTCCCGCCGTTTTCGACGGGTGAGGCGCGGCCGGCCAGAGGGCTGTCGCGGCGCGAGATCGGGCACGGGAACCTGGCTTTCCGGGCCTTGAAACCGATGATTCCGGACGAAGCGGAGTGCCCGTATGCGATTCGCGTGGTTTCTGATATTTTGGAATCGAACGGTTCGTCGTCGATGGCGACGGTTTGTGCCGGGACGCTGGCGCTGATGGATGCCGGGGTGAAGATCAAGAAACCGGTATCGGGGATCGCTATGGGGCTGATCGCAGAGGGGGATCGGGTGGCTGTGCTGTCGGACATCTTGGGCGATGAGGACCACCTCGGGGACATGGACTTCAAGGTGACCGGGACGGCGGACGGGATTACCGCCACGCAGATGGATATCAAGGTGGACGGCTTGAGTTATGATGTGCTTGCTGCGGCCTTGGAACAGGCGCGGCAGGGACGGATGTACATCCTCGGAAAGATTACCGAGACCATCGCTGCACCGCGCGAAGATTACAAACCGCACGTCCCGCGGATGGTACAGATCACCATCCCGAAGGAATTCATCGGCGCGGTGATCGGCCCGGGCGGCAAGGTCATTCAGGAGATGCAGAAGGAGACGGGTACCACGATCACCATTACCGAAGAGGGTGAAATCGGCAAGGTGGACGTTTTCGGCGCGAATAAAGAGGGGGTTGAGGCTGCGATCGCCAAGATCAAGGGGATGACGGCGGTGCCGGAGGTCGGAACGATTTACCACGGGAAGGTGAAATCGGTGGTGGCGTTCGGTGCCTTCATCGAAATCCTGCCGGGCAAGGACGGCTTGCTGCACATCTCGGAAATCGACCACCGCCGTTTCGAAACCATGGAAGAGACGGGCATCAAGGAGGGGGATATGATGGATGTGAAACTCATCGCAGTCGATCAGAAAACCGGGAAGCTCAAACTCTCGCGTAAAGTGCTGATCGAACGGCCGAAGTAAGTTTTTCTCGGGAAACTGCGTGTTTTTCTATGCTGTGCGCTTTTTTGGAACGGAATTTGTAAATATTCCGACCGGAGCAAAGGCCTCGATACCCGATTGGTTTATGCTCTTGTTCTTTGGCTACAGGAGGGTACTGTTCTCTTTGTGAACAAAGAGAACCAGAAAAACTTCAGAGGATGCTTCGCATCCTAAAGCTGCCGGCGGCCCAGCTCTCGGACTGTTTTGTCGGGCTGAGGTTTTCCCGGTGGGCGCGCTTAAGGTATTACACCGCATAATAGCGCGCCACACCGGAAACCCAGCCCGACAGACCTGCGAAGACTGAGGACTGCGGAGCCTAAGGAGTAGCGTAGCTAACTAAAAGTTTACCTAAGGGTTTCCTCCTCGCCGCTCGGCAATGTGCAAACTTTGTTTGCATTGCCCTCGCTGGCAGCGTCGGTTTTGGTGCCGCTTTTTGGAAAAAGCGGCAGTTCCATCCGGCACAAAGAAGAGTATGAAAAAGGGATTGATTTTTTGTTTATCCTAAAAGAAAATCGGGAACAAATACGTACCTTTGTGCACCGTAAGGAAAGCGAGAGAAAATAGACCGAAAAACCATTTAATAAATAAACAATTCACTGATCATGAGAAAAGTTTTAAACCTCAGCCTTGCAGTTATCGCTGCGTCGGCTCTTCTCACCAGCTGTAATTGCTTCAGCAAGATGATGAAGAAGACCGCACAGGGCACCACGGCTACCTGTACGCCGGAACTCGTTACCCTGAAAGGGGACAACGCGGTGACCACCATTAGCGTGAATATTCCGGCCAAAGCTTTCCATCGTTACGGTGTGCTGAAAGTGACCCCGGTGATCGTATCGCTGATCGACGGTACCGAATATGCCGGCGAACCGCGCTTCTTCCAGGGCGAAAAAGTACAGGACAACTATACCGTCGTTCCCTTCTCGGGCGGTACGGTGACCATGGACGTGGCGATTCCTTACCACCCGTCGATGCGTCTTTCGCAGCTCGTGCTGAAAGCAGAAGCTAAATGCCTCAAGGGCGGGAAGAAGATCAAAAACTTCACCCCGTACGAAACCCCGATCTTCGTGACCAACGGGGTGAGCGCACTGCAGCTGATGGCTGACAACTATGCGAAAGTGGCGATCGCTCCGGACGCTTTCCAGCGGGTGACCAACATCTCGGAAACCGCCAAGATCATGTTTACGATCAACCAGTCGAACGTTCGTGCCAACCAGCTCAGCAAGGAAGACATCAAAGCCTTGGAAGACTTTATCATCGCCAACAGCGGTGACGCGAAGAAAAAAGTAGGCGATGTCTACACCCAGGCTTACGCTTCGCCGGACGGCCCGCTGGCACTCAACGACAGACTGTCGAAAGACCGCGGTACCTCGACCGAAAAAGCAGTCAGCGCTAAGTTCAAGAAAGACAAAATGCCGGTCGGCACCAAATTCGACATCAACGCGATGGGTGAAGACTGGGAAGGCTTCAAAGAACTGGTCGAAAAATCGAATATTCCGGACAAAGACCTGATCCTCCAGGTGCTCGCCATGCAGAAAGACCCGCAGGTGCGCGACCGTGAAATCAAAAACATGAGCGCAGCGTTCAAAGTGCTGGCTGAAAAGATCCTCCCGGAACTCCGTCGTTCGAAAATGACCGTCAATGTTCAGGTGGAAGGCTTGACCGATGCCGAACTCAAAGAAGCTGTCGCTACCGACATCAACAAACTTAACGTCGAAGAAATGCTTTTCGCCGCTACGCTCTACAACGACAACGCGACCAAAGCGAAAATCTACAAAGCTGCCGCTGAAAAATACAACTGCTACCGCGGGTACAACAACCTCGGCGTGGTGCTCGCAAATCAGGGCGACTATGCAGCTGCCAAGGCGATGTTCCTGAAAGCCGCTTCGCTCAACAGCACCGACCCGTACGTGATCAACAACCTCGGTGTGGTTGCCTTGGCTGAAGGCAAGAAAGCTGACGCTGCCAAATTCTTTGCAGCCTCTTCGATTCCGGAAGCTAAATACAACCAGGGCTTGGTAGAACTCGCTAACGGTAACTATGCAGCTGCGGCTCGCACGCTCGACGGATACAACCAGGCACTGGCTGAACTCCTCAACGGCAACGTCGCTAAAGCTAAACAACAGCTGGCCGGGATGAACACCTGGCGTGCGAACTACGTGAAAGCAGTCATCGCTGCTCGCGAAGGGAATGCAAACGCACTGGTTTCGAACCTGAAAGCTGCCATCGCACAGAACCCGGAAGCTGCTGAACTGGCTGCTACGGACGTGAACTTCTACAACTACTTCGAACACGCTGAGTTTGTAGAAATCGTGAAAGTCAAAGTCAAAGTGAAGAAGTAAATCTTCCTGGCAAAGACAATCGGAACACCCCGGTTCCTCTCTGAACGAGAGGGGCCGGGGTGCTCCTTTTTTCTGCCCGTCTGACCGGAGCGGGCGGATAAGTATTTGCACGTACCGTTCAATGCAGCGGAATCGTTATCTTTGCATCCGAAAATGGCGGAACAGCAGAAAATATCCATCAAAAACAAACGGGCCTCCTTCGATTACGAGATTCTCGAAGAGTGGGTGGCCGGTATCGTGCTGACCGGAACCGAGATCAAATCGATCCGGATGAGCAAAGCCAGCCTCGTGGACTGCTTTTGCTACCTGCACCATGGCGAATTGTTCGTGCGCGGCATGAACATCGCCGAATATCACTGGGGAACCTACAACAATCACCAGCCGAAACGAGACCGCAAACTCCTTCTCAACCGAAAGGAGCTGCGCAAAATCGACCGGGCTTTGCAGGACAAGGGCTTGACGGTGGTGGGGCTACGTCTGTTCATCAATGAGCGCGGTTTGGCGAAACTGGTGATCGGTCTGGGACGGGGGCGTAAAAAGTACGACAAACGGGAGCATCTCAAAGAAAAGGATGCGAAACGCGATATGGATCGCGCTATGAAACGTTGATTTAACCGTTCGTTGATTCGTTTTTTACCCGGGAGTGAACTGTTCTCGTTGGCTTACGCGTTGCCTTCGTCTTCCTCGTGCTACCTTGGCAGAGTCCGTAAACGGTCTCTGCTCTCGGTACGCTACTCGGTTCCTCCTCGCCGCTCGGCAATTTGCAAACTGCGTTTGCATTGCGCTCGCTGGCAGCGTCGGTTGTGAACAAAGAGAACCAGAAAAACTTTAGAGGATGCTTCGCATCCTAAAGCTGCCGGCGGCCCAGTTCTCGGACTTTTTTTGGGCCGGGAGTTGTAGCGCGCTAATGTGAGCTAAACCTTATTGCGCGCTACAACCCCGACCTAAAAGTAATCACGAAGATTGAGGACTGCGGAGCCTGAGGAGTAGCGTAGCTAACTAAAAGTCTTTTGGGTACCTTTTCTTCAGAAAAGGTACAGTTCCATGCGGGTAGACACCGATCAACGAACGATAAAGAATATAAATGCGACAGATATTGGATCATTTCAAGACCGAAGACTGGTTGGCCGTAGGCGCCGGACTGCTGATTATGCTGCTGGCCATCGCGATGCCCGAGTGGATGCCCGTTATGCCCAAGAGTTTGGCCGGCTGGGGAGCGTGGCAGAATATCGCCTGGCTGATCGCCGGGCTGTTCGTCATCGTTTATGTTGCCAGCCGGATTTTGGGGCGTTCGACGCGAGGGATACTGCCCTCGCTGCTCGTGATCTTCGGGATCGCTTTGGCGGCTCAGTATGTGGCCGGATTGCCCGCCGTGAAAAATTCCACCGGGTTGGAGAGCGTCTTTTTCGCCGTGGCATTCGGGCTGTTGATCAGCAATACCATCGGGGTGCCGGATTGGATGCGGCCGGCGTTGCAGAGCGAGTTTTACGTCAAGATCGGGCTGGTGCTGTTGGGTACCACCGTCATCTTCGGCGAGATCATGCAGGCCGGGGCCTTGGGGTTGATTCAGGCGCTGGTGGTCGTGCTGTGCGTCTGGAACTTCGGCTATTGGATCGCCCGGAAGCTCGGCGTGGATCGCGAGATGTCTACGATGCTGGCCAGTGCCGTGTCGATTTGCGGCGTTTCGGCAGCTATCGCTACCTGCGGGGCCATTAAGGGGGATAGCAAAAAGTTGTCGTATGTGATCTCGCTGGTTTTGGTGGTCGCCATTCCGATGATGTACGGGATGCCCTACCTGGCGATGTGGATGGGGCTTTCGCCCGAGGTGGCGGGGGCCTGGATGGGCGGGACGATCGATACGACCGGGGCCGTGGTGGCTTCCGGAGCGGTGCTGGGCGAGACGGCCGAGCAGTACAGCGTGATCGTGAAGTTCTCGCAGAATGTCTTGCTGGGGCTGGCGGCTTTCGCGATTTCGATCTACTGGTCGTATGCCGGCAAGGATCATCGCGAGAAACCCACCGCAGGGGTGCTGTGGGAACGGTTTCCGAAGTTCGTGCTGGGTTTCGTGCTCGCGTCGCTGGTTTTCAGCTTCGCGATGCCGGTCGAGACGGCGCATCGGATCGGAGGGGTGACCAAGAATCTGCAGGGCTTTTTCTTTGCCGTCGCATTCGTTTGCATCGGGCTGGAGACCCGGTTCAAGGATATCTTCAACAAGGACTTCAAGAAACCGCTGTGGGGCTTCCTGATCGCGCAGGGATTCAATATCGTGTTGACGCTGATCGTGGCATATCTGCTCTTCTCCCATATCGGCGATTAGGGCCGGTTTCGGTGAAAATAGGCGAGGGGCGACTTCTTGGTAAAAAAAGTCGCCCCTCGCTTGGGTTTTGACGGCTGCCGGTCGGCTTATTTTTTCGTCGTCTGCGGCACAATCACCGGCAGGGCGCCCGGCAGGCATTCGATGTCGAGCGGGAAGTCGGGCCCTTTCTCGCCGTCGATGTCCGAGGTGACGTGGTCGTTCTCGATGTGCAGCCGGCGGGTCTGGAAGTAGACGATGTCGCTCGGGTAGGCGGCGCCTTTCCTCTTCATCAGGAAGTGGAAGACGTTTTTGACGCTCTCCACGATGTTCTCGCCCCGGATGATCAGCACGTCGAACAGGCCGTCCGTCGCACTGGAGTGGCTGGCGAGTTTCAGGTTTCCGGCCGTCCGGCCGTTGAAGACCAGCAGCAGCAGGCAGCTCCCGCGGAAGGTCAGCTCGTCGGCCTCGACCGTGATGTTCATCTTGCGGAACGAGGGCAGTTCGCCGATGCTGCTGACGTAGTAGGCCAGCTTGCCGAAGACGTTTTTGAGGGCGGTCGGGGTCTTTTGGGAGACTTCGGTGAAGAGGCCGCAGCTCAGTACGTTGATGAAGTAGCGGTCGTTGACGCGCCCCATGTCGAGCCGGGCGACCTGGCCGTTCAATATGGCCCGGCAGGCGTCGTCGAGGTTCTCGGGCATGCCGATCAGGTGGCTGAAGTCGTTGGCCGTGCCGGTCGGCAGGATGGCGATCGGAATCGTGATGTCTCTGTGGCTCAGGTAATTGACGAGTCGGTTGATGGTGCCGTCGCCGCCGGCCACCAGAAGGTGTTCGGGGCGGAGCTCGCCAATCAGCGCGCCGAGGTCGGAGAGGCCTTTTTCTCGCGTGATGCGGAACAGGGTCAGTACATAACCGGCCTGTTGGTAGTGGCGGGCGATCTGATCCAGCTGGGCGACGATCTGCGCTTCGCCGGAGATGGGGTTATACAGGAAAAGTATGTTTTTCATGCCTGAGAGGTTAGGGTGGGCTTACCGGACGACCCGTTTCTCGATTCCGGGGGTCATGTAGACGCCCATCGAGCCGTCCGGCTGGCCGTAGACCAGATAGCCTTCCAGTTCGCTATGCCGCGCCAGCAGTTTCTTGCTCTCCTCCAGCCCCAGCACCATGCAGGCGGTCGCATAGCCGTCCGCGATGGCCGAGGTCGGGGCGATGATGGTGGCCGAAAGCAGGTTGTGTACGGTCGGCCGCAGGGTCTTCGGGTCGATGGTGTGGGTCACTTTGTTGCCGTTCTCGTCGAAGGCGAATTTGCGGTAGTTGCCCGAGGTCACCAGCCCGGCGTCCGTAAGCCGCAGGATGGTCTGCAGATCTTCGCCCGGTACCATGTTGCCCTCCACCGGCCGGTCGATTCCCACGCGCCACTCCCCGCCGCGCGGACTTTCGCCGCGGCACAGAATCTCGCCGCCGATCTCCACCATATAGTCCCGGATGCCGAGCGAGTCGAAGAGCTCGCCCACCAGGTCTGACGAATAGCCCTGCGCAATCGCGTTGAAGTCCAGGGCCAGACGCGGGTCGGTCTTTACGAGGCGTCCCTCTGCGATCTTCACCTTGCCGTAGCCGGTGAAGACGCGGATCGAGTCGATCTCGCGCTGCGAAAGCAGGTGGGGTGTCTCCTCCGTCCCGATGCGGTAGGCGGCGATCAGCGGACGCAGCGTCACGTCGAAAGCCCCTTGGGTGTCGTCGCTGATCCGGCGGGCGATGGCGAGGCACTCTGCAATCCAGCGGTCCGGCCGGGCCGAGGTGTCGTTCTCGTTGAGCCGGGTCAGCAGCGAACTCGGGTTGTAGACCGACATCGAGTTGTCGAAATCTTCCAGCAGCTCCTCGATGTTCGAACGCAGGTCGCGCCCCTGCGGGTCGTGGTAGACGATGTGGTAGGTGCTCCCCTGAGTGAAACCGTCCACGGTGGCGTAGGGTGTTTTCGGCGCACAGGAGGTGAGGCTCAGTGCCGCCCACGCGCCGAGAAGCGTCAGGCTGGTCGTCGTTTTCATAAGGTTAGCGGGATTTTCGTTTCAAAATCTTTTCCACCGCCCGGCGGTAGGCCTGCGCATAGGCCTCCATCCCGTAGTCCGACGGGTGGATATAGTCCACCATCCCGTCTGCCGGCATCCCGATTTCGCGGCGAGAGAGGTAGTGCAAGCCTTTGATCCCCTCCCTGCGCAGGTCGGCGAAAGCACGCCGCTGGGCCCGATCCGCCCGTCCGTCTTCCCCGCGTTTCGCGGCGTTGGTCTGCCGATTGGCGTAGCCCGGGTGTTCGACGAGCAGAATCGGAGTCTCCGGACGGGTCTGTCGGAATTGCCGCACGGCGTTCATTACCAAGGTGTAGATGCTGTCCTCGGGCACATACATGTTCGGCATGCAGTCCACCACATACAGAGCCGCCGGAATCGAGGTCACGTAGCCGATCATCTCCGGTTCGAGGCGTCCGTTCCCCGAGAAACCGAGGTTCACCACCGGCCGTTCCGTCATCCGCTGCAGCAGGTTCGTCCATGCCATTCCCGGCCGCGACGCGCAGGCTCCCTGTGCGATCGAGGTACCGTAGACGACGATCGGCAGTTGCGTTTCCCTCGGCACGAACTCGAATGCCGAGCCCTCCCGCACGCCGATCTTCAGCTCCCGCACGGTGTTGTAGAGCGGCAGGTAGAGGGTATAGGTGGTCGCTTGCGCCGTGTCGGGCAGCTCGCGGTAGGTGTAGGCGATCGGATGGCCGAACGAATAACTCCCCCAGCACCGTTCGCCCCGTCCGTTGTAGAGGTCGACGCCGCTCACGCCGGTCGCCGGCATGTGGGGCATCGCATGCGCTCCCGTCACTTCGTATTGTACGGTAATTTCCGGCGAGTCGGTGATGAATTGCAGATAGAGTCCGGCGCTGTTCCGCGACAGAGACCACACCGCCTCCCGCACAACGTGTCTGGCCGACTCCGGCAGTCGGGTGTAGTCGTTCAGCCGGAAGCCCCGGCCGTGGATATAATCGGTTTCCGTGTCGGCAGCGGCCAGCGGGTCGTGCCAGACGACGGGAGACTGCGCCCGCACCGCGAAGCTGCCGGCGGCGAGCAGGGACAGAAAAATCGTTTGGATCTGTTTCATGGGTGTAAGGATTATCCGAAAAAGCTGCCCACTTTGCCGATGGCGCTCGGCAGGGCGAAAACCACCACTCGGTCGTAAGCCTGTATCTCGGCGTTCCCCGTGGCGATCATCGCCTTGTCGCCCCGCACGATCCCGCCGACGATCGCCTCGCGCGGAAAGTTGATGTGTTTGATCCGACCCTTGGTCGCCGGGCTGTTCGGCTTGACGATGAACTCCAGCACTTCGGCGTCGCACCCGTTCAGGCACTTGATCGCCTGCACGTCGGTGTTCATCGTGAACCGGAAAATGGAGCTCGCCGTAATCAGCTTTTTGTTGATGATGGTGTCGATGCCGATGCTTTCGGCCAGCGAGATGTAGTTCATGTTCTCGACCTCGGCGATCACCTTCTTGACCCCCATCCGCTGGGCCAGCATGGCGGCCAGGATGTTGGTCTCGGCCCGACCCGTGAGCGCCACGAAGGCGTCCATCTTGTCCAGCCCCTCTTCGATCATCACCTCGCTCTTGCGGCCGTCTTCGGCGATCACCAGCGTGTTGTCGAGCATCTCGGCCAGTTTGTAGGCCTTCTCGGGGTTGTAGTCCACCAGTTTGATGTCGATTTCGTTCTGGAGCGCCTTGGCGATGCGCCGCCCGATGCGCGAGCCGCCCAGGATCATCAGGTTCTTCACGTCGATGTTCGGCTTGCCCGAAAAGGCGGTCACCTCTTTCACCGATGAGCGGCCCGAAATGACGTAAACCATGTCGCCCTCCTCGAAGATGTCCTCGCCGCGCGGGATGATCGTCCGGCCGGCCCGCGAGATCGCCACCGTGCGGTATTCGAGGTTCTCGCGGTCGCGCGTGATCTCGATCAGCGAGCGGCCGATCAGCGGCGACGAGGTGTCGAGCCGGAAGACGACCAGCGAGAGCTTGCCGCCCGAAAAGTCGACGTATTCCGAAGTGGAGGAGTGCCCCAGCAGCGTGATCACCTCCTGGGCCGCCGCCTTTTCCGGATAGAAGAGGTAGTCGATCCCCATGTTGATGAAGACCTCCTTGTTGTTGGGCTTCAGGTATTCGTCGTTGTCGATGCGGGCGATCGACTTGCGGGCGCCGAGCTGTTTGGCGATCGCTGCCGAGAGGATATTGGTGTTCTCCTCGGGCCCCACGGCCATGAAGAGGTCGCACCGCTGCACCTCGGCCCGGGTCAGGGTCTCGAACGAGGTGACGTCCCCCTCGATGGTCAGCACGTCCGACAGCGAGGCCAGCTCGTCGAGCCGCTTCTCGTCCTCGTCGATGATCGTGATGTCGTGGTATTCGTTGCTGAGCATTTTGACGAGGTGGCTCCCCACTTCGCCCGCTCCGGCGATGAGTATCTTCATGACAAACAGGAGATAAATCCTTGCAAAGGTAGCGAAAAAAGCACTATTTTTGTTAGATGCGCCGTTATAGAGGCGGGAAGTTTTCAAATCCTTCGAAGCGATGTCCAATCTATTGATTCTTATAGCTATTGCCGTGGTGGCGGTGGGGCTTTTCGTGCTCGGTCTTTCGATTACGCTGATCCGCAAGGGGCATGATCTGGAGAGTGACGTGGGGAGCAACCGCGAGATGCGCCGCCGGGGGATCGAGTGTGCGTCGGCGCAGATCCGGCGCGAGGAGGCGGAGCGGCTGGGGCGTAAATTCGACCTGCCGGGCGGGTGCGACGGGGCGTGCGGGACGTGTGCCGGGGAGGATAAATGTCGGTAAATCGGAAGAAACGACCGTCTGTGGTCGGATTTTCCGGTACGGTGTCCCGCTGTTAATTATTTGTAAATAAACGGGTTGTTTACTCGCATTTCGCATGTCGGGGTGTTGTACGATACGAAAATTGGTGTACCTTTGCCTTCGTGAGGTGGTTTGCGGAGGCGGATTTGTGTCACCAAATTTTGGCAGATGAACAGATGGAAATTCGTAGGGGGGCGGTTGGCGACGGCCGGAACGGTTTTCCGCGGAGGATTGCTGGGGCTCTTGTGCGGAGGGATGCTCGCGGGGGGGTGTTCGCGGCGCGATGAAGCTCCGTTCGGAGCGGAGGGCAGTGCGGAGGTGTCGTTGAACCTGGCGGTGGATTCGGTGGGGAGCGAGGTCTCGTTCGGGACGACCAAAACGACCAAGCCGGCCGAGGCGATCGATCCGCATGAGGATCTGGCTATCTATGTCATTAATTCCAGGAACGATACACTGGCGCGGTGGAAGAATTTCAATTCGCTGCCGTCGTCGCGGCTCAAGTTTACGCCGGGGGCGTATAAGATCGTGGCCGAATATATGCCGGAGGGTGGGGTGCGGTTTCCGTCGCTCGATTCGTATCTCTATCGGGCCGAGGATAAGTTTGTGATTGCGGCGGGGGATCATCGCGAGTGCGATTTGGTGGCCCGGCTGGCGTGCGGGAAGATCAGCGTGGTGTTCGACGAGAGTTTTTCGTACTACTATCCGAACTACTCGGTCGATATTCGGACCACGGGGAGCGAGTTTCTCAATTTCAAGAAGGGTTCTGTCCAGCGGAGCGGATATTTTGCTCCGGGGACGGTTCGGCTGCGGTTCCATCTCATTACCCAGGATTTCGATTTGATCACTTTTTCACCGACGTCGCTGCCGGCGATTCGGGCGGGGGAACACTATAAGATTACGATGTCGGTGGGGGCGGATTACGGGAATGCGCAGGTGATCGTGCTGCGGACGGAGACCGAGACCCATCCGGCGCAGGAGGTCGAGGTCGAAGTGCCGCGGTATTTCCTGCCGAAAGATGCGCCGACGTATACCGCGACGGGGTTTGTGAGCGGGGTGGCGCAAACCTTGTTCGAGGGGGAACAGGCCGAGTGGAGCGTGCAGACGACGGTGCCGGGGGGGATTTCGTCGTTCGTGCTGCGGATCGGGGCGGGGGACGATGTGTTGCGGGATCGGCTCGGGCTGGCGGCGGGGCAGACGGAGATCGACCTGGCGGGGCTGCCGGCCGACGATCCGATGCGGGATCGGTTGCAGGATGCAGGATTCCGCTGGGGCGAGGCGTTGAATAGTCCGGAGGAGGCGGCGATCTCGACTTTGGCGTGGGTGGACTTTACCGAGGCGATGCGGGCGCATGCGGATCATTCGACGGCGAATTATGATTTCGGCTTCTTGTTGACGGACAACTATGGACAGACGCTCGATCCGAACGGCGGAGCGGTGGAGGTGCGGGCTACGGTCGAGTATCCGGAGATGAAGCTCTTGCCGCCAGTGCCGGCGGATATTTGGTCGTCGACCGCTTACTTTACGGTGCAGGCCAATTACGATATTTTCAACGGGCTGCATCCGACGCTTCAGTATCGGCGGAAGATCGCGGGGGCGACCTGGAACGATGCCGTCGAGGGGGACAACCTGACAGTGAGGGAGCTGCCGACGACCGACGGGGGGAAGACTTATAATATACAGTACGAGTTGACGGGGTTGAACCAGGGGACGGATATCGGTCAGGAGTCCGGTCGGGAATACGAGTTCCGGGTGGTGGTGAACGAGAACCGGACCAGTCCGGTCTATGCGTTGACCACCGAGACGCGGCCGTACCTGCCGAACCGGAACTTCAACGCTTACACGGAGGCGGCGTTGTTCGGGGTGCGGTATGTGTTCGAGGGGGGCTGGGCCACTCGGAACCCGGCTACAGCGGGGCAAGAGGAACAACGCTATCCGGCCAATGAGTTGAGCTGTAAGAATACGACTTATCCGGAACAGATCGATGGCGAGACATGGGTGGCGATGAAGACCGCTTACTGGGGGCGGGCGGAATATTGGGCGTTCGGAAACAAACAGACTACGCCGAAGAATATTACCGCGGGGATTTTGTATCTGGGTTCTTATGCGTATACGTATAAGAAAGAGGGGATCGGAACGAATGTGCAGCCTTATTATGAAATATTGAACACCGAAACGCTCGGACGGGGGATTGCCTGGCCGTCGAGGCCGACCTCGCTGTCGCTCAACTACATCTTTTTGCCCAAAGACGATGACAACAATCGGGATCGGGGATACATCTGTGTGGCGATGTATGGGGTGGATGCGACGGGGACGGAGGTCGAAATTGCGCGAGGAGAGGTCTACCTCGACCCGTTTACCGGGAAGCGCGAGACCGCGACACCGTTGACGATTAAGCTCGATTACAGCCGGACCGATGTCAAGGCGACCAAGATCGACGTATTCTTCAGTTCCAGCGAACATTACAGGAAGGAAGATAGTCCGGCTTGTAACGGGAATACTTATACGGGGAATATCTTGAAAATTAAGGATGTTCGCTTGAACTACGAAAAATAACGATACACACACCTTTTCTGAATACTCAAAAGAAATCAAGGGACTTTTTTAAATCGGAAAACCATGAAAAAGTACACCTATACAAAGAAAAACAACCCGCTGTTTCGGTCGATGACCGGTATCTTGTCCGGGGTGGCGGCTGTGATCGGAGGGGGGCTGTTGCTCGCTTCGTGCGTCAGCAAGAAAGAACCGGATCCGTACGGGCGGGGATTGGGATCCTTTACCGTCGCGTCGCTGCGGGGTGAAGGCGAGTTCGTTACGATCGAGACCCGGGCGGAGGGTGAAACGGTCGACGTGTCGGGATTCCGGGTCGGGGTGCTTGATCAGGACGGGCAGCCTATCCTGGATCAGGATGGGAAAACGCCGCTCTTCCAGTGGGACGCTTTTGCCGAGATCGACGGGCAGACCGTTACGATTCCGTCGGGAAAATACCAGTTTACGGCAAATAATCGTCCGGCGGTGCCGACTCCGGCGGCATGGGATCATCCGGTGTACGAGGGGACTACCGATTTTGCGGTCAAGATCGGCGGCCTGACCGAGGTGAAGCTGGTTTGTAAACTGACCAATGTCAAGGTTACGCTGGCTTTTACGGAGAACTTCCGCAACATGGTCGACAATGCGACGGTCGAGGTCTATACCGATTACACCGATCCGGACAAGGCGGAGAAGCGGAAAGCCAATCTGACCTGGACGTTGGACGAGACCCGGGCCGGGTATTTCGATGTGCCGGAGGACGGGCAGTTCTACGTGTGCGTCAAGGGGATCCGGAAAGAGGACGGCAAACCGCTCGGCAATGGCGAGGGACAGACTTTCAAAATCAGGAAACAGGACGGCGGGACGTTGCAGGCACAGGACTGGGCGCAGGTGCTGATCGGGTACGAGCAGAGCGGACAGGGAGGACTGTCGGTCTCGATCGACCACGAGTTGCACGAAGAGGAGCATATCGTGATCGTTCCGGACGGGGATGATGTGATTAACGGCGGGTCGAACAACGAGAACTGGGAGGGGGACGACGATCCGAACGGCGGGGATGAACCGGGCGGCGATTCGGCGGCAGCGGAAGTGGCGGGGACTTATAGCGGGACGTTAGGAGTTGTGCTGGGGGGAGCTACGGTGGATGAGATGTCGGGTCAGCCGGCGCGGTTGACGATGACTGCGACCGGGAATACCATTACGTTGGAACTCATCGAATCGGCTTTGCCGGAAGACTTGTTTACCAGCAAGATACGGGCTGAAAAGGTCTCGGTGAAGAAGGAAAGCGACGGGACTTACACGCTCTCGGGAGCAGGGAAAGTAGGGGTCGGAGGAGAGGATGTGGACTTTACCTTGCGTGCGACGGGGACGCCGAGCGGGATGACATTTACGATCGACGTGCCGTTGGTGACGGTGGTGGCGACAATCGAGAACGCGGTGCGGCAGTAGTTCTTTTGAAGGAGAACTTTCTCCGCCGGCAGGCCAATTGCCCACCGCGGGGCCCCGTTCGGGGCTTTTACTGGGGCTCTTTCCGCCTTAGTTGGCGGGGTCTGCGCGGCCTGAGCGCAGTTCCATCCGGTTCAAAGCTCGTCGCGCGCCGCCGTCAGAAAGACGATTCAACTGTTTCGGCGATGAGCCGAAACAGTTGAATCGCTTAGGCGCGCGAACAAAGAACGGTGCGAAGATTTGGGCTGACACAGCCAACCGCCCACCGCGGGCACGCGGGGCCGCGCGGCCTGAGCGCGTCGGACACGGTTTCTCTACTATTATAATACCCCGCGCGCCACGCCTTAAGAGGGAAATTAGCCCAATCAATGCGAATTGATTGGGGATAATTTCCCAAGCGCGCGGATAAAGAATGTTCTTTTGAAGAATTCCCGCGCGCGCTTGCTGGATAAGGAAATCGTTCAAAAACGTGAATCGCTTTTGAACAAGATTTCCGCCAGCGCGCGGGCAAAGAATGTTTTTTATTGGATGGTATAGCGATACGCAGTATCGCTCTGTCCCGCCGGGGTCACTCGGCCGCCGCCCGCGTAGGGCAGTTCCATCCGGTGCGAAGTTTTGGGCTGACACAGCTGCAGCAAAACGAAGTTTTGCCCGTCCACGGGATGTGGGGCCCGCGCGGCCCGAGCGCAGTCGAAGCTCGATAGTCGCCCGCCCGCTTAAAAGGGGAATTTCATTCGTTTTGCGGGAGCAAAATCGAGAAGAAATTCCCGCGGGCGATGGCAGAGAATGGTTCAAAGTTGCTTTCGGACCGGACGCCCGGGAGCGGACGCAATCATTGACACGCGAGTGGCATTATTGCGGGCCTCCCGAGGGGAGGCGTTCGGCCCGCGCACCCTGCGGATGCGGTTGGTTGCGAGGGAAAGAATGATAAGAATTGCCCGCTCCGACGGAGGCGGAAGTGTTCCGAGCAAGCTCCAGTTTTCGTGTGCCGGGCGGCACCATCCGTGGGGGGGATGTTGGCTTTGTGCAATTTTCAGTTGCGGAGCAAAGGGTTGCTGCAGCTAAAAAAAGATGTAAAAAATAAAAGATCGGCAATGAAACGGCTGATAATGAAATATATACCGATTTTTGTCTCGGCGATGGCGATCGTAGCGACGGGTTGTCGGCACGGATTGGACGCAGGGGGACGATTGGGCGAGTTGTCGTTTGTGGTCGAACGGAATGACGAGCTGACCCTTAAGGGCGGACAGGTCGATAACGAGATTCCGTATCGGATCGACGTGGTCGATGACCGGGGAGATACGGTGGCGCACTATGACGACCATCGCGAGATCGTGTCGATTAAGTTGGCGGAGGGGACTTATCAGGTGTATGCCGAAGACAATCTGGAAGTTGAACCGGGGAATCGCTTCGGACAACCGAGGTATCGGGGACATCAGCCGGTGGTTGTGCGGTCGGGACATATCTCGCAGGTGGTGTTGATCTGCCGGTTGCATAATGTCAAGGTGCAGGTGGATTTCGACCGGACTATTCGCGAACGGCTCAGGAATTACAAACTGTACGTGCAGCCGGAAGAGGATTCGCCGGCGGAACAACGGTTGGAGTTCGACCAGACGGCGGTGGATGCGGGGCAGAATATCGGGTGGGTGCAGCAGACGGAGAATGGACGGTTTTTGTTGCGGTTTTTGGCCGCCAACGAGCAGGAACCGGATCGGTTGTTGGAGTATCGGCGGGTGATTGCCGATGCCGAGGCAGGTGATTTTTACCGGTTTACGATCCGGATGGACGAGAACGGGAGTGCGTCGAGTGGGGGGAATGTGTTCCGGCTTTCGGTGCGGACGGATTTGGCGGAATACAGCTTTCCGCTGGCGGTGATGGAGCCGACCCGGGGATTGCCGGTGGTGCGGCGGGATGACGGGGGGAGTATTTCCGATCCGATCTCGACCAACGAAGACAATCGGGACGGAAATGGAAAGGTGCGGATCGAGGCGGAGGCGGGGTTCGAGCGGATCCGGATTCGGCATGAGGATCCGACGGTGTTGCTGAAGTACGGATTACCCGGGATGATTACGCTCGGGGGGGATAACAGTGCGGCGGAGGATGAAGAGCAGCGGCAGCGGTTGGCGGATGTGATCGCGTGGGGGGCGGGGACGGACGACCGGGCGTGCGTGGTGGGGGAACAGGAGATGTGGATCGACTTTTCGACCTTGATGAACGTGCGGGAGGTCGACGGGGCGAAGCTGCCGGGGAAACCGGGGCGGTATGACATCGATATCGAGATTTACGACGCCGACCGGCAGATGCGGACGCAGCGGATTACGCTCGCCGTGGCGCGCGACTTTGCGACGGGAGCGGCTCTGGGAACTTCGTTGGTGAACGGGGTGCCGGGGCTGGGGGCGAAGTATGCTTACGTTTCGGCGTCGTGGCTTAATGTGCGGCCGGCCGGGCTTGCGTTCGAGTACCGGAAGAAGTTCGGCACGGGGAGCGGCGCGGCTTGGCAGCGGGTGACGGTGGACGAGGCATTGGTGAACGAAGCAACGAAAACTTTCGTCGGGTTGCTGCGCGGGTTGGAGCCGGAGACTACGTATGAGTTCCGACCGGTAGGGGACGGGGTCGATGCCGGGACGATCGAGACGTTTACGACGGAACCTTATGTCGCCGTGCCGAACTTGGATTTTGAGGGGGGCTCTACGGGATCGTTCGATGGGGCGAGCGGTGTGTACGATCCGAATATTCCGGGGCAGGAGCGGTTTTGGGCGACCGGGAATCCGGGCGGGAAGTTTACGATGTTTGGACAGGGGTTGGATAAGAATGTTACGTTGCCGGTGACGGGGAGCGAGGCGCATACTGGGACGGCGTTGTGGCTTACCTCTTATTATGTCAGCAAGTTCGGTGTGAATAGTTTGGCGTCGGGGAGTATTTACAGCGGGACTTTCGGGCCGATTAGCAGTGCGCCGATGAATACCGAAGCGCAGCGGGCGTTGGTGCACTATGGGAGACCGTATACCGCGCGGCCGTTGGCGTTGAAGGGGTGGTACAAATATTTGCCGAAGGCGATCAATCGGGATATCGACGGGAAATTCCCGGAACTACAGGGACAGGAGGACAAGTGTAAGATCTATGTCAGCCTGGAGGCGTGGGGGAGCGGTGTGACGGATCGTCCGGCGAATCCGACGGTGGTGGGGTATGGCGAGTTGTTGAGCGGAGCGACGCCGACCGATACGCCGGAGGCGGCGGCGAATAACGGATATGTGTCGTTCGAATTCCGGATCGATTATCCGGAGGATATGCTCGGACGGCGACCGGATCATATCGTGATGGGGGCGACGTGCAGCTATTTGAGCGACGATTTCTGCGGGGGAGAGGGGAGTACGCTTTATATCGACGACTTTGAACTGATATGGGATCCGACAGAGTTGGCGGTACAATAAATACAGGGGATACAAAAGAAGACGTTCGGCGGATAACGATCGGGCATACAAGAGAAATAGCATGAAAAAAATCATCAATCTGCTGTTGGCGACCGGATTTGTGGCGGGAGCGATTCCCGCTTCGGCGGCGGGAGGGGCGGCGGTGCCGGAAGATACAACGGCGATTCGGGTGGCGGGGGTTGCTGCTGCGTCGGATACGGTTTCGGGGGGACGGGAGCTGGCTACGGTGCAACCCACACAAGCCCCGTCGAAGTCCAAAAAGAAACAGAAGTTCGACCGGGGGATTACCGCCGGACAGACGTTTATGCCTAAAGGGGTGTGGTTTTTCGGGGGGAATATCTCTTATACCCAGCACAATAACGACGACTATCAACTGCTCGGTCTGCTGAAGGATTTCTCCAGCAGGGGATATACGTTTGCCTTGCGGCCGATGGTCGGATACTCGTTCTCGAAGAATATGGCGGCCGGGCTGGCGTTTACCTATCAACGGACGATGCTCCAGATCGATAACGTCAGCCTGGGGTTCGGAGATCTGAGCTTCGGTTTGTCGGATATGTACAACATCGAACACGTCTATACCGGGACGATCTTCCTGCGGAACTACATCAACCTGGGAAACAGCCGTCGGTTTGCGCTGATCAACGACTTGAAACTCCAGCTGGGCGGCGGACAGGGGAAGATGACGAACGGCGTGGAGGATGATTTGACGGGGACTTATACGAAGATTTACCAGATCGGTTTGGTTTGTTCGCCGGGTTTGGCGGTTTTTGTGAACGACTTCGCCGCTGTGGAAGCGACGATCGGGGTGATGGGCTTCCAGTACAAACGCACGGAGCAGACTACGGATCAGATTCATCACGGGGTGAGAACCTCCAGCGGGGCGAACTTCAAAATCGATATTTTTTCGATTGCGTTGGGGATGACCTTTTATTTGTAGACTATGGGGCGGAAGAGACATAATCAGAGATTCTGGCCGATGCTCCTGCTGCTGGCGGGAGTCGGCTCGGGGCTGAGCGGGTGTATCAAGAACGACATCCCGTTCGAGACCGTGCCGGGGAACATTACCGCGATGGAGATTCGCGGGGCCGAGGAGTTGACGCTGGACAATACCACGCGGACGATCGAACTGACGCTGGCGGATACGGTGGATTTGCGGCGGGTTTATTTGCGGGATTTCCGCATCACTCCGGATGCGCGGATGGTCGATAACGTGACGGGACAGGAGATGGATACCCTCGACTCGTACTACCTGGACTTGACGCAGGGGGGGGCGAAGTACGAGATTCCGGCGGATAAGACGTACGGATTTACGGTGATTACCTATCAGGACTACGTGTGGACGCTGCAGGCCCGGCAGAATATTGCGCGGAGCTTCGTGCTGGACGACGGGCTGCAGATCGGCGAGGCGAAGTTCAGCGCGGTGGATTATAGCGTGACGGCGTATGTGCCGGAGAACGTCTCGCTGAACGATGTCGAGGTGAAGGAGCTGCGGCTCGGGCCCTCCAATTCGACGATGGCCTGGCTGGCGCCGGACGGGACGGAGGTCGAGAATGTGGATGTGCGGACGATTCGCGACTGGAACCTGCCGCAGCGGTTTATCGTGCGCTTTTTCGATATCGAACAGACATGGACCGTTACGATCGAACAGTCGATGCAGTATGTGACGGAGATGACGGTCAATCCGTGGGCCAAGTTCGCCTACTTCTCGGCACAGGGGCTGACCTCGGCAGGCGAGTGCGGCTTCCAGGTGCGGCCGGCGGGGGCGGGCGACGACGCGTGGAGCGCCGTTTCGGGCGTAGAGGTCGATGGGACTTCGTTCTCGGGCAAGGCGACCGGTCTGCAGCCGGCCACGAACTACGAGGTGCGGGGCGTGATCGGCGACAATTACGGCGATCCCGTGGCGTTTACGACCGAGGCGGCGGTAGAGGTGCCGAACCTGAACTTCAATACGTGGACTCAGAAAGGGAAATCCTGGTTCCCGAATGCCGATGCGGCCAACTCCTATTGGGCGACGGGGAACGATGGGGTGGTCATATACGCCAGTCCGAACAGCGTACCGGTCGAAGGAGCGGGGAATGCCGTCGAGGGTCGGGCGGCGCGGCTGGAGACGCTGGGCGGGGTGCCGCTTGTTCAGATCGCCGCGGGGAACCTTTTCACGGGGAATTACACGACGAATCTGGGCAATCCGGCCTCCAGCGCGGTGATGGGGCGGCCTTACACCGGGCGGCCGACGCGTATGACGGGATGGTACAAGTATACGCCGAAGGTGGTGACGGTCGGGGGCAATAAGTATAGCCAGAAAGAGCATCCCGATGCGGTGGGGTCGATGGACTATTGTACGATCTATATCCGGCTGGAGGACTGGGGCGGTGCGACCGAACGGCCTGCGAATCCGAAAGTGATCGCCTATGCGGGGCTGGAAGACAATACGGTCGTGGAGGACTATAAACAGTTCGATCTCACGCTGGAATATTATGACCGCGAGACGCGGCCGACCCATATCGTGATCGTAGCCTCTTCGAGCCGCTATGGAGACGATTTCTGCGGCGGGCCGGGGAGTGTGCTGTATGTCGACCAATTCGCCCTGAGTTTCGACGAGGTCGATTGACGGCTGTTTTGCAGGGGGGGATTTTAAGGAATGGGGGGGACGCTTTTCTAAAGCGCTCCCCCCTCGGTATTTTTGGCCTCCGGCGGGCGTTGGAACCGGGGAGGAAGAGGATCGGGAGGTTGCGCAAAAGCAAAAATTTTAGTAATATTGCGAACCATTTCGAGCGGAGTGAGCGGTCGCCGGTCGTTCCGCCGATACCCAAACCGACCAACTTGGAATCGATCATGAAATCCGCGACAATCGTCTGTTGTCTGGCGGGGAGTCTGGCATTGGCCGTCGGAGGCCCGTGTCTCCTCTCGCCAAATCGGGCCGTTTCGGCGGCAGTCTCTTCTTTGGCTGTGGCCGATCAGGCTCGTCAACCCCTTTTTATTACCGATATCACCACCCTCGCCGACGGGCGCGTCGTTACCTCCGATAAAGGCGACAAATCGGTGCGGATTTACCGGGTCGGGCAGTGGGAGAGCCCGGTTCGGAGCTGGACGTTCGAACAGACCCCGACCGGAGTGGCAGTGGGGAAGGGAACTGCGGGAAAAGAGCGGATTTTTGTGACCACCTTCGATAAATACGGAACGCTGGAGGCGATCGATCCGGCGAAAGAGGGGCCGGAAGCGGTGGAGTGGAGCGTGGCGGTGGGATCGGGAGCGACCTCGCCCGTCTATTCGAAAGAGGGATGGCTCTATGTGCTCAACCAGTTTGCCAATACCGTGGACAAGATCGATCCGGTGGCCGGGAAACAGGTGGCGAGCGTATCTGTGTTGCGGGAACCGAAAGGCGCCGTGGTTTCGCGGGACGGGAAATACCTGTTCGTGGCCAATTTCCTGCCGGCCCAGCGGGCCGATGTGGACTATGTGGCGGCGGATGTGTCGGTCATCGATCTGAACTCCTTTAAGAAAATCAAAGACATCAAGCTCGCCAACGGGAGCAATGCCCTGCGCGGGATCGCGCTCAGTCCGGACGGGAAGTATGTGCTTGTGTCACATAATATGGGACGGTTTGCCGTCCCGACCTCGCAGCTGCAGCAGGGGTGGATGAACACCAGCGCGCTGAGTGTGGTGGATGCCGAGAAGCTGGAGTTCGTCGGCGGGATCGTGCTCGACGAACCGGAACACGGCGCTGCGGGGATCTGGGATATCTGCAGCGTGGGGGACAAGGTCTTTGTGACCCACTCCGGGACGCACGACCTGAGCGTGATCGACTATCCGGCGATGGTCGCCCGGCTGAAAGCATACCGGGGAACGGCGGAACAGTTGTCGTACGACCTGCGCTTCCTGTACGGGATTCGGGAGCGCGTGGCGCTGACTGGAAACGGGCCGCGGAAGATGGCCGTCTCGGGGGATGGGGCGCAGTTGTATATACCGACCTATTTTTCCGACACGCTGAATGTGGTGGACGTGGCGGATCGTCGGATTGCAGCCGCCGTACCGCTGGTGAAAGATCGACAGGAGACCGATGCGCAGGCCGGCGAACGGATTTTCAACGATGCGACATTCTGTTTCCAGAACTGGCAGTCGTGCAACGGATGTCATCCGGGGGATGCGCGGACCGACGGGATGAACTGGGACCTGATGAACGACGGAATCGGAAACCCGAAGAATTGCAAGAGCCTCCTCTATTCCCATGTGACCCCGCCGAGCATGATCTCCGGCATTCGGGTCGACGCGGAGACCGCTGTCCGGAAAGGGTTCACCTTTATTCAGTTCCACAACATTCCGGAGGATCTGGCCCGGAAAGTGGATGTGTATTTGAAAGCGCTCAAGGCGGTGCCCAGTCCGTACCTGGTGGACGGCCAGCTCTCGGCCAAGGCCAGGGAGGGGAAGAAAGTCTTCGACAAATACCGGTGCGGAGATTGTCACAGCGGGGAGTACTTTACCGACATGCAGATGCACCGCATCGGCGAGGATGTCGAATTCGAAAAGGGGTGGGACACGCCGACCCTGCGCGAAGTGTGGCGCACGGCGCCCTACCTCTTCGACGGCCGTGCAGCGACGATGCGCGAAGTCTTCGAAGTCTATCGGCACGGATTGGACGGCAAACGGCCGAGCGCGAAGGAGATCGATGCGCTGGTGGAATACGTGAACTCATTGTGACGGGCATATGATGGCTGAGGGATTCAGTGTCGTTTATAATATAGACAAAGTATGGTTCCGCGATTTCGGCGAGATGGTCGACGAGATGCTCGACAAGCTGACCGTGACGTGCGACGAACGGGGGATCGTTCCGTTGCGGCTTGTCTTCTTCGGCAATCCGGACGATAACCGACAGTATATCACGCACCGGGATTGGTTGTTTGCATTGATCCGCCAGCGGTGCGACCGGTTCGGATGGCGGGCGCCCCTGGTGAGCTATGTGGCCCAGCGGTCGCTCGATTCGGGGCTCGTGATGGAGTCGCAGTGCGTGTCGCGGGAGAACTCGGAACGCGTGCGGGAGCATTGTTCGGAAGAGGGCGTGCGCTATTTCGTGGTCGAAGACGAGGAGGGGAAGCGGCTTTTCACGGAAGGGATTCTGCCCTCGTCGCTCGACGCGCCGATTCTGGAGCAGTCCAACGAAGTGCTCTCGAAACTCGGGCGGGTGTTGGCGACCGAAGGGATGGACATCAACACCATCGTCCGGCAGTGGAACTACATCGAACGGATCACCCACGTGCCGGATGCACCCGGAGCCAATCAGCACTATCAGGATTTCAACGACGCCCGGTCGCATTTCTACGCCCGGACGGCGTGGAAGCGAGGCTATCCGGCAGCTACGGGGATCGGGACGGCGCACGGCGGGATTATGGTCGAAGTCGACGCCGCGGCTTTGACCGGGAAAAAGTGCTCGGTCGTGGCGCTGGACAATGCCTTGCAGGTGGCCGCGCACGACTACTCGCAGAACGTGCTGATCGGCGTGGCGGACAAGATATTCCGGCACAAAACCACCCCGAAATTCGAACGCGCCAAAGCCGTGGTGAGTCCGGATGCAGGCGTGCAGGTCTATATCTCCGGCACCGCGGCCATCCGGGGCGAAGCCTCGCTCACGGGCGTGGGGATCGAACAGCAGACCCTCACCACACTCGAAAATATCCGCTACCTGATTTCGAAAGAAAATTTACGCAAACACGGAATAAAGGTCGACACAGCGCCGGAAATCCAAATATTTCGCGTATATTTGAAGACCGAGAACCTGCTCGACGCTGCACGAACCTTGATCGAAGGAACTTATCCGGGCGTGCATGCCTTGTACGTGCTGACCGACGTCTGCCGGGACGAACTGCTGATCGAGATCGAAGGGATGGCCGTGGTCGAGTGACGGAACTAAAGGAAAACAAACACAACGTACTTAAATCATACCATGAAAACAGTAAAATGCTTTGCAGTCTCTCTGACAGCGCTTTTCGGCGCTTCGTTGATCTTCGCATCGTGCGGCTCCTCGTGCCCGGCCGATGCGCAAAAGGGAGCTGCGGCGGAAAACACGAACGCAATGAACAACAAAGCACCGTACCAGAAAAAGTACACCAACGCGGACTTCTACGACGCAGAGGGGAATTTCAAACAGGATGTCGCCAAGGAGGCCTTCCTCGATATGTTCGCACACTACGACGTGCCGTTCACCCCGTTGATGGAGAAAGACATCTGGTTCACCGACTTCGGTCTGGGCGATTTCGAACACGCCGGGATGGGCGGGATCTTCTGGATCAACGACTCGACCCACGGCTATTTCGCCCACAGTATCTACCTCTTGCCGGGTCAGATGATTCCGGAACACAAACACGTCAAGACCGCTTTCCCGGCTAAACAGGAGTCGTGGCTGGTGGACAAGGGATGGGTCTACAACTTCTCGGAAGTCGGCGAAGCTACGGAAGGGGCCGAAGCGCTCGTGCCGGAGTCTCAGAAAGCGACCACTATCTCGAAGAACTACGTGAAACAGAACCTCGGCGAGGTGCTGACCTTGAAGGCGCCGGAAACCTGGCACTTCATGATGGCGGGTCCGGAGGGGGCGATCGTGTGGGAATTCGCCAACTACCACGATAACGCAGGGTTGCGCTTTACCCAGCCGAAAGCGGCATTGTAATACGACACACGTGTTCGTCCGGATCGGGAAACCTGCCGATTCCGGACGACTCTTTTTTGAGGCGGAGCGGAGCCGGTGAGGCTGCCGCTGTTCGCATAAAAACAGACCCGAACTCAACCCATTGAATCGAAAACCGTTATGAGAACATACGACCACGTCGGGATACCGACCTCGACGCCGAAACCCGGCGAAGTTTATAACGAAGGAATGAAAGTCTGGCTGACCGACTTCGCGCAGAGCTCGAACCGCATCGAATGGCTCCGGTTCGACGCCGATTCGTGGATGCCGGAACTGATCCGGACGACCACCCATCTGGCTTATCGCGTGACCGACCCCGAAGCGGAGATGGCCGGGAAAAAAGTCCTGCTGCCGCCCACCGATTGCGGGGGAGACAACTGGATCGCCTTTGTCGAAGAGGAGGGGATCGCCATCGAACTCATGTGGCAGGCTTAATGAATCAATGAGATTTTAACAGACGAATATTCCATACGATGAATAAATTCATAAACTCAACCGAAAACATTACCGCCGAGTTGTTGGAAGGATACACCATGGCCTTTGCCGACACCGTGAAACTCGGCGCCGAAAATATCGTGGTACGCACCCATCCGAAAGCGGAAGATAAAGTGGCCATCGTCGCTTTCGGCGGATCGGGACACGAACCGGCCGTGAGCGGATTCGTGGGCGAAGGGATGCTTGACGCTTCGGTGGTGGGCGATATCTTCGCCGCACCGGGAGCGCAGCGGTTGTTCCAGGCCTTGCAGATGTTCAAACGCGATGCCGGGATTCTGCTCCTGATCCTCAACCACTCCGGGGACGTGATGAGCGGCAATATGGCCAAACAGCTCGCCGAACGGATGGGCATCAAAGTCAAATCGATTATGACCCACGACGATATTTCGGCCGGTTTGGATGCGGCCGATGAAGATCGGCGCGGCTTGGCGGGGGCGATACCTATGTATAAGATCCTCGGCGCTGCGGCAGAGCAGGGGAAATCGCTCGACGAACTGATCGAGATCGGCGAACGGTTCAACAAACAGATCGCCACGCTGGCGGTGGCGATGCGTGCCTGCACCCATCCGCAGAACGGGGCGACCATTACCGAGCTTCCGGAGGGGATGATGCAGATCGGGATGGGGCAGCACGGCGAAGCTGGACAGGGAGGGAATGAACCTCTGGTTTCGGCGGATGCTACGGCGGAGTTTATGGTCGGCCAGCTGATGAAGAAACTCGATTTGAAGGCAGGTGATAACGTGTTGCTGTATATCAACGGGGTGGGTTCCACGACGTTGATGGAACAGTTCATCGTCTATCGGGCGGCGGCCAAGAAGCTGGCTGCGGCGGGGATTACCGTGGCGGACGGATATGCCGGCGAGTTGCTCACCGTGCAGGAACAGGCCGGATTCCAGATGATTCTGGCCAAACTGGATGCCGATCACCTCGATCTGCTCAAGAACTACAAGGCGGATGCACCGTACTGGAAACGGTTCGGGAAGTAATCCATATATATTGTAAAGAATAGACTATGAGTCAGAAGTTAACGATACCCGATTTTCAGAAGATGATCCGGCGCGCGTTGGCCGATGTGACGGCGCGTGCGGGCGAATTCAGCGAACTCGACGCCGTGATCGGCGACGGAGACCATGGCGAAGCGATTGTCACGGCCTTGAACGCGATCGCCCGGGTGGCCGGTGCCGATGATGCGGCGGGGAAGGATTTCAAGGTGCTGCTGGCGGATATGGGCTTCGGCGTGATGCTCGAAACCAGCGGATCGACCTCCACTTTGCTGGGCGGCTTGCTGCTCGGGATGAGCGACGGGGTGCCGGCAGGTTTGTCGGCGCTGGATGCTGCACAGGTCAAGGCCATGTTCCGTGGCGGGTTGGAAGGTGTTCAGAAGAACACCAAGGCCATGCCGGGAGACAAGACCATGATGGACGCCTTGTATCCCGCGGTCACAGCGATGCAGGAATGCACTTCCGACGATATCGTCGCAGTGCTGCAGGCAGGAGCCGAAGCCGCTCGGAAAGGCGCCGAGGCCACTGTGCAGATGAAGGCCAACTTCGGGCGGGCGAGAAACTACGGCGAGAAGTCGGTGGGGCATGCCGATAGCGGGGCTTCGTCGTGGGCTTGCATGTTCGGCGCCTTTGCCGCGGCGGTGGGGGAATAAGCTTTCCTCTGCCCCTTGAAAATCATTTTATAAACCGAAAACAGAAAAAACAGAGAAGATAATGGCAGATATGGATGGTATCCTTGAGAACAAGGATAAAGACTACGGCATCGGGATTCCGGTACAGGGACAGAACTACTTCGTGAAGGGGGCCGACAACCTCGACTGGGGGATGAAAGACCGTCTCTCCAGAATATTCCGGCCGAGTACCGGTCGGACCGTGATGCTCGCTTTCGACCACGGCTATATTATGGGGCCGACCTCGGGGCTGGAACGGCTCGACCTGAATATCGTGCCGCTGATTCAGTACGCCGACTCGCTGATGTGTACCCGCGGGTCGCTCAGAGCCGTAGTGCCGCCGACGTTCAACAAAGGGATTTGTTTGCGTTACTCGGCCGGGTCGTCGATTCTGACCGACTTGAACAACGAGTGCGTTTTGGATCCGGTGGACGCTGTGCGCGTTAATGCTTCGGCGATGGCCGTGATGGTCGCCATGGGGAACGACAAGTTCGAGGCGAAGACGGTGGAAAACCTCGTCCGGACGGCGGATGCGGGGTACAAGTACGGCATTCCGACCATGGGGGTGACGGCTGTCGGGAAAGACATGGCGCGGGACTCCAAATATTTCGGCCTGGCGTCGCGGGTGTGTGCGGAGAATGGGGCTAATATCGTGAAAACCTACTACTGCGACGGGTTTGCCAAGGTGGTGAATGCTTGCCAGGTGCCGATCGTGATCGCCGGGGGTAAGAAGCTGGAGGAACGTGAGGCGCTGGAGCTCTGCTATAAGGCGATTAACGACGGAGCGATGGGGGTCGATATGGGACGGAACGTCTTCCAGTCGGCCAATCCGGCGGCCATGATTCAGGCCGTGAGCGCTGTCGTGCACGACGGTTTGACCCCGGAACAAGGGTTCGAAATGTATAAAGACCTCTCTAAGTAATAGACATTTCGTATGAAACGTTTTATTCGTAAGATATCCGTTCATTCGAGGGGGATGGCTCTGGGAGCGGCGATTTGTGCGGTGGCAGGGCTGAGCGCCTGCGGGCCGAAACCGGTGCAGGACAAGATCCTGATCGCGGGATCGTACTGGGACACCATCGCCGTGATGAACCGCAGCGAGGGGAATGTCATCGAATGGAAGTACGGCTTGCCGAAAGGGGCGGAGTGCAACAGCGTCGAGATTATTCCCGGGACGGGCGACGTGCTGCTTTCTTATAAGAACGGCGCGCGCGTGGTGAAGCGGGACTCCGTTAATGGAGGGGGGACGATCGTCTGGGACTACACCGATGTGGCCGAAGGCGAAGAGTTGCAGACCGCGACCAGACTGCCGGACGGGGGATACCTGCTCGGAATCTGCGGTACCCCGGCCCGGTTCGTGGAACTCGACTCCACGGGGCGCAACGTGCGGCGCGAAGTGCGGTACGACTTGGGGATCGGCGATGCGCACTCCCAGTTCCGGCGCATGATCAAGGCGCGGAACGGAAACTACCTCGTGCCGATTATCACCAACGGGAAAGTCTTGGAAATCAAAGACGACTCGACTTTGGTGGCGGAACTCAATCTGGGCGGAAATCCTTTCTCCCTGCAGGAGCTGCCCAACGGGAACCTGCTGGCGGGATTGGGCGATGCCCATTGCGCGCTCGAAGTCGACCGCTCGATCGGCGGACTCGTCCGGAGGATCGACGCCCCGGCGGGAGTGACTTTCCACTTTGTCGGACAGGCACAACTGATGCCGGGAGGGAAAGTCATGATCGCCAACTGGCAGGGACACGCTCCGGCCGAGGAGCGCGATGCGCCGCAGCTGATCGAAGTCGACCTGGGACAGGGAACGCCGCTCGTGTGGAGCTACGACGGACGGAAAGACGGCGTGCGGCTCGTATCGGCTTTCTTCCCGTTCCGGGAATAGGGCGGGGGAGAGACCGCGCATATCCGTTTGCGAAACGGGACGGGTCGGGCCGCTGTGCGGCTCCGGCCTTTCCTGCAATAGAGATGAAACTACTAACACCAAACCATAACGATGATTAAAAGAAGGATTTTTACAGCCGGATTGTGGTTCGCTCTGGCAGTCGCAGTACCTGTGACGGCAGAAGCGGCGACCGTTCTGGCTTCGCATCCTGCGCTTCCCGCTTCGGTCAAAAAAGCCATCGGGAAGAAGAGACAGGCCGACGACTGGCTGCACCGGGCTTTGGCCGCTAAGGCCAAGATCGCAGCCGAATCGCCCGCAGGATTACCGTTCGTATCGACCGAATACCGGCTCGGGACGGCTCCGGGGAGAGTCTCCGTAGACCTGACCGGATTGAACGAAATCTCGCTGGTCACCTGGGCGACACCGGACGGGAATGACTACGACCATGCCGTGTGGGCCGACGGCCGGTTTACCCGGAAAGACGGCACCGTGGTGCGGCTGACCGACATGAAGACCTCCGTGAAACGGATCGGCGGCAACTGGACCTCTGTCGATAAGAACTTCAACGGCAGCAAACTGAAGATTGCCGGAAAGGTCTACGATCACGGGATGATCGCCCACACCAACAGCTTGATGACCTTCCCGCTGAACGGCGAATACACCCGGTTCGACGCCGAATTCGGGATCGACGACGGATCGGTCGGCGGGAGCGCGATCTTCAAAGTGATGGTCGGCAACGGACGGAAAGAGGCCAAGGAATTGGTGGCCGCATGTCCGGAGGTGGAGACCAAACTCGGTGCCTTTATCGGTGCCCCGATCGAAGACTGGTTGACCTCGCCCGGGACGGCGCTGGAACAGGCCGCCGTGATGCAGATTGTGAGCCGGCTCGACAAACCGGCCTACTTCAATGACCGCATCGCCGCTTTGGAAGCGGAGCCGGATATGGCCAAACGCATCCTCGGCTATATGGATCTCGCCAAGCAGGCTGAGGCGGTGGTGCACTTGCAGGATCAGCTCGCATGGCTGAACATTCCCGCCGTCGGGAAAGCGTTGGCCGATATGAAGACCATGCCGGGATTCGATGCGAAGAAATACGCGGACGATTATGCCCGTCTCCAGACGCTTGCGGCCGGAGGATTCGACGGCATTTATCAGGCCGATCAGGCTGCGATGACGCGTGCCGAAGAGGCCTTGGGATTGAAACGCGGGATTCTGCTGGCCAATCCGCTTCTGGATATCGACAAAATCATCGTGACCAAATACGAACTGGGGGCCGATGCGCGCTACGTGATGGCGCCCTCGCTCGGGACACAGCCCAACAACTGGTCGAACCAGTACTCCGGTGCCCGGGGCGGCTTCGACGCCTCGATCGTCGAACTCTCCGATTTGCGCGGAGATAAGCTCAAAGAACGGTTGATCTACAAACCGGCCACCGATGCGCCGGTGACCGACGTGCACCTGCACTGGGATGCCGACCGGATGCTCTTCACCTCGGTGGACTCGGCCCGGCGGTGGCACGTCTTCGAAGTGAACACCGACGGGACGGGCTTCAGGAACGTGACCGCGGCGATTCCCGAACCCGACGTCGAGTTTGCCGACGGGGCTTATCTGCCGGACGGGCGGATGATTATCAATACCACCTTGGGATACCACGGGGTGCCGTGTGTGGACGGGGCGGATGCCGTGGGGAACTTCGCGCTCTACGATCCGAAGACCGGCTCTTTGCGGCGGCTGACTTTCGACCAGGACAACAACTGGAATCCTACGGTGATGAACAACGGGCGCGTGATGTACACTCGGTGGGAATACACCGACCTGATCCACTACTTCTCCCGCTTCGTGATGCACATGAACCCGGACGGGACGGAAAACAAGAACCTGTACGGGAGCGGCTCGTACTTCCCGAACTCCACGTTCGACATGCAGCCGCTGCCGGGGAGCTCGAGCGCTTTTGTCGGCATTATCTCGGGACACCACGGGATCGCACGGTCGGGACGGCTGATTATCTTCGACCCCGCCAAGTCGCGGAAAGAGGAAAAGGGGATGGTGCAGGAGATTCCGTTCAGCACCCGTCCGATCGAACCGATCATCAAGGACGAGATGGTGAACGGCGTCTGGCCGCAGTTCATGAAACCGCAGCCGCTGAGCGACAAATACTTCCTCGTGACCGCAAAACTCTCGCCGACTGCGTTGTGGGGGATCTATCTGGTCGACATCTATGACAACGTCACCCTGCTCGTCGAGGGCGAAGGGGAAGGGTATGTCAATGCCATTCCGGAGGTGAAGAAGGTGACCCCGCCGGTCATTCCCGATAAAGTCAACCTCGACAGCAAAGAGGCTACCGTCTTCATTCAGGATATCTATGAGGGCGAAGGGCTGCCCGGCGTACCGCGCGGGACGGTCAAGAAGCTCAGAATCCTGGCCTATGAATATGCTTATCGGGACTCCCCGTCGAACCACTCCGCACAGGGGATTCAGTCCGGATGGGACATCAAGCGCCTGCTCGGCGAAGTGCCTGTCGAAGAGGACGGCTCGGCGATCTTCACCATTCCGGCCAATACGCCGATCTCGCTGCAGCCGCTCGACTCGCTGGGACGTGCCATCCAGTGGATGCGCAGCTGGTTTGTCGGGATGCCGGGCGAAACCGTCTCTTGCGTGGGATGCCACGAAGACCAGAACCTGATGCCGATTCCGAAACGGACCATCGCTTCGACCAAGAAACCGGCCAAAATCGAGGTGCCGGAGGGCGGCGTGCGGCCGTTCACCTTCGAACTCGAAATCCAGCCGATTCTCGACCGCGCGTGCGTGGCGTGCCACAACAACGAAAATGCCGCCGGCGGAAAGAACTTTACCGGCGGACGGTTCAACAACCTCTATAAGTTCAGCGACAGCTACCTCGACTTCCACCCCTACTTCTATCGCCAGGGGCCGGAAGCGGACATGTACGTCCTCGTGCCCTACGAATTCAACGCATCCAACAGCGAGCTGGTGCAGATGCTCGAAAACGGACACCACGGCGTGAAACTCACCGACAAGGAGTGGAAGACCCTCTACAACTGGATCGACTTCAACACCCCCTACCACAGCGGATTCTTCGACGTGCGGGATTTGAAAGTCGGCCAGCACGGTTACGACCAGATCCAGCGGCGGAAAGAGCTCGCCGACAAGTATGCCAACGGCACCGCCGTGGATTGGCAGCAGGAGGTGCGCGACTACGCCGAATACCTCAAGGCGCAGCCGAAAGCCGAACCGGTTATGCCGGCACAGGCGGCCGATGCTAAGGTGAAGGATATCAAGGTGAAAGGGTGGCCGTTTACGGCGGACGAAGCCCGGGCGATGGTCGGCGACGACAACAAGAAGAGCGTCGAAGTGGCACCGGGGATTACGATGAACTTCGTTCGGATTCCGGCCGGGACATTCGTGATGGGGGCAGACAAGGGGATTGCTGCGCCGAAGACGAAAGTGAAGATCGACAAACCGTTCTGGATGGGCGAGATCGAAGTCAGCAACGAACAGTTCCGCGCCATCTTCCCGGAACACGACAACCGCTTGATCGGTCAGCACTGGAAAGACCACACCGGGCCGAACTATCTGGTCAACGAAGACTGGCGTCCGGCGATCCGCATCAGCTGGGAACAGGCTATGGAGTACTGCCGCAAGCTCAGCGAAGCGACCGGGCTGAAGATCACCCTGCCTACGGAGGCACAGTGGGAATGGGCAGCCCGTGCCGGTGCCGCCGGTGACAACTGGTGGGGAGCGGACACCGATTTCTCGGCTTATGAGAATCTGGCGGACAAACAGCTCCAGAAGATGGCCGTAAGCGGTGTCGATCCGCAGCCGATGAATCCGAACAGTCCGGTGTTCAAATACTGGGACTTCCTGCCCAAGGACGCTTCGGTGGACGACGGCAATATGCTGCTCGGCAAGAGCGGCTCGTACAAACCGAATGCGTGGGGGCTGTACGACATGCAGGGGAACGTCGCCGAGTGGACGCGGTCGGACTATCGGCCCTATCCGTACAAGGTGAAGGCGGATGAGACCAACGTGTCGAATGCGGAAAAGGTGGTTCGGGGTGGTTCGTGGATCGACCGGACGAAGAACGCCAGCCTTTCGATCCGGCGTCACTTCCTGCCGTGGCAACCGGTACGGAATGTCGGCTTCCGCGTGATAATCGAAGAGTAATCGTGATGAGAGGGAGGGATATTTTCTTGTTTTGTTCAGTAAAGGAGATATCCCTTTTGCCTCTTTGAAAAAGCACAGACCGGGATTTCAGCCTTTGGGCGGTTGGAATCCCGGTTCTGTTTGTGCTTCGGTGGGACGCGGAAGAGACGGGGCAAAGAGTTGAGGCTGCTGCCATCCGCGGAAAGATAAGTCCTGCGGAGCGTGAGGCGTAGCGTAGCTAACTGAAAGTCTTTTGGGTACCTTTTGCCCGAAGGCTTCCTCGCGCTAACTCGGCATAGCCCGCAAGCGGTCTCTGCTCGCGTAACGCCGCTCGGTTCTTCAGAAAAGGTACGGTTCCGTCCGGCACAAAGCTCGCCCGTCGCCCGCCCGCCTGAAGAGGGATTTCACTCGTTTTGCGGTGAGCAAAATCGAGATGAAATCCCAGCGGGCGACGGTTGAAATCTCTCACGCGCCACGCCTAAGGAGGCGATTCAACTCTTTCGGCGACGAGCCGAAAAAGAATGAATCGCCCCCGGCGCGCGACCGAAGAACGGGGCTCAGCAAACAAGTAAGCGATACGCAGTATCGCTCTGTCCCGCCGAGGTCACTCGGCCGCCGCCCGCGCAGGGCAGTTCTATCCTGTTAGGGTAGAGGCGGCCCTTTCGGAGTGCCCGAAGGCACCGCGCGCCACGCCTT
>NZ_CAJTMN010000011.1:0-24422 GCF_910577125.1 uncultured Rikenella sp.
GCTGCGACGCGGCGGGATAATCCGACCTCCCGCAAGAGGTCGTCCATCCGGCAATCCCCATCGGCGTGATCGGATACAGCAGGAACGCCGTCCATCGATGCGTGTAAGTCCGCCTCAGGTCGGCGGTCATCCAATGGGCGATGTAATCGAGGATAAAGACGATGACGGTGAAGAGGTCGAAATAGTAAAACACCGGATACTGTTGCCGAAAGAACAGAGGAAACAAGCTAAGACAGATACAAACGGACATAAATATGTCGTATCCATAACTGAGCCCGCTGTGCCCCTCGCTCTTCTCTACGATCCGGTATATCCGACAGCGAGATTCGGTCATACTTTGCATGAAACGCCCGACCTATTTATTCCCCGCCGTTGGTCGTCCCTTCGTAATAATCGACAGCCGCACAGATAGGTTCCGCCAAAGTATAAATCTCGTCCAGGCTGTTGATCAAATGTCGAGTCTCATTCTTCTCCGCATCGAATGTGCCGACGTATTTATTGCTCCGATTGAACCACAATCGACAAATCGGTTTCCGGTTGTTGTCATCCAGCAGAACCCCGAAATACGATTTCGTATCCCGTCCGACAACGCGATTCAAAGATACTTTTTGCGCCAGAATAGACTTAACGATATAATAACCCTGCAATTCTTCCGCAGTAGTTACGATACCGTTGTCGGAATCTTCGCAATGTTCTGCCTCCGGTTCCGGTTTTTCCGCTGAAGAGGTGGTCGAAACTTGAACATCATTATTTAAAGCGGCTTTCAACCGTTCATTAATAATATCATTTTTCCACTGCGAGGCGGCACGCTTCATCAAGCCGGTAAACTGCTCCATTGCCCGCTCTTTCATCTGGCCGCTATACACCTGCCGAGCGAAAAACTTCACAAATTCCGGCGTCGGATTACTCATCTCGGAAGCGATCAGCCGTTTCAACTCATTCGTATATTTGAGTTCGCTTGCCGTATTCATGATGTTATCCACATCGAAATACGACTTATGGAACTTGCGCAACTCCTCGATCTGTGTGTCCCGCAATTCCAACAAATTGACCTCCAAGAACGGTTTTTCATCCATCACATTCTCTTTCTCCAGATCGGTATAGAATCGATAGATGATACCATTGGTCAACACACCGAATTTGGCCGGCGAAACGGTGAAGTACCGCAACAATTGATTATCGTGCAGGCTAAGATCCTGCAAGCAATGCTTGCACTCGATAAGAATGACAGGCTTCCCGTCCTGCATAATGGCATAATCGATCTTCTCCCCTTTCTTGGTGCCTATGTCGCAGATGAACTCGGGAACGACTTCGGTCGGATTGAAAACGTCGTAACCCAACGCATTGATAAACGGCATAATAAAAGCGTTTTTTGTCGCCTCTTCCGTCAGAACGTTATCTTTCATCTTTTCGATGCGTTCCACCAACTGCCGTATAATGTCTTGAAAATCCATGTGAAAAATTTTAGTAGATATTTCTAATTGTTAAAGCGCGCTTTTCTTGAATGTCCGAAATGCGGCATGCCGTTGAGGTGTCGAGGCTATCCGCGTGCCGCCGTCGGTGCAACACCCGGCACACCCGCCACATCCCCCTTTTGCGCCAATTGTTGAGTCAATGCAGCAATCGTATTGGCATTCTGCTCGATCGTGCGCTGTTGCGACTCGATCACCGTCCACAATTTTACGTCATTTTTTGCAATACTCAAACTATCTTCTTTCAACATCTCCCCTTTTCCGGTCAAAAGCCATTCGGCTGAAATGTCATCATATGTTTCAATTATCCTCCTAAGGGTATCGTAACTCGGTTCTCGATCTTTCAAATATTTCCCAAAAACCTGAGATGACACCCCGATATTCAAAGCGAATGCACGTGAGCTAATTCCCTTTAATTCAACCAATTGTTTTAATCGTTCTGCTATCACGGTGAAAATATTGAATCATTTATTTGTTTATTTGAAACAAATGTTTCATCTTTGCCCTTGCAATCACAGTTGCAATAACAAATGTAACAAATAAACGGAGCCGACTCAATGTAGCGGTCGTGCAATCCGAACAAATTTGGTTAAAACACACAACGATGACACTGCAAGAATTTTCCGAAAGAACAGGACTGACGCCGACAGCTGAAGAGTACGGATTGATTGAAAACATGTACATGGCTGCTGGCGATATGGACAAAGACACTTTCTGTCGCGACTATAAAAAACACGCAGGAAGTATGATTCTCGCCGAACTTTTAAGGCAGGTCCAGATTCGAGAAAAACAACTGGCAGAGCGAAAAGAAGAACTGAAAGAGTGTAGAGTCAAAAGTAGCAAAATAGCTTTTCTGCTGGTTGAACAATCAAGTATGTATCCCGAATTGAAACTGTGCAACCTGGCTGCAGAAATGGTGGGATACAAAGAAGTCGTACGATATAAGATTGAGCGAGGGTTGCCTCTGGAGGAAGCCGACAAGGAGTACATCATCGACAAGTTGAAATAAAGCCGACTTTCCCGCCGCGGCACAAGGCCGCCGCCCGGAGCGAGACAGGGGCGGGAACAACGAACAATAGAGAACACAAAGAATCCATACCCATGGTGGAAATAGTCAAAAGAGTCGATTTGATCGCCACGTTCGACAACCTCAAAAAGGCCGGCGATACGGTTGAAATCCGACTTTCGGATGCCACCGAATCGAACGTGCGGTCGGCGGCGTCTCGGTACTCGCAACGCAAGAAAGTTCGGTTGGTCGTCGCCGCGACGCTGGGGGCCGATAGTATCAAAGTAATGCGCGATTCATAAACAGGGCAGCCATGAAAATCGAAGAATTGATAAGCAGCGGGGCCAACATCACCCTGGCGATTTCGCCAGCGGATTTGAAAGAGTTCGCCCAAAGCGTCGCCGATGCCACACGCCACCAGATCGAGCGGGAAATCGCCGACGGAAAGACGGAAACCCTGTACACGATCGAATACGTGGCGGAAAAGCTGTCGGTGAATCGCAGCACGCTTTGGCGGTGGGACAAAAACGGCTACTTGAAAGTCATCGAGATCGGCGGACAACGGCGGTACCGAAAGTCGGACATCGACCGGATTTTGAACGCCAAAAACGAGGCCCAATAAACAAAAGAAATGATGGAAGGTTGGATCAAATCATATAGGGCGATACTCGATAATCCGATAGTCTGCAAAGACGCGGACCATTACGCCGTATGGGGCTATCTGCTGCATAACGCCGCGCATACGCCTACGGACGCTATGTTCAACGGCAAGCGAATTACCCTGCAACCGGGGCAGTTGATTACCGGGCGGCGGAAAATCGCCGAAATGTTCCGGATAGACGAGAGTAAGGTGCGCCGGATTCTGAAACTCTTTGAGAGTGAACAACAGATTGAACAACGACCGACCAACACAAGCACCTTAATTTCAGTCTGCAACTGGGCGATCTACCAAGGAGCCGACCAGCCGAATGACCAGCCAATGGCCAACGGATGCACAACGAATGACCAGCCAACGGCCAACCGTCGCCCAACCGATGACCAACGACCGACCATCGAGCGCACAACGACTGACCGGCAAGTGACCACTATACAAGAATGTAAGAATGAAAAGAATATAGAATGTAAGAATATCACACACACAGATTTTTCCACAGAACGTAAGAAAAAATCGCGCGCGACGGAAATTTTGAGCTGGATCGAAGCGAACTATCCGACCGTGCAGCGAATGGCCGACCCGCTGACCGAGCAGCAGGCCGAATGGCTGGCTGGGAAATACGCCGACGAGGATATACGGCGGATTGTGATGGCCATGGACAACAAGGGGGCGACCAAGAACAAGTCGGCTTACTCCACCTTCGTTGCCTTTGCCGGTCGGGATGCGATTCTACGTGAGCGCAAAGAGGCCACAGCGGGGAAGCAGTACACGTACAGCGAGGTTTGCGACCTGGTATCCACGGGGCGGTATTCGATGGACGATTTCGGACCGGTGGCGACGACCCCGAACGGCAAAAAGCTATTCACCCGTCGACAAGACATCTCCCCCAATGCGTAATGCCATGGAAATACTCGACATCATCCGCCGCATCGTCGCCCGAAAACGAGCGGCCCGACAGGAACCGGTTTTCGCTCTGTGGCGGGAAATCTGGCAGGAATATGTGGCCGACGGAGGGACCGAAGGTATCGACGAGCAATTGGCGGCACTCGAAGAGGAAAGGGCGATAGTCTCGCACCGTACGGTAACGGACATGTCTTTTGAACCGATCGAAGATGAAGAGGAACAACCGGAAGAGCAGCCAAACGATGACTGTTGAGGAGCTTCGGGCGATGTGGTCAAACGGAAGTCCGAATGGCAATCGGAAGATCCGGAATGCCACCCGAATCGAACGGAACGGGGTTGTTTTCGCCAGCAAGGTCGAACGCTTCATGTACGATCTGCTGACCCTGCACGGAATCGGTTTCGAGTTTCAGAAACGATACGTCTTGCAAGAGGGGTTCCGGTACAATGGCGAAACAGTACGACCCATAACATACACCACAGACTTTTGGTTGCCGGATCACGACATGGTGATCGACACCAAAGGCCACAAGACGCAACAAGGTACGTTACGCATCAAACTCTTAAAACGGCAATTCGCCGAAGCGGGCATGACAACCCGAATCGAGCTGCCGCGAAACCCGGACGAATGCAGTGCCCTTGTCGGGCGATTGATAGACGAAAAACATTGAGGCCATGAAAACCTATTCGGATTTTTTGAACGGCAAGATCAATTTGGCCGTACAGAGCGGATTTGAGGTTGAGGAGGCGGAATTATCCCCGATCCTCAAACCGCACCAGCGCGAAGCGGTCAAGTGGGCCGTTCGCGGCGGTTGCCGCGCCCTGTTCGAGAGCTTCGGACTTGGCAAGACGCTCCAGCAGCTGGAGATCTGCCGAATCATCACCGCCCGGGAGGGAGGGCGCGCGCTGATCGTCTGCCCGCTCGGCGTCAAGCAGGAGTTTACGCAGGACGCCCGGAATCTGCTTGGGCTGACGGTCGAGTACGTCCGCACGCGGGCCGAATCGCTGGCCAGCACCGCCACCGTACAGATCACCAACTACGAGCGGATGCGAGACGGGGATATAAACCCAAACGACTATACGGTCGTTTGCCTGGACGAAGCATCGGTATTGCGGTCGTTCGGCTCGAAGACCTACCAAACTTTCCTGCCAAAGTTCCGCGACGTCAAATATCGGTTCGTCTGCACGGCCACTCCGTCGCCGAACAAATACAAAGAGCTGATCCATTACGCCGGTTTCCTCGGCATCATGGACACCGGCCAGGCTCTGACACGCTTTTTCCAGCGCGACAGTACCAAGGCCAACAACCTGACCCTCTATCCGCACAAGGAGCGTGAATTTTGGCTGTGGTTGTCTTCGTGGGCACTGTTCATCACCAAGCCGTCCGACCTGGGTTTCGACGACGCGGGGTACGACCTGCCGGAGATGCGGGTAATCTACCATGAAGTTGCAGTCGATCACGATGCGGGCTTGGTGGACAAGTTCGGCCAAAGCCAGCTGTTCCGCGATGCGGCGTTGGGTCTCAAAGAGGCGGCACGCGAGAAGCGCGACAGCATGGCGGCCCGGATCGCCAAGACTCGGGAGATCATCGAGGCCGATCCGGAAAGTCATTACGTGATTTGGCACGATCTCGAAGCCGAACGGCATGCACTCAAAGCGGCCATCCCGGAAATCATGGAGGTGTACGGCTCGCAGGATCTCGACCAGCGAGAACAGCGGATCGTCGATTTTTCGCACGGTCGGATCAAATATTTGGCCACCAAGCCCAGCATTAGCGGCCAAGGGTGCAACTTTCAGCGACATTGCCACAAGGCGATCTTCACGGGGATCGGTTACGAGTTCAACGATTTTATCCAGGCCGTCCACCGGGTGTATCGTTTTCTGCAAACCGAGCAGGTCGAAATACACATCATCTATGCCGAAAGCGAGGGCGAAATCCTCAAAGCCTTGCAGAAGAAATGGAAACAGCACGACTATTTGGTCGAGCAGATGACGCGAATTATTCGGGAAAACGGATTGAACACCACCAATATTTACGAAAAAATGCAACGTTCCATCGGCGTCGAACGACGCGAAGAGGCCGGCCGCTACTATCGGGCCATCCACAACGACACGACGATCGAAACGGCCCGGATGGCCGACAACTCGGTCGCACTGATCCACACCTCTATCCCATTCAGCAACCATTACGAATATACGCCCAGTTACAACGATTTCGGCCACAACGAGAACAACGCCAAGTTCTTCGAGCAGATGGATTACCTGACTCCGGAACTGTTGCGGGTGCTCCAGCCGGGGCGAATCGCGGCGGTTCATGTCAAGGACCGGGTATTGTTCGGCAACGCCACAGGTACCGGGATGCCGACCATCGATCCGTTCCATTCGGAGTGCATTTCGCACTACCTCAAACACGGGTTTCACATGGTGGGGATGATTACGGTGGTTACGGACGTGGTGCGGGAGAATAACCAGACTTACCGCCTCGGATGGTCGGAACAGTGCAAGGACGGATCGAAAATGGGGGTGGGGTGTCCGGAATATATCTTGTTGTTCCGCAAGCGGCCAACGGATGGAAGTAAAGCCTATGCGGATATTCCGGTGCGCAAGTCGAAGGAGGAATACACCCGGGCGCAATGGCAGATCGACGCGCACGCATTTTGGAACAGTTCGGGCAACCGGCTCCTGTCGGCAGATGAGTTCGCGGCTATGGATGTGGACAAAGCGCGCCGATTCTTTCGCCTCCAATCCCGGGAACTGGTATACGACTATGCGGCCCACGTGGAGTTGGCCAAGCGAATGGACACGGCAGGACGATTGCCGGCGACGTTCATGGCGGTGGACCCGATCAGCAAATCGGAATGGGTATGGGATGATGTTGTCCGGATGCGGACGCTCAACAGCCGACAGAAGCAAAAGAGACTCCAAAACCACATCTGTCCGCTTCAGTTGGACATCGTGGAACGAATCATCAACCGGTACAGCAACCCGGGCGAGGTGGTCTACGATCCGTTTGGCGGAATCGGCACGGTACCGTACACGGCTGTCAAGATGGGGCGTTTCGGCCTCTCTACGGAGCTGAACCCGGATTATTGGCGGGATTCATTGGTTTATCTCCGGGAGGCGGAACAAAATCGAAATGCCCCCACACTTTTCGACATGATTCAACCGGCATGACCATGAATCCGCCCAAACCACACTGCAAAAGAATGCGGATTTTAAGTCTATTCGACGGCATGAGCTGCGGGCAGATCGCCCTGCGGGAACTCGGTGTGGAGCCGGAGGTCTATTACGCTTCCGAAATCGACCCGCACGCGATTCGGCAGACACAGCACAATTTCCCCGCAACCGTGCAACTCGGCGACGTGGAGCGGTGGCGAGAATGGGCGATCGACTGGGCGGGAATCGACCTCGTGTTGGCCGGGTCGCCTTGTCAGGGATTCAGTTTCGCCGGTAAGCAACTGGCGTTCGACGATCCCCGCAGCCGGTTGTTCTTCGTTTTCGTCGATATTCTGGACCACGTCCGGCAGCATAACCCCGAAGTCCGCTTTTTGCTCGAAAACGTCAATATGAAGCGGGAATACCTGCGGGTGATTTCGGAACACGTCGGCGTGTTTCCTGTCCGGATCAACTCGTCGCTCGTCAGCGCGCAGAACCGCGACCGCTGGTACTGGACGGACATCAAGACGCGGCGGGAGGGGCTGTTCGGAGAACTGCACAGCGACATCCCGCAACCGGAAGACCGGGGGATTGTGCTGGCTGACATCCTCGAAACGGAGGTGTCGGACAAGTATAACGTCAGCGAAAAGATGGCGCGCTATATCACCGATCCGAAACGTCTTGGAAGACATACGGACTTGAACGACGGAAGCAAAAAGGCGGTGTGTCTGACCGCAAAAGGCGTCGCCAGTTGGACGGGGACATTCCTGCTTCAACGTCCGCGGGGGTATAACAAAGGAGGGAAACGTGCGGGCAAAGTTCCGACCCTGTCGGCTCACGGGTGGGAACGGAATAACCTGCTTTGCGTGAGTTCCAACCAAGCACACGCCACGGTATCGGTCAATAAAAGCACGCCGATTCTGGCTTCTGCCGGAATGGGCGGCGGCCATATTCCGATGGTTGTCCAACTGAATCCCAGCCGGGAGTTCGGAGGTCAGCCCCGACAACACAATCGAATTTACGATCCGGTGGGCAAGAGTCCTGCTATACAGGCCGGGATGAAACGAGGAGGAAGTATGATTGCATTGTCAGAAACCGTCCGCCGTCTGACACCGACCGAATGCGCCCGGTTGCAGACGATTCCGGCGTGGTATGAATGGGTGGTCAGCGACTCGCAAATTTACCGGTTGTTGGGCAACGGTTGGACGGTGGAGGTCATCAAATGGATTTTGGAGCATTGGGACGACCTGTGGGAGTTAGATGTGAATTATTTATTTGAGCGTAATGGAAAATGAAAATCGGATTGATCGACATAGATGGACACCATTTCCCGAATCTCGCTTTGATGAAGTTGTCGTCGTGGCACAAGGCGCAGGGCGATACGGTCGAATGGGCGCAGGAGTTCGGACATTACGACGTGTTGTACAAATCGAAAGTCTTCACCTTCTCGACCGAACGTACATTTTTGGTTTCCGCCGACCGGGTTGTCCGGGGCGGAACCGGGTACCGGGATTACGACACCACGCTGCCGGACGAGATCGAGCATAGCTGCCCGGATTATTCGTTGTATACCGATTTTCGAGCTGCGTATGGCTTTCTGACGCGCGGATGCCCGAACCGCTGCCCGTGGTGCGTGGTTCCGCGAAAAGAGGGCGCAATACGTCCACACGCCGAGTTATCGGAGTTTATCGCCGATCGCAAGCAGGCTATACTGCTCGATAACAATGTGCTGGCCTCGGATTTCGGGCTGTCGCAGATTGAAGAGATCGTTCGGCAGGGTATCCGTGTGGATTTCAACCAAGGATTGGATGCCCGGATAATTGCCAAGAACCCCGATATTGCCCGGTTGCTGGCACGAGTGAAATGGATACAATACATCCGAATGGCTTACGACCATGCGGCGAACGAGGAACCGGTTATGCACGCCATCGAGAACCTCAAAGCAGCCGGGGTGAAACCTTACCGAATGTGGTTTTACGTGCTGGTCAAAGACGTTCCGGACGCGATGCGCCGGGTGGAACAGTTGCGGGCTGCCGGGGCTATTCCGTTCGCCCAGCCCTACCGGGATTTCGAGAACAATACCCGGCCAACACAATTCCAACGCGATTTCGCGCATTGGGTGAACAAAAAAGAGTTGTTCAACTCAATCGAGTTCCAAGCGTTCGAGCCGCGAAAGGGATTCAAATGCTCGCAATATTTCCAGTAATGACTACCAAGACTTTACAACGAAAGATAGACCACTCGATCGATCTTTTGCGGCGAGCAGAACCGTTAGCCTTGCGGATGCACCCAGACGGGTTTCATTTGGCATTCAGCGGTGGCAAAGATTCGCAGGTGCTGTATCACATTGCGCAAATGGCTGGGGTGAAGTTCAAAGCCCACATGCAGGTAACCACGATCGATCCGCCGGAGTTGATGGCTTTTGTCCGAAATAACTATCCCGAAGTGGAGTTGCACCGTCCGCCGCTCAACTTCTACCAGCTTCTCGAAAAGAAATCTATACTGCCGACACGAAAGGTGCGCTGGTGCTGCGAGAAACTCAAAGAACATGCAGGAAAAGATAAGGTGACTTTGACCGGTGTGAGAGCGGCGGAAAGCACAAGAAGGGCGTCGAGGGCCGAGGTGGAAAGGGCGAATGCCAACAAAGCTCGAAGGAAGCAATACGATGACCCGGATGTGCTTTTCGGCGCAACGGATGAAATGTTACACCAGTGCGTGAAAGGTTCTGACCGAATTGTTATCTCGCCGTTGTTTCGATGGACAGATTATGATGTATGGAATTTCATACGAAGTAATGGCATTGAATACTGCAAGCTGTATGACGAAGGGTGTCACCGAATCGGTTGCATTTTTTGCCCGATGGCCTCGACGAGGGAAAAGCAAGCACAACGAATCCGCTATCCTGGTTTCGAGCGAGCATTCAAGAAAAGTATTCAACGAATAATTGAAAACAACGGATACGGGAATCGACATAATGCAACTGCCGACGAAGTGTTCGACTGGTATTTGTCTAACGAACCAATGAATACATATTTCGGGATGCTCCGGAACCAAACCAAACTTGAGCTATGATTACACGCGCCCGCTTCACGCATTATGGCCGATTGCAGCTGCTCCGGCAGCAGCAGTTGAGCCGGAAGCCCTCGTCGATCTCCGACGACGAGCAGCGGCAGGCACATCACGCGGTCGACATGCTGCTTTTCGTGCAGTGCCTGCTGTTTGCCGTTGGCGACCTCACCCGCGCGCTCCGGGAGGCCGGGATGTTACGCCACGCCGCCAAACAGACCATGAACCGCATGGACGCCCTCACGGCGGAGGTCAGCGAGGCAGCCTACCGGGTCTTCACCCACCGCACCAATCTCGGGCGGCCCTACGTTGACCGGTGCGAAGCGGCCTACCGGATCATAGACGAGTCTGTCGAGGGGGTGTCCGGCCCGCTGGCTGTGTCGAAGTACAAGAGCATCGCACAGGCCTTGGCGGAGCTGATCGCGGAGTACAACGACCGGCTTTGCCCCCACTTCCGTTTCGACGCGGCGGACAGGCTACGGGGAATCCCGACGCTGCTCCGGCACGTCGCCGCCGAGACCAACCCGCTGGCCGCGACCATCATCCGAACCAATGTAACGGCCCGAAACCTCCAAATCGAAATCAAAGACTAAAATGAAAATCAACAAGAACTGGCAACCGAAAGAGTTCCGAACCGGGATCATCAACCCGGAGACAGGGAAAGAATGGATCTTGTCGGACTACTACGAGGACGAGACAGGCAACCGGTATTTCACCCACGAGGAGGCGATGAAGATTTGGGACAGCCTGCCGGACTGGGGACCGTGCACCAACGAGTTTCACAAAGTATTGGGTATAGTGTTATGGGATTACGATAGAGATGTTTGGACCCAAAACGCGCTCGACACAGGGTTGAACGGTTTCGAGTACATAACTCAGAAGCTCGGGTATGAGCTGGGGGGATTCCACCCTAAAGACAATGACGTTCTGTTGAACGTCGGCTACTGCGGGGACAGTTGGTCATCTGCAATGAGCGGCATTTACAGCCAGTGCTTGTATTTCAGTCCGGAGAATCTCAAACCAAGCAACATAAGCCTACCTGCGCATGGTCTTCAGGTGCGTTGCCTCAAGGAGGAACCTACAAGGAAATATCTATATCGCGAATCACGTCACATACACGAATATTGCAAGGGGTGTCGCACTTATCTTTTGCGAGACTGGACCAGTGGCAAGTATGATTGCCGGTTTGCGGATGTCTGTAACGAACGGAAACGGTATCTTGCCTTCGTAAACGATTGCCAGGTTAAGGCGGTTGAGGCGTTCAAACGGATGTGTCCGTTCCAGGACGGAAGATGTCGGCCAAACTGCGAAGGTTGCGCCCGCCTGAATCAATTTATACAGAAACTGAACGAATAATGAAAATCGGTACCAAAAGCCTCCTGTTCGGGGCACACTGCATATTCATTCACCCCCTGTTGGTGGCCGCGGCATGGTGGCGGCTCTATGGATTTCCGACTGATCCGCGCCTGTGGGTGGCTTTCATCGTCCACGATTGGGGATATTGGGGAAAACCCAATATGGACGGTCCGGAGGGTGAAACGCACGTTGAGGCCGGCGCGCGGATCATGACCCGTTTGTTCGGTCCGGCATGGGGCAATTTCACCCGCTACCATTCCCGGTATTATGCCCGCAAAGACGGTGTCGCGCCGTCGCGGCTCTGTTATGCCGACAAACTATCGCTATGCTTTGAATGGAATTGGTGCTATCTGTTGCGCGTGTGCCTGACCGGTGAAATCCGGGAATACCGGGCGCACGCCGAACGAGGCGGAAAGTATGCGAAAGATTCGTACCTGAGCGGCGCAAGTACCAGCCGCCAGGAATGGTTGCGAACGGTCAAACGGTTTATGCTGCGGTATGTGGCTGCTAATTACTAACCCTATCCAACTGAACAGCTATGCAAGAACCGACACCGAACGAACTGGCACAACAGATCACCCGCCGGGCCAACGCCCTCGGAATCTCCATCGCCAGCCTATGCCGCAAAGCAGGTGTTTCGCGCCGCTGGTTTGAATTTCTTAAGAAACGCACCCCCCGCGCCGTCGAAGCCTACATCAAGATCGAACAGCAATTGACGGCCCTGGAGCAGGAACAAACAGCAGGTCAAAAAGCTAATCAATGAAGATCGAATTTACCCAAGAGAAACGGGGCGAGGTCGAACGCATCCAACATGAATTTCGCAACCGATTGTCCCAGAATGAAATTCTCCGGTTAACGTCGCAGGCTATTAACGGCGTTTTATCGAGGTCTATATCGCGGATTACCAAGAATATTAAGGCCGAATACAACATCACGCAAAAATACTTGGCCCGTACGGCTAAAGTATCGCCCCGATCCAGCCCTAAAAAATTGTGGGGAGCCGTCTCGATCAACGAGAACCGGTTGCCGGTCATTGCATTCAAGCCCAAACAATCGGGATCTTCTATCTCTGTCGCTTTCCATAAAGGAAAAACGACATACATACGAGATGCGTTCATTGCCACTGTCCCAGCAGGCAAGAAAGGAGAAGAGACCAGCGAACACACCGGAGTGTTCAGCCGAGGAAAATATATCAAACGAAAGGGTTTCTACCATTATACGAAAGCGGAGCGGCGTAAGGGCGGGATCGGTCGTACAAAGAACAACAAAGTGAGGATTACCCAGCGTATGGGACCATCTGTTTTCTCAATGAGTGTGAACAAAAAGATTGCCCAGGACGTCCAACAGTTTATGGGGAACGAAGTAACCGCACGAGTTCGAGGGATATTGACCAAACGCATCAATGACCTCACAGCGCAGCGGTAGTAGGTTCTTTCCGGCTACCCGCATCGGGGGTAGTCGGCACCGCGGTTTTCGGTTAGTTAGCGGGAAAAATTATCATAGGAAGTAGGAAGCGTTCGGGGGATGAAAAAGAAAGCACCCAAAGGGTGGGTTAAAATATCGGATTTCGAGGAGCTGACCGGCATTAGTTCAAAAACCATTGCCGCAGCCATCAAACGCGGTTATATTCCGGACCAAGTCGCAGATCGCGTGGGGACAGGAGCCACATCGCCGTACTTCCTCGACCCGCAACAGGCGGCCAAGAGCTGGTACGGCTCACTGAATGCCGCACACCCGGCGTCGCGTAAAATCCGCCAGATGTTGGCCGACTATATCAAGACGTTCGACAGTACTTTTATTGCCCCCGAGAAAAAGCACGTCGAGAACCCGGCGGCGTTAGCCTTGACCTATGAAGATGCCCAGTTACAAGAGAAGATCGCCAAAGCGCGTTTGGCCGAGTTGGAGTTGGCGGAGAAAGAAGGGTCGCTTGTTGCGAAAGCGACCATAGATGCCGAACTATTTGCCGCGGCGCAAGAGATCCGAAATGCCCTGCTGGTGATCCCGGACCGGATTGTGGACCAGGTGATAGCGGAAGCCGCGAACCGGAACAAAGCACATAGTATCATCTACAATGCCATTGCGGACGAGCTGGAGAAGTTGGCCGACATCGGCGCGCGACTTGAAAAATGAACGAATACACGAGCATAGGCCGGTTCTTCGAGGGGTTACGTCCGGTCCCGCGCATCTCGGTAGCGGAATGGGCCGACCGGTATCGATACCTCTCCCCGGTGTCGTCGGCAGAACCGGGCCGGTATCGCACCGACCGGACTCCGTACCTGCGGCGAATCATGGAGTGTCTGAGCGTCCATGAACCGTACAAGAAAATAGTCTTCATGAAGGGAGCACAGGTCGGAGCCACCGAAAGCGGCACAAACTTCATCGGCTATGTCATGCACATATCACCGGCCCCGGCCATGTTCGTTCAGCCCACGGAAGAGATGGTCAAACGGTTGTCACAAGGCCGTATCGACCCTCTGATCGAAATGTGCCCGGAGGTCAAAGCGCGGGTGGCGGTGAACAAGAGCCGGGACAGCAAAAACACCATCATGCAAAAGAGTTTCGACGGTGGTGTTTTGCTGTTCGCCGGTGCGAATAGTGCCGCCGGGTTGCGGTCCGTGCCGATTCGCTTCCTGATCCTGGATGAGGTCGATGCGTACCCGAAAGATTTGGATGACGAGGGGTCGCCGATTGAACTGGCCATCGCCCGTACCCGCACGTTCCCGAACAAAAAGATTTACATCGTCAGCACGCCGACCATTAGCGGACTGTCTGTCATCGAAAGCGAGTTCCTGGAAACAGATCAAAACTACTACCATGTCCCGTGTCCGTATTGCGGCGGGATGCAGCCGCTGACCTTCTCGCAGTTGAAGTGGGATGAGGGTCGCCCGGAAACCGCAAAGTATGAGTGTATCCATTGCGGCGCGCGGATGGAAGAGCGGCACAAGGTCGAGATGTTCGCGCACGGCGAATGGGTGGCCAGCAAACCAGAGAAATCCAATCCGGACACTATCGGCTTCCACCTCAATTCTCTGTATTCGCCGTTCGGCTGGCAGTCGTGGGGCGAGATCGCTGCCGACTTCGTCAAGGCGAAAGATAACCAATCCCGGCTGAAAGTGTTTGTCAATACGACCCTCGGTGAAACGTGGGCGGAGCGGGGCGAGGCGCCGCCGTTCAAGAATCTGTACAACCGGCGGGAAAGCTACCGGACGAACAGCGTTCCGGACGATGTTTGTTTCATCACGGCGGGCGTGGACGTCCAGCGCGACCGGCTGGAGTTGGAGATTGTGGGCTGGTGTGCCGACAAACGGTCCTACTCCATTGATTACCGCGTGATCGACGGCGATACGGCGGGTAAGAAAGTATGGGACGAGTTGGCCGAAGTGGTGGGCGAACGGTGGGTGCGTCGAGACGGTGCGGAACTGCCGCTGCAACTGATGGCCGTGGACAGCGGGTACAACACGACGCACGTTTATACTTTTTGCCGTCGGTTCTCCGGTTCGCGCGTTATTCCGACCAAGGGACAGGACGGGCAGAAAATGGCGGTCATGCCGCCCAAATCCGTCGACGTGACCAAAGCCGGGAAGCGAGTCGGAAAAACGAAACTTTGGAACATCGGGGTATCGCTCCTCAAAGGCGAATTGTATTCGGATTTGCGACTCGAAAAAGACAGCGACGGGAACCCGCCGCCGGGTTATTGCCATTTCCCGGAGTACGACGAACACTATTTCCGCGGCCTGACCGCCGAAGAACAGGTCGTCAAGATCGTGCGCGGCTATCGCCACACCGTATGGGTCAAGAAATACGAGCGCAACGAACCGTTGGACTGCCGGATATACGCGCGTGCCGCGGCAACGATTCTCGGCCTGGATCGTTTGCCTCCCGAAAAGCTGGCCGCCTTGGGCGGATTAGCCGCCAAGTCGGAACCGAGCAAATCGGTCAAGCCCAAAGGCGAACGAAAACGACGCCGCAGCAGTTTTTGGGATAGATAAAACTTTCCATATTTTTCCGTTTCTTGGAAAGTTCTTTCCACGTTTTCGCAAGTTGATTGTTAGATACTTGCGAGGTCTCTACATTAGCGTCAAATCATGCGCTAATGGCATTCACTGTCGAACAATACGAAACACTCAAAAGGGCCATAGTTAGCGGCGTCCAATCCGTCACGTACGGAGACAAGACCGTTAACTATCGCTCTATTGCCGACATGAAAGAAGCCTTGCGGATCATGGAGGCGGAATTGTTTCCGGAACGCACGACGCACCGGCGGCGGTACGCAATTGTCGATCGTGGTTATTTCCCCAAAAAATGAAAGTCTTTGGGTTGGACATAAAACGGAGTCGGCCCAAGCGACGCGCGTATGAGGCCGCCGATAAAAGCCGCCGAGGCAAGTCCTTCCGACTGGCCGGTTCGACCGGAGCCAATCGCGAGATTTCGGGAGCGTTGGTAACGCTGCGGGACCGGTCGCGGCACTTGGTGCGAAACAACGGATGGTCCAAACGCGCCATCGAAGTCATTGCCCGCCACACCATCGGTGAGGGTATCCAGCCCGCACCGATTGGTGATCTGGACAAAATACGCCACATCAAAGACATCTGGCACGACTGGGCGGAAAGCACGGCTTGCGACTGGTACGGCAAATTGAATTTCTACGGGTTGCAGGAACTGGCCATGCGAACCATTGCCGAAGGGGGCGACGTGCTGATCGTGCGTCGATGGGTGATGCCGGATGAAGATTGCCCGCTCCCGATCAAACTCCAAATCCTGGAGGGCGACCAACTGGACCATACACGGGACGGGATTAACGACCGGGGGATTGTGCGCCTGGGCGTACAATACAACCGGGAGGGCCAAGTGCTTGGGTATTGGGTTTTCGATTACCATCCCGGCGACGGCGTCTTTTTCGGCACCCGCTGCGAAAGTCAATTCGTGGAGAAAGCGGACGTGGCACATGCTTTCGAGATTCTTAGGCCCGGACAGTGCCGGGGCGTTCCGTTCGGGGTGGCCGCTTTCATGAAAACGGGGGATTTCAGCGATTACGAAGATGCCCAGTTGGTCAAACAGAAGATCGCCGCTTGTTTCGCCGCGTTCGTGCTGGGGTCGGAAGATACGGACACCGAGCCTTACGAGGCTTTGGAACCGGGGATCATCGAGCACTTGAGCGATGTCGAGAAGGTCGAATTTGCCAACCCTCCGGCTGTCGGCGATTACGACCCCTATTCCAGTCGCATATTACAGGGGATTGCCGCCGCGTACGGTATCACGTATGAGATGCTGACAATGGATTACAGCCGGGTCAATTTCACATCCGGTCGGATGGCCAAGATCGATGTAACCGCCAACTTCCGAAGCTGGCAATACAACATGATCGTACCGCAGTTGTGCGCGCCGGTTTGGAACTGGTTTTTGAAAGCCTGCCTAATCGCAGGCAAGATTACGAAACCTATTCGCGCCGATTGGACGGCCCCGCGCGTACAGCAGCTGGACCCGACCAAAGAGACGGACGCGCAAGTCAAACGGATCAAATCCGGGTTGGCCACGATTAGCGAAGTGATCCGCGAAATGGGGCGCGAACCGGACGAGTTTTTCAAAGAGTACCAGCAGGATGTCCAACGACTGCGGGAAATGGACATTACTGTAGATAGTCTGAATGTATTTGTAGATAATCCACCACAAAATGGCTAAGCAGAAAAGAACAGCATCCACCCAGTATGGCCGGGCACTCGTTCAACCGGCGTCGCTCGATACGGAAGCGCGGGAAGTCGACGTCGTATTTGCCACCGAAACCCCCGTGCCGCGGTTCGGCTGGGAGGAGGATTACGACGAGGTATTAGTTTGCGAGGCGGGGGCGATCCGGATGGAGCGCGCAAACCGTGGATTGCCGGTGATGGACTGTCATAATACCTGGTCTGTGTTCGCGCAACTCGGTCGAACGGTGAAAGTGTGGATCAACGAGAAGCGGGAATTGTGCGCCCGTATCAAATTCTCGCAGCGGGCGCAGGTGGCCGAACTGTTCCAAGACATCACGGACGGGATCGTAAAAGATATTTCGGTCGGTTACAACGTGTTCAAGTTCGAGCGCGTCGAACAGCCGGGCGGCAAAAATCCCATCTACCGGGCGATCGACTGGATGCCGACCGAACTATCCTTTGCCCCGGTACAGGCCGACATCAACAGTGAAATCCGAGGGACCCAGCGGACGCATACGGTCGAAATTATTTCCAACAAACAACAACCAACTATGAGTAAACGAGCAAAAAAACGCGGACAAACGACCCAATATGTCGTTACCGACGAGCCGGTCAAAGCGGGCGACATCATCACCGTGGACGGCGTGGACGGGGTCGCCCTGGCCGACGGTGAGGTCGGGGACGAAATCACCTTGTCTATCATCGAGCAACCGGCCCCGGCCAACGAAGAAGAGGAGGGGCGCGATGCTGGTACCGAAAGCGAGGAGGTCAAAAACGACGAAGAGGAAAGAGAGGAAGAAGGGGACGACGAAAACGACAGAGACGAAGACGATCCGAACGATGAAGAACAGCGCAAAGGTTCGCGCCGTCGGATGTCGGCCATCACGCGCGCAACCCGGGCCGCCGGGTTGCCGGATTCGTATGCCATCGAGCTGTTCCACAGCAAGAAGACAATCGACCAGTGCCGGGCGGCCGTGATCGAAAAGCTCGCTAAACGGAATCCCAAACCGAACGGAAGCCACGGGGCCAGCGTCGGTTTGGATGCCGGCACGAAAAAACGCGCGGCGGTGCAGAACGCCCTGTTGCACCGAATCTACCCGGCCAAATTCTCCCTCGATGCGGGTGCCCGTGAATATCGCGGGATGACGCTCGTTGAGCTGGGTAAAGAGCTGCTGGCCGAACAGGGAATCAACACCCGCGGGATGGACAAAATGGCCGTGGCCGATCGAGTCTTCAAACGGTCGCAAAGCACCGGAGATTTCCCGCTGCTGTTTGAAGGGGTCATCGATCGAATGTTACGCGAACCGTACGAGTTTGCACCGGAATACTGGGACAAGATCGCCCGTCAGACCAGCGTTTCCGATTTCCGCGAAAAAGGGTTGTACACGGTCGGCGGGGCCAACGGAATGAAAAAGGTGGCCGAAGGCGGCGAAATCAAATACACCACCCTGAAGGAAAGCAAATCGACCATCCGGGTGGAAAGTTACGCCGAAGGGATCATGTTCACCCGGCAGGCGTTCATCAACGACGATCTTTCGGCGTTCGATGTCATTCCGTCGAGTTTCGTACGGGATTGGGGGATTTTGCGGGGCGATATGGTGTGGGGGCTGATCGTTGACAATGCCAAGATGTCGGACGGTAAGGCGATGTTCTGTGCCGATCACGGGAACTTGCTTACCGGAACCGACAGCGCATTGAGCGAAGATAGCCTGGCCGCGGCAAAAGTGCTGTTGTCGAAACAAAAAGACCCGGCCGGAAAGATGATCCGGGTGGTACCGAAATATCTGATCGTACCGCCGGAACTGGAAACCACGGCCAAGAAGCTGGTAACGGCGACGACTCCGGCCAAGGTTTCGGACGTCAATGTGTTTGCCAACGAGTTCGACATCATTGTCGAACCGCGATTAACAGACTCGACGAGCTGGTACCTGGCGGCCGACCCGAACGCGGTGGATACGTTGTATTACGCCTACTTGGAGGGGAACGAAGCCTTGCGGGTCAACAGCGAGGAGGACTTCAATACCGACACCATGAAATATGCCGTTCGCGGCGATTTCGGTGCGTCGGCCATCGACCACCGCGGGATGGTCAAGGCGGCAGGAAAGTAGCCCCGGCCATCGTGGACGAAACGAGCGGGGAACAACTCCCCGCTCCATTTCACAACCTAACAACGAAAAAATATGAAAAATCTGATCGAAGAGGGTAAAACTATCGATTATACCCTGACGGAAGAGGCTGTAGCGAGCGGTGAAATCGTGGTTGTCGGCGATATGGCCGGCGTGGCTGTTACGGGCGGCAAAACCGGCGACACGATCGCCTTGGCCGTCGAGGGTGTGTACGAGCTGCCGAAAGGATCCGGCGCGCTGGCGCAAGGCAAAAAAGCGTATGTGAATGTCGCCGAAGAGACGGGCAAAACTATCGTCGGGACCGCCTCCGGGAATACGTTCGTCGGTTACGTATGGGCCGCCGCGGCTGCCGGCGACGCGACCGTTGCAGTAAAACTGAGCATCTGACATGAGTGATTTTGACGAACTGGCCGAACAGACGTTTTCGCAGATTTCCAACCTTCTCGGTGAGGACGCTGTTTGGCCGGCGTCAAAATCTAAAACGATACCGGGGCGGGTACTGTTCAAAAATCCGACCGAGCCGGTACAGATCGGCGACACCGAACGGTATGAATACCGGCCCAGTGCAGCGACGGCGGAATATTACACCGGGACGTTCGACGGGTTGCGACAGGTCGTCGATTCCGGCGGGGAAGCCTGTTTGATCATCCGTGGCGTAAAATATTCGGTGCAAAGCATCGAAACGAAATTCGACGGCAATACGCTCGTTGCCCGTCTGGAACCGGTAGACGAACCGCAAGCATGACTTACGAACAATACGAAGATGCGATTGTCGGCCTGTTGGCCATGCCGGGCGTTTCGGTTTCGGTCCTGCCGCACGAGGCGGCATTGGTCGAGATGCGTGCGACGGCCCGACCGCAGTTGTATGTCATTATCAACGGCAGCAATTTCGGCGAACCCGAAAACATGGGGATGACCGCCCAGCGGGAAACCCTGCAATGCGAAATCTTCATCCGGGCGAAAGCCCGTCGGGGACGGCTGGGCATATTCGACCTGTACGGCAAGATAAGCGAACGGTTATTGGGGCGCAAGTTGCCGGACGCCGTTACGCCCATCGTTTTCGGTCAGTTCGGATATGTGGCCGGGATACAGAACAACTGGCAATACGCCCTTACCTTTTCGTTCGACACCTACCGGTGCGAAGCCGACCCAGACGCGGCGGAAGTGGTCGGACGGATCAAACGAATAACGATTCAAACCAACGAACCATGAAATCATACGAAGTACTTGCGCCGGTCCTGGTATTCGGCCTACACGGCGAAAACGGCACCCAGGATTACATGCTGAAACGGGGCGACATCGTCGAGTTGCCGGAAGAGCACGTTGCCGTACGGGCCATGCTGGCCCGCAAACAGATCCGGATGGCAGAGGCCGCCAAACCGACGAAATCCAAAAAATAACAACCGCCGGAAACGGCACAAAAAAACACGACATGAGTAGCTTTCTGCACGGCATCGAACATCTGAATCTTGCCGCCGACTACACGCCCGTCAACGACGTAGTAACGGCGGTCATCGGGTTGGTAGGTACGGCCGACAAAGGGCCGGTGAATGAACTGACCTTGTGTATCTCCGAACAAGACGACGCCCAATTCGGCACCCGGGGAACGATTCCCGAGGCTTTGACCGCGATTCGCAAACAAAGCAGCGCACAAGGCAATGCCCTTGTATTGGTCATCAAAGTAAAGGCCGACACCGAAGAAATTACCCCCGCCGACATCATCGGCACGGTGGACGAGGTGGGCAACCGTACGGGGTTGAAACTGTTTGAAACGGCCCTCCCCCGATTCGGTTTCGAGCCGATGATTTACATCGCGCCGCGGTATTCGGCTCTTAGCGCAGTGGCCTCGGAACTGGTGAGGATTGCCAACAAGACCGAAGCGGTCGCCTACATCGACACCCCGGACGGTTATACCTTTTCCCAAGCCCTCGAATCCCGCGGCACGAGCGGCGAGTTTGCGCGGCTCGGCGAGGGGGCCAAACTGCTCTTTCCGCACTTTCTCGTAGCCAACCCCAATTACAACCCCGACGCGGAAGAGCCGGGGGATAAGTATTTGAACATTCCGATGTCGGCTTATGCCGCCGGTCTGCGGGCTAAGGTCGATTTGGAGGAGGGTTGGCACGTTTCGTCCTCCAACCACCAAATCGCAGGGGTTGAGGGGACGGATGTGGCACTGACTTTCGCCCTGGGCGATACGACGTGCGAAGCAAACTTGCTCAATGCCGCCGGGATCACCACCGCCGTCAATCTGTTCGGAAACGGCATTGTCGAATGGGGGAACTACACGGCCGGTTATCCGGGAAAAACCGATACGGAAGCTTTCGAGTGCGTACGCCGCACGCGGGCCATCATGAAACGCGCGATCGAACAGGCGTGTATCCCGTACATCGACAAGCCGTTCATTCAGGCGAACGTCGATGCGATCCGAAACACGATCAATCAATACCTGAACGGTCTGGTGGCACAAGGTAAGATCGTCGCCGGACAGTGTTACTACCGGGCCGAAAGCAATCCGGCCAGCGAATTGGCATTGGGACACCTGACGTTCGACATCGAGTTCACGCCGGCCCTGCCGATGCAGCGGCTGACCTTCCGGTACAAAATCGACCTGTCCAATCTTTCAACCATTGCATAACCATGAAAGTCAACAAAGTATTCGATGCGAATGTCTATCTGAACAATGCCAGCAAACACGGGCTGGCATCGGAAATCACGTGTCCCAACATTGCCGCCGTGATGGCCGATTACAAAGCGTTGGGGATGGTCGGGTCGGCCGAATTTTTCAACGGGTTCGACAAAATGGAGGCCTCGATCAAATGGACCTATCCGGACAACGAAGCGAAAAAGGCGTGTGCCAATTTCCTGAAGCCGGTGGATATTATGGTCCGGTCCAGCAAGGCCCAGTACGACACAGGCGGCATCACGGCCGAAACGCCGATCGTCATCTACATGAAAGGTTATCCGAAACAGCATCCGGGCGGCGGCTACAAGAAAGGTGAGGATACCGAGGTCGAAAGCACTTTTTCCATTCTCTACTACAAAGAAGAGGTCGATGGTGAAACCATCGTCGAACTGGACGTGCTGAACAATATTTACAAGGTGAACGGTGAAGACTTACTTGCCGAACGCCGTCAAAATTTAGGAATTTAAGACATGGAAGCACTGAACAGAAAACCGGACCTTTCGATCCGTAAGACGATGAATTTGCCCGACGGCACCCGAATCGACGTCATCGGGATCACAGCCCGTAAAATGATGGCGATTGCCAACAACAAGAAGATGTCGGACATGGAACGGGGAATCCATATCACGGCGGCCAAAATTCTGGTGAACGGCGCGCCGGTCGTCTATGACGATCTGCTGGATGGCTTCACGGACGACGAAGTGGAAACGATCCTCAAATTCGCGAACGATGTCGATGAAAAAAACGGGGAATAGCCCGCGCCGACGTCGTGTTCCTGGCACACTTCACCGGAAGCGGGCTTAACGACGTTCTGAATCTGGATACGGATGATTTTTTCGACTATCTGGATGAAGCGATAGAGTTATACCGACAAGAAAACGAGACCCCCCGTCGCGTGGTGCTGGCGGGGATCGAACAGTAGTAAACGGATATGGCCAACAATGCACTCAAGATGGCGTTCATCTTGTCCGCAACGGACAAGATGAGCCGCGTTATCGACGCGGCCGTAAAGAAATCCACGGACAAACTTTCGGCTTTCGAGCGGAACGCGTCGAAAGTAGGTCGCGGCATGGTGAAAAGCGGTGCCTTGATTATGGGTGCCGGGGCCGCGGTGGGCGGAGCTGTATTCAGCGCGGGTAAATCGGTCGCCGACTATGCCGGATCGGTCAAGGATGCTTCCGAGTCGACGGGGGTAAACACCGAGGCGTGGCAAAAGATGACCTATGCCGCGAAAATATCGGGTATCGAGCAGGAGAAGTTAATGACTTGGATGGTCAAGTTCGACAAGGTGTTGACCGACGCCGCCGGAGGATCGAAAACAGCCGGGCAGATATTCAAAGATTTAGGGATTAGCGTCAAGGATGCGAGCGGCAAGATGCGCGCGCCCGAAGCGGTATTTGAAGATGTGGCCGAGCTGCTTGCTAATGTGGAGGACGGCGCGACCAAAACGGCGGCTGCTTGCGCCTTTTTCGGCAAATCCGGTGCGGAACTGTTGCCTATGCTGAACGAGGGCCGGAATGGTTTGCAAGGGCTGTATAGAACCGCAGAAGAGACCGGAAACGTGTTGGCGAACGAGACATTAACCGCCGCCGATGAGTTCGGAAAGTCGTTGGACGCCGTGAAATTACAGGCCCAAGGGGTCATGTTGCAGTTGGGTTCGGCATTGATTCCCGTGCTTTCCGAGATGAAAGACTGGTTGAGTGGTGTTATCGGCAAGGTCGGTGATTGGCTCAAAGCCAATCCGGAACTGACTAAAACAATAGGAAAGGTCGCAACGGCCGCGGCGAGCATATTGTTGGTATTGGGTACAGCATCCGTTGTCATTGGGGGAGTCACCTTTGCTATAGGAAAATTCGTTTCCATGTGGAAAGGCTTAATGACAGCGATCAAGGTAGGCCGCAAAGTGGTTATGATGTTCAATAAAACGCTGCTGACCTCACCAGTTTTTTGGATCATTGTGGGGATCGTCGCACTGTCCGTAGTTGTTTATAAACTTATTAAAAATTGGGATAAGGTTTCGGCCTTTTTCAAACGGCTGTGGGACGGTATCAAAAAGATATTCGCAGCCGTATGGGATTGGATCAAGAACATGTTCCTAAACTACACCCCGGCGGGGCTGGTCATCAAACATTGGGATTCGATCAAAGGGTGGTTTTCTGGGCTATGGGACGGGGTTAAGAACGTCTTCCGGGCCACGTGGGATTGGATCAAGAAGATGTTTTTGAACTATACCCCGCAAGGGTTAGTCATAAAACACTGGGACTCGATCAAAGGGTGGTTTTCTGGGCTATGGGACGGGGTTAAGAACGTCTTCCGGG